>DWUU01000060.1 GCA_019120575.1 Candidatus Mediterraneibacter quadrami
TAATCTTGATATAGCGTTGAACCTGCTTAGGACTGTCACCGCCTTCCTCTCCAATAATCTCGACTGTCTTTTTCCCTTTGAATTTGTGGTCAATTTGGCTACGCTTTCGACCGCCTTTTCTTTTCATTGCCTCATTTTTCATCATGTAGGCAAATGCCTTTTCGCTGTAGCTGATCCGCTCCCGCTGCAAATTAGAATCCACCATGGAAATAATCGCCTCGTCATCAGACATCACCCGGATGATTACGGGCAGCTTACGATATCCCAACTGCTGTGCTGCATATTTTCTTCTATGCCCTGCCACAATCTCATACACACCGTCCAGGACAGGTCTAACGATCAGTGGACTGAGTATCCCGTAATTTTGAATACTTTCTTTTAGAAGCGACATCTCTTTATCGTCCCTGACCTGAAATGGATGCTTCTTAAAATCACGAAGCCTCTCAATCTCAATTTCAATGACTTTCTCTTTTTCTTCCAATTCTTCCTCCTTCTTTCTTCTGAAACGTAAAAAGCCCGTTCAGATCAGATTTTTATAAATCCGATCCAAACGAGCTTCTCGTTTGACATATCCATGTAATTGATATTGTATCAGCTTTTTTCAGATAATCCGTAATGACGTACCGCCTGTTTATCCAGCATTTTCTCTTTTTTACTATCTAAAACACATGCTGACATCTAACCGAGCACTCATATTAGCTAAACGCCCTGAAAAAAAGTATTAGCCACAGAGCATATTTATTAGCTGGAGCCGCCGATTTTTGTCCGTGTATTAGCTGAGATTTCATTCCTGACAGACCCTTTTTTCTCTCCAGAAAATGAAATAAGCGGGTAATTATTCAGCCGTTCCAGCTAATAATTCCCGCTTATATTTGCCGTCTCCGGGAGGATTTGAACCTCTGACCCCTCGCTTAGGAGGCGAGTGCTCTATCCAGCTGAGCTACGAAGACATTCTCTGATTTTTGGCTTAAACACTGGGTTTTCAGCCTCTCGGTCAGATAACCGATTCTATGGTAACAGCCATTTTTTATGACTGGTAACCAACAATTTTTTCTGTTTCTTTGACAGTGAAGCGAACACCTTTTTCATGTTCAACTCCTGTTCAATTCGTTTCCGTACCAGATCCGATTTGTACTCAAATCTGCCTGTCCCTGCTTCCATGAGGTGTTCGCTTACCAAACACTTAGGAGGCGGACCCTCTATCCTACTGAGGTACTGGGACATTATTCAATTTTATCTATAAAACTCAGCTAGAAAAAGCAAGTTAGGCGATTGCTCCAACACGCCCTTAGGAGGCGGTCGCTCTATCCTGCTGAGCTACGGAAACATTTATGCTGTGCCGTTCGGCACAACAATTAATATACCACGTTTTTTCGGTTTTCACAACTGTTTTATCAGAAATTGATGTACCCCTGCAGCCAGACTGTCCCCTTATACCGGCGTCCGATCTCCGGCTCGCCCATCACACAGTCAACCGGTACGCAGATGTCAAACTCCATCTCATTTACTTCAAGCTTCATCTGGTACAGTTCTGTACCGGTAAGGGAGTTTTTCCGTCGTCTGACTGCCAGGATCTTCCCCATGATGGAGTAAAGGTCGCACTCAATGCCGTAAGGCATGAAATACGTGTCCACAATGGAAAATACATCCTCATTTGCCAGCCTTCTTGACACCTGGGAATACATATCGATATCATCCAGGGTCAGCGTTTCGATGGCCGTCTGGTCTCCGCTCCTTGCCGCGTTCAGCAGCATTTTCCGGTTGTCGGAAGCCTCCCGGTCGCTCTCCATTTTCCGCTCATCTTTTATAACGGGAAGAAGGATCATGCCGGACAGCGACAGCCCGGACAGGGTCACGGATGTGGTAAGATCCTTTATAAATCCCGCCTGCCGCTCGCGCATATATTCGATGCCGTTCTGCACGGTGAAGATCAGGCTGATGCCGATCCGGGAATCCTCGCACATGCCCACATACTGTTCTTTTTCGATCTTGCGTTCCACCGCGATCTCCGAATAGGTGCTGATCCCGCTCCCCTGGAAGTAGGGGAAATAATAGGCCGGCTCAAACACATCATTCTCATCCAGTTCCCCGCACATCGAGATTCCAATGCACTGTCCGTATTCTTTTCTGATCTCGCAGAAATCCTCGCCCTGCCGGTAAGAGACGATGGTCTGATGATTGAAGTTCTCGCGAACGTCTCTCAGCACGGCTTTCAGCTCATTTTTTGTCCGGATATCACCAAATCCGATTGCTTTTAAATATTGATGCATTCTGTCTTGTCTACCTCAAACTGCCACCTTATTTCTTCGGAACGATTCTTTCATTCCCGCCCATGTACGGCCTTAATACCTCCGGGATACGGACGGAACCGTCCGCCTGAAGATTGTTCTCCAGGAATGCGATCAGCATTCTCGGCGGAGCCACTACGGTGTTATTTAATGTATGCGCGAAATAGTTTCCGTTTTCACCTTTTACGCGGATGCCAAGCCTTCTTGCCTGCGCGTCGCCCAGGTTGGAGCAGCTTCCCACTTCAAAATATTTCTGCTGGCGCGGGGACCACGCCTCCACATCCACAGACTTCACTTTCAGGTCTGCCAGGTCGCCGGAACAGCACTCCAGCGTTCTTACCGGGATATCCATGGAACGGAACAGGTCTACCGTGTTCTTCCACAGCTTCTCGTACCACTGCATGCTCTCTTCCGGTTTGCAGACTACGACCATCTCCTGTTTCTCAAACTGGTGGATCCTGTAGACGCCTCTCTCCTCGATGCCATGCGCGCCTTTTTCTTTTCTGAAGCACGGCGAATAGCTGGTAAGTGTCTGTGGAAGTTCATCTTCCATAAGCTGTGTATTGATAAATTTGCCGATCATGGAGTGCTCGCTCGTACCGATGAGGTAGAGATCCTCTCCCTCGATCTTGTACATCATGGCGTCCATTTCTGCAAAACTCATAACGCCTGTAACGACGTTGCTGCGGATCATAAACGGAGGCACGCAATAGGTAAATCCCCTGTTAATCATGAAATCACGCGCATAGGAGATCACTGCAGAATGAAGTCTCGCAATGTCGCCCATCAGATAATAGAATCCGTTTCCGGCCACTCTTCTTGCGCTGTCCAGATCGATCCCGTTAAAGGACTCCATGATCTCGGTATGATACGGGATCTCAAAATCCGGAACAACCGGCTCGCCGAAACGCTCCAGTTCCACATTTTCACTGTCGTCTTTGCCGATCGGCACAGACGGATCAATAATGTTCGGGATCGTCATCATAATCTGACGGATCTTTTCTTCAACCTCTTTTTCCTCTTCGGAAAGTTCATCAATCCTGCCGGCGCTTTCCGCCACTTTCTTTTTCAGCGCCTCTGCTTCCTCGAATTTCTTCTGCGCCATCATAGCTCCGATCTGTTTGGAAGCCTTGTTTTTCTCCGCGCGAAGCGCCTCTACTTCCTGCTTGATCTCGCGGTTTCTCTGGTCCAGACCGATCACCTCGTCTACAAGAGGAAGTTTCTCATCCTGAAATTTATTTTTAATATTCTGCTTTACAATATCCGGGTTATTTCTTAAAAATTTGATGTCTAACATAATCTTATCCTCTCATTCTTTTTGATGATTTTTTCTTCTTTATTTCATTCGCTTCCTGGCAGATCGTCTTTTCTAGACATTCCTGCTCTTCCTCGGAAAGTTCAATATGCGTTTCTCCCCTGACGACTTCCTTGATATAGGTGTAACATCCTTCTCTGCTGTGCATTGCATTAAAGATCCAGCCGCTGTTCTCACCGTCCAGCATCGTAAGAACAAAGCTCAGGTTGCCGCCCATTTCATGAAATGCATCATATTTTACAATTCCGGACTTCTGATAATGGCTCTTCATCTGCTTTGACAGTTTTTTTACATGACCTTCATTTTCTTTCACAAGTCCGGCGATCTCGTCCAGTTCGCTGAATTTCCTGTAAATGCTTTTCTCCAGATCTTTTCCGTTTTTACCCTTCATAAAGACTGAATATCTCTTTTCCAGTCGCTTATAAATGTCATAAAGTACAACAAGCAGTACAATCAGCGCTACCTGCATTATAAATAAGATAATAAAAATATAAAACGGATCAATTCCTAATTGGTCCAGTATTCCTGTCATTTATGGTACATCTCCTTCTAATCATATAAACTCCCTCGTTTTTCACTCATTTTGCCGATATATCCCGATATCCGTTCTGTTGAGAAACTGACCACAGACTCTGTCTTACTCTGTATGAATAGACATGATCAGATCATAAATTCTTTCCAGTTCGTCCTCTGAATAGTATTCTATCTCTATCTTTCCTTTTCCATTCGCCTTTGCGTTGACTCTGACTTTTGTCCCGATAATCCCTTTCATACGTTCTTCCAGATTTTCATAAACAAACGTATGTTCTATTTTTTCTTTTCTGACCATCTTTTTCGGGTCTTTAAGCGCTTTTACAAGCTTTTCTGTCTCACGGACACTCAGCTTTTCATCGAATATTCGGTTTGCAAGCTGATACTGCTGCTCCTCATCGTCAAGCGCCAGCAGTGCTCTCGCATGTCCTGTACTGATCATGTCGTCTATGATCATCTGCTGTACGCGATCACTGAGTTTCAGAAGTCTCATAGAATTGGTTACAGCAGTTCTGCTCTTGGAAACACGCTCCGCAACCTCGTCCTGCTTCAGGTTGAATTCTTCAAGCAAGCGTTTAAATGCCCTCGCTTCCTCGATCGGGTTCAGATTCTCCCGCTGTATGTTCTCGATCAGCGATATCTCTACGATCTCCTGATCTGTATAATTCTTGATAATCACAGGAACTTCCTTAATTCCTGCCATTTTTGCAGCACGCCATCTTCTCTCTCCGGCAATAATCTCATAGTAATCTTTTTTCTGCTGAACAATCAGTGGCTGCAGAATTCCAAACTGTTTAATCGAATCAGCCAGTTCTACAAGGGAGTCCTCATCAAAATCTTTTCTTGGCTGTTCCCGGTTCGGTTCTACACTGTTGATCTTCACCATTACCTCGCCGGTTTTATCTTCTTTCTTAGAATCATCAAAAGTCTTCTTTGCAGAAGTTTTTTCTGATTTTTCGGAAGTTTTATTCGGGATAAGACTGTCAAGCCCTTTCCCTAATCCATTTCTTTTTGCAGCCATAACTATTTCTCTCCTTTGTTGATAACTTCTTCAGCAAGCAGCATGTAGCTTTCCGCTCCTGTTGACTTCGGATCATACAGATTGATCGGCATTCCGTAACTCGGAGCCTCTGCCAGCCGCACATTTCTCGGAATGATCGTTTTATAAATATTCTGATTAAGATTATCTTTCACATTTTCTACAACCTGCAGAGAGAGGTTTGTTCTGGCATCATACATCGTAAATACAACACCCTCAATCTCAAGATTTGAATTCAGTCGTTCCTGTACCAGCTCAATCGTATGAATAAGCTGGCTGAGACCTTCCAGCGCATAATATTCACATTGTATAGGCACAATCACAGAGTCAGCCGTTGTCATAGCATTTATTGTCAGCATACTTAATGCCGGAGGACAGTCAATCACGATAAAATCATAATTATCTTTTATCTTCTCAACCTCATTTTTCAGTATATATTCCTTATTATCAATACCAATCAGCTCAATTTCCGCCGCTGACAGATCTATATTTGACGGAAGAACGTCCAGATTTTCCTGAACATCTTTGCAAATGCATTCTTCTATCCCTGCATTTCCGATTATAAGATCATATACTGTATTTCCAACTCCGTCTTTGTCCACCCCAAGACCACTGGTCATGTTTCCCTGCGGATCCATGTCCAGAGCCAGCACTTTCTTATCGAAACTGGCAAGACAGGACGAAAGATTGATAGCTGTCGTAGTTTTTCCTACTCCGCCCTTTTGATTGGCTATTGCGATAACTCTCCCCATAGCTGCCTCCTGATACTCTGTATTTTCTGATGCAACGCGTTGCGCAATCATTATACCACGCGCGCAGGAAAGGAAGCGTCGCCTCTGGCGGCATTTTCTTTCCAAGCCGTGGCTCGCCGGTATAATCCCGGCACAGCCGGGCAGCCCGGATTCCGGGCTGGATTGCGTCCTGCTCTATCATTATACCACGTGCGCAGGAAAGGAAGCGTCGCCTCTGGCGGCATTTTCTTTCCAAGCCGTGGCTCGCCGGTATAATCCCGGCATAGCCGGGCAGCCCGGATTCCGGGCTGGATTGCGTCCTGCGCAATCATTATACCATATTTCACCGTGATATTACATCAAATGTTTCACGTGAAACATTAATTTTTATTGTTTAATTTTTACAAATCTATATTCAATGTTTCACGTGAAACATTGAATATAGATTCCACAGAATTTATTCGACACATCACCGCCTTTTCTTTACTAAAGCACCTGTCTGTAGTATAATAATTATATTATATTTGAAAGCAGGTGATCGTATTGTCCTGGAAGAAAAACCTTGGAATTCTGGCGTGTTTTGTAGGTACAGCTGTCGGCACAATGCATGTGATCAACAGAGTTTTTACACATATTGCCACTGCATATAATTATCTTGACGGAAATGATCTTAAATACTACGATTGGAGATTTGGCCGTATCGCATATAGAAAGACCGGCTCTGGATCTCCTGTATTACTTGTACATAATTTTGACGTGTGCTCATCTATGCATGAATGGAATAATATTGAAGCAGAACTTGCAAAAACAAATACGGTATACAGCATTGATCTGCTTGGATGCGGATGTTCAGAACGTCCGATCCTTACATATACCAATTTTCTTTATGTACAGTTGATCAATGACTTTATTAAAAATGTTATCGATGAAAAAGCAGACGTCATTGTATCCGGCAACTCAGCTTCATTTGTCCTTATGGCATGTGCCAATGATGAAACGATTATAAACCGGATCGTTATGATCAATCCGCAGAACCTGGCATCTCTTGCAAAAATGCCTACAAAACGTAGTAAATTCATTAAATATCTGCTCTATACCCCTGTGATCGGCACATTTATCTACAATATGAGGGTAAATAAGCGGACAATCAGCCAGAAATTTTATTCTGACTGCTACTATGATGTAAACGAAGTGAATGAAAAGGATATTCTCACATGTTTTGAAGCGTCACATAAAGATAAAACACGTTCAAGATACCTGTATGCCTGCCAGAAATCACGGTATACAAATGCAAATATCCTGTTCTGCCTCGGCAAGTTAACAAACAGCATCTTCATCATCTCCGGAAACGGAAATCCTGAAAACGCTCTTATTGCAGAACAATACCAGAATCAGCTCCCATCGATCGAAATCGTAGGAATCAATAACACTAAAGATCTGCCGCACCTGGAAAAAGCAGATGAATTTCTCGCTCATGTGCAGGTACTGCTGACGGAGGAGGATTAGTATCTTCAGATATACAAGATGCATATTCACAGATAAGGAATAAAACGTTCTTTCTGGGTTTGTACGATTTTGTTTTAATAAAATCAGAGAATTGATATTGTACCGGGAGACGATTCTGACGCAGGGAAGATATGTGAAGGTGAATCTGAAAGAATTATTGAAAAAAATTAGGATATGGAAAGTCAGTGTTAAAAGAGGAATTGGAGTTGTTTGAGCCTGAAAGGCGAGTTCTCCAATTCCTCTTTTTGCTTTTAACTGAGTTTTCATATCCTTAGATTTTTCATAATTCTTGAACTGAACCTGAACATATCTTCCCTGCATCAGAATGCATCTGTCTGCTGCATTCCATTTTTGTAGTTTTTCTTAGTCTGCGGAACCGGAATCTGGAGGGTTTTATTCCTTATTTGTGAATCCGTATTCTGTATGTAAGATTTTTATAAATTACAGCGGCTCCTTCGCCGGCACCCCCGCTTTTCTTGGATACCGGGTGGGGGTATTTTTTACTTTCCTGATCTCGACCAGCGCTCTACCCATATCACTTCCGGGAAGCGTGAATTTATCGATCTTTACAATCTCTCCGCCCAGGATTTTTATGGCTTTTTCCGCCTGTTTTATCTCTTCATCCGAATCGCCGCTCTTATAGGATATAAAGCTTCCATTCTTTTTTACGAAGGGGAGGCAGTATTCGCTCAGCGTGGACAGATTCGCGACGGCGCGGGACGCACACAGGTCGAATTTTTCCCTGTATTCAGCATTTTTTGCGTGATCCTCGGCACGTCCGTGGAGTGTGGTGATGTCCTCCAGATCCAGTTCTTCGATCACCTGGTTCAGGAATCTGAGCCTTTTATTCAATGAATCAAGAAGCACGATCCGGATATGAGGAAAGGCGATCTTTAACGGGATCCCGGGAAAACCGGCGCCGGTGCCCACATCGATCATGGAACTGATTTCGTTCATATCTTTGATCCGGACGATGGACAGGCTGTCTGTGAAATGTTTCAGGCAGACTACGTCATATTCTGTTATCCCGGTCAGGTTCATGACCTTATTCCACTCCGTAAGAAGCTCGTAATAGCGGTCAAACTGCTCTTTCTGCCTATCTGAAAGGGTAATCCCAAGGGTATTTAATTCTTCATCAAATCTGGTTTTTTCCATGAAGTGCTTACTCCTTATGATCTTTATTTATCCGATGTTTTTCTCGCAGCGCTTAAATATACGAGCAGGACTGATATATCCGCCGGCGATACGCCCGATATACGCGACGCCTGGCCGATGGAGGCAGGCCGGATCTGCGAGAGTTTCTGTTTTGCCTCGATGCGGAGGCTCTGGATCTCATTATAATCGATATTTTCCGGTATTTTCCGGTTTTCCAGCTTCTTAAACTGCTCGACCTGCTTCATCTGGCGCTTTATATAGCCCTCGTATTTGATATTGATGTTTACCTGTTCCGCCACATCCCATGGGAGGTCCGGGCGGTCCTCATCGATTTCTTTCAGCTTATCATAGGACAGTTCCGGGCGTCTGATCAGTTCCGCCAGCGTAGTCCCGGACGTCAGACGGGTGCTGCCGTAAGAATCCAGAAGCTGCTGCACTTTTTCGGATGTTCCGACATTAGTATGATTGACACGGTCGATCTCCTGAGCGATCTGCTCTTCTTTTTTCAAAAGATTTTGATAACGTTTCTCATCTATTAAACCGACCTCATGGCCGATCTCGGTCAGACGCAGATCTGCATTGTCCTGCCGCAGGAGCAGCCTGTATTCGGCTCTGGACGTCATCATCCGGTATGGCTCGTGGCTCTCTTTTGTCACAAGATCATCAATGAGGACGCCGATATATCCCTGGGAACGGTCGATCACGATGCCTTCCTTCCCCTGCAGCTTCCGGGCCGCGTTGATCCCGGCGATCAGCCCCTGCGCCGCTGCTTCCTCGTAGCCGGAACTTCCGTTAAACTGTCCGCCGCTGAAGAGGCCCTCAATGTTCTTGAATTCCAGCGTAGGCTTAAGCTGACGGGCGTCGATGCAGTCGTATTCGATGGCGTATGCATTCCGCACGATCTTCGCATTTTCAAGCCCCGGCACGCTCCGGTACATGGCGTACTGGACGTCCTCCGGGAGAGAGCTGGACATGCCGCCCACATACATTTCCGTCGTGTGGATCCCTTCCGGTTCGATAAACACCTGATGGCGGTTCTTATCCGGGAATTTCACCACTTTATCTTCGATGGACGGACAATACCGGGGGCCGGTCCCTTCGATCGCGCCGGAAAAGAGGGGCGACCGGTCCAGATTGTTCCGGATGATCTCGTGGGTCGTCTCATTTGTATAGGTCAGCCAGCAGGATACCTGGTCGATCTGCACGTCCTCCGGATCCGTGGTAAAGGAAAAGGGCACAACGCGCTCATCGCCTTTCTGCTCTTCCATCCTGCTGAAATCAATGGAATTCCGGTCAATGCGGGCCGGTGTCCCGGTCTTGAACCGGTACATCTTTATCCCCAGGGATTTCAGGCTGTCCGTCAGATAATTGGCGCTCTGCAGGCCGTTCGGCCCGGTGTGCGTACTGACATCGCCGTAAATGCACCGGGCTTTCAGATAAGTCCCGGTGCACAGGACCACCGCCCTGCAGTGGTAAATGGCGCCGGAATAGGTCTGGACGCCTGTAATATGCCCGTCTTCTGTGAGCAGGTCCGTCACTTCCATCTGGCGGATGTCAAGCCCCGGCTGCGTTTCCAGCACCTGCCGCATGGCCCGGCTGTAGTCCGCTTTATCCGCCTGAGCGCGCAGGGAATGGACGGCCGGACCTTTGGACTGGTTCAGCATCTTGGACTGGATGAAGGTCCGGTCGATGACCTTTCCCATCTCTCCGCCCAGGGCGTCCACTTCACGCACCAGATGTCCTTTTGAACTGCCGCCGATATTCGGATTGCAGGGCATCAGGGCGATGCTGTCCACGCTGACCGTAAATACCACCGTCCTGAATCCAAGCCTTGCAGCCGCCAGCGCGGCCTCGCAGCCGGCATGTCCGGCGCCGATGACCGCCACATCGTATTCGTCTTTATTTTCCCATACAGAATTTGCTG
Source organism: Candidatus Mediterraneibacter quadrami (assembly GCA_019120575.1). Taxonomy (GTDB): domain Bacteria; phylum Bacillota; class Clostridia; order Lachnospirales; family Lachnospiraceae; genus Mediterraneibacter; species Mediterraneibacter quadrami. Next base: position 10,490 of record DWUU01000060.1, read on the forward strand.
AATATTTCATTGACCAAATCTTCTCCCGCTGTTTCTCCGGTAATACTGCCGAGGGTGTCATAGGCGTCCATCAGGTCGATGGAATAGAAATCCTCGGGCATGCCGGATCCGATGCTTTCCGTTACTTTTTTCATGCTTTCCAGTGCGCTTATAAGCGCGTTTTTCTGTCTCGCGTTTGTAATATATACCTGATCATTGAAGGAAATACTTCCCTCAAGGAACATTCCTTTCACCGTTTCTTCCAGTTCGCGGATCCCCTGCTCCTCTTTTGCCGAGGCGGAAATGACCGGGATCTCACCCGCTATTTCTTTCATCTGCTCCGGCGTGATGACCGTGTCAAGATCCGACTTATTCAGAAGAATCACCGTTTTCTTATCCCGGATCAGTTCCAGAATCTCTTCGTCATTCTCATCCAGCGCCCTGGAAGCGTCCGCCACATAGAGGATGAGGTCGGCTTTTTCGGCATATTCCCGGGCCCGGTCCACGCCGATCTTCTCCACGGCGTCCTCGGTGCTGCGGATGCCGGCTGTGTCGATCACATTCAGGCTCAGATCTCCCAGACGGATCTGCTCCTCCAGGATATCCCTCGTCGTCCCTTCTATATCTGTCACAATGGCCCGCTCATAGCCGGAAAGCACATTGAGAAGAGATGATTTACCGGCGTTCGGTTTACCCACGATGACCGTATTGATCCCTTCTTTCATGACCCGGCCGCTCTCTGAGGACCGGATCAGTTCCTGAAGATCGGAAATAATCTCTTCAACTACTAAGAGAAGTTCCTCTCCGTACCCGTCAAGGCTGTAGTGCTCCGGATCATCCAACGCGCTTTCAATAAAAGCGGTGTGGTAAATGATTTTATTTCTGATGTCATTTATTTTATTCTTGATATTTCCTTTTAACTGACTTACCGAACTCTGAAGGGCGTATTCATTTTCCGAATTAATCACATCGATGACCGCTTCCGCCTGTGAAAGGTCCAGCTTGCCGTTTAAGAATGCCCGTTTTGTAAATTCGCCAGGCTCCGCGGCTCTTGCGCCGTTCTTCAGGACGGTTTCAAGCACCCGGTTCAGCACATACACGCCGCCGTGGCAGTTGATCTCCACCGTATCCTCCCCGGTAAATGTCCGGGGCGCGCGCATGACCATGACAAGCGTTTCATCGATGGTCTCCTGACCGTCTGTAATGTGCCCGTAATGGATCGTATGGCTGTCTGCGTCTTTTATATTGTCTCTGCCCTTATAAACCCGCTCAGCGACGCCAAGCGCCTCAGGGCCGCTGATGCGGACGATGCCGATGCCTGAATTCGTCATTCCCGTCGATATCGCAGCTATCGTTTCTTTTTCCATCTCTGTCTCCGTCTGAACTTTTCATTTTCAGGTATCATACAGGTATTGTATCATATCCCGGATTGATTTTCCGCATAGAAAAAGGACGCCCGGCGCCCTTTTTCTGAAATCTCTTTTTAATTCTTATCGTTTTAATGTAACAACGACCTTTCTGTAAGGCTCTTCACCCTCGCTGTGGGTTGTTACATAGGGGTCTGACTGAAGGGCTGAATGGATGATCCTTCTCTCATAAGGATTCATCGGCTCAAGAGCGACAGGTCTTCTGTTTCTCTTTACTTTGTGAGCGATATTCTTTGCGAGATGCTTCAGTGTCTCTTCTCTTCTCGCACGGTAATTTTCTGTATCAAGCTTCACTCTCACATAGCCGTCCTGATGCTTGTTTGCAACCCGGTTCGCAAGGTACTGGAGCGCATCCAGCGTCTGTCCTCTCTTGCCGATCAGGATGCCCATGTGCTCGCCTTCCATATCGATGCACAGCGCGCCGTCCTCATCAATGGAAGCGGAAGTCTTAACTTCCATGTTCATCGCTTTTAATGTATCGTTGATGAACTGGCTTACCGCCTCAATGGTCTGATCCTCAACCTTTGCCAGCTCAACTTCTTTCTTCACCGGAGCGGCTTCTTCCAGCGCTGCAGCCGGCTCTGCTGCTGTCTCTTTCTTTACTTCAGCAGCCGGCTCTGCCTTTGCCTCTTCTTTAACTCTGGCAGGCTTTTCTTTCTTCTTCGGAGCTTCAGGCTGCCTCTCTGCCCTGAACTCTTCTTTTATGATGTCCTCGGCTGTGATCTCCGGCTCTTCTTCCTTTTTCCACGCCTCGATGACAGCCTGTTTCATACCGATCCCGAGGAATCCGGCGCTGCCTTTTTCGATCACTTCGTATTCAAGACGGTCGCTTGTTACGCCCAGCTGGATCAATGCTTCTGTGATCGCGTCGTCAAGTGTCTTTGCTGATACTCTGATACTGCCTTTCATCTTTATTTACTTCCTTCCTCTGTCTTCTGCCCTTTGTTATATCTGCTGACAAGATTTGCCTTTGCTGTCAGGCTTCCCGGTTTTGCATTCTCAGCCAGCTCATGTGCCTTCTTTATCTTCTCTTCCTTTGACGGATCTGTTGAGACTTTATTTTTACTGTTTGTCTGGCTTCCCACATTTCTTGTGTTCGTGGTGGCCATTTTGTTGATCTCTTTTCCGGAAGTTCCTTTTTTCTCGATCTTCTTCTGCATCTTCTTCCGGTTCTCTTCGATCATTTCCTCAACGCTCTTGCTCTTCAGGTATTTATTAACTCCGAGCTGCTGAACGCATCGCACGGCGGCACTGGCAACCCAGTAAAGACCAAGTCCGGCAGGAAGTGTAAAACCGAATACCACGGAGATCAGCGGCATGGTGTATGTCATGGTCTTCATGGAATTCATCATCGGGTTGTCCGAATCCTGCATGGATACGGTTGAACTCATCTGTGAAAGCTTTACGCTGATGAACTGCGTCAGACCCGCAAGGATCGGGATCAGGACCGCAAGGATGATCCCGCCGATGGAAGCGGCCGCAAGCGCGTTCGTCAGCAGGTTCCACGGGTGTGTTCCGATATCAATGCCAAGGAAATTATTGAGACGTCCGATCTCACTGATCGTTGTCCTTGCCGCACTTTCAACTGAAGGCATCTGCTCGATCAGAGCGCTCCATGAATTCTCCTGGAATCTGTACAGTGCTTCCGTGATCCCGTTCGCTGTTGTAAAATCATAGAGGCTCGCTGTATTTCCCGCTACATTTGTCAGGATGTCCACATGGTCTTTCACACCCATGATCTGATCCACAAGCGGTGTGTATACATTTCTTACTTTCGTTACATATTCCGGTATATTCTGGACTACCGGGTACAGGCCGAAGAGGATGACGAGCTGTAAAAGGGACGGAAGACATCCGGCGGACATCTTTACTCCGTACTTCTCATATACCGCATTCATCTCTTCCTGCTGTTTCTGCAGTGACACCTGGTCTTTCTTTCCGGCGTATTTCTTCTGGATTTTCTGAACTTCAGGGTTCACAACAGACTGCATTTTTGAAAATTTCTGCTGTTTAATCGTAAGAGGCAGAAGGATCGTATAAACAATGATCGTGAAAATGATGATGCTCACACCGATATTCTCGATCCCGATCGCACTCAATACGTTGTAGATTCCATTCATGACCTGCCCGAGGATCCACGAGATCTGACTGATGATCGGCCAGTCGTAAATGCCTCCGCTGGCTAAAAGCCCGTAAACTTCCATTACTTATCCTCCTTAAGGTACCGGATCATATCCGCCTTTTGAAAATGGATTGCAGCGCAGGATCCTCCAGACGGCCAGAGCGCCGCCCTTTAAGGCGCCGTACTTCTCGATCGCCTCGAGTCCGTACTGGGAGCACGTCGGATAATATTTACACGTGCTGTACCCTTTAAGGCCTGACAGATATTTCCTGTAAAAACGGATCATCCATAAAAGGATCTTCTTCATCCGCGCCACTTCCTTTATATATATATTTTATGAAGCTTTCCAAGGTGGATCAGTGCGCTCTCAATCTCATGGTAATTCTTTTCTTTCGCACTTGTTCTCACTATCACAACAATGTCATATCCACGCTGGAAATGTTCTTCCGACAGTCTGTAGCTCTCTCTCACAAGACGGGTCAGATGATGCCTGACCACACTGTTTCCTACTTTTTTACTCACAGATATCCCGAGCCTGTTCCTCTGCGTCTCATTCTTCAGGACATACATGACAAGATAACTGTTGGCAAGGGATATTCCCTTTTTATATACCGTCTGAAAATCTCTGTTTTTCTTTAAAGATTCTGAAAAAACCATCCAAAACCTCTTCTTTGAAAATTATCTCAAAATAGAAGAAAAGGCCACATATATGCGGCCTAAGCTGATAACTGTTTTCTTCCTTTTGCTCTTCTGGCAGCTAATACTTTTCTTCCGCCCGGTGTGCTCATTCTTGCTCTGAAACCATGAACTTTAGATCTTGATCTCTTCTTCGGCTGAAATGTCATTTTCATCTCAAATACACCTCCCTTTTTAAGTATACTTTATAGTTAAAGTATTCCAGTATTAACGTATTTATCGTCTTTCCTTAAAAAGACGCGCATTTAATTATAGTGAAAAAAGCCCTGCAAGTCAAGCAAAATCAAGGCTTATGCGAAAATATTTATCCACATTTTGTGGATAACTTTTTAAAATATGTAGATAACCTGTTCATAACTGTAAAATAACCTGTTGATAAAAATAATTTTTTCTCTCAACCCCTTATAACTCCTGTGTTGAAACTGTGGATAAAGTTATACACATTATTTCTCATTGCTTCACACCCTGTTTTGATGTAAAATGTAATGGAGAGATTTTGCCTTAATATCTCTCTATTATATTGATTAGGAGTTACTTTCGATGAACATTGTGGAACAAAACTGGGACCAGATACTGAATAAGATGAAGCTGGAATACTGCTCATCCAATATTGCATACAACACCTGGGTTGCCCCCCTTACCGTCTATGAAGTGACGGATGATACCGTCTACATCCTTGTTAAACTGCGGGCAAGCCTTGAACATATTGAAGAAAAATATCTGCTTCCATTCAAAGTGTGCATCGCGGAAGTGACCGGGACGGAATATGAAGTCGCTTTTGTAACAGACAATGAAACAGTCGTCAAAGAGAAGAAGGAAGATATAAAAAAGAAAAACAAGATCAATTCTCTCTTTGAAAAAGCGAACCTGAATCCGAAATATACATTTGACACCTTTGTCGTGGGAAGCAATAACAACTTCGCCCACGCCGCATCGCTGGCCGTTGCCGAATCGCCGGGGGAAGTTTACAACCCGCTTTTCATCTACGGAGGCGTCGGACTGGGCAAGACGCATCTGATGCATTCCATCGCTCATATGATCCTGGAGAACGATCCTTCCAGAAAAGTTCTCTATGTGACCAGCGAGACATTTACCAATGAGCTGATCGATGCGCTGAAAGCAGGAAAAACCGGCAATGAACTTGCCATAACAAAATTCCGTGAGAAATACAGGAGCAACGACGTACTGCTCATCGATGATATCCAGTTCATCATCGGAAAGGAAAGTACCCAGGAAGAATTCTTCCATACATTTAACCATCTTCATGTATCCGGAAAGCAGGTCATCATCTCCAGCGATAAGCCGCCGAAGGATATCGAGACGCTTGAGGCGAGACTCCGCACCCGGTTTGAGTGGGGGCTGATCGCGGACATCTCCGCACCGGACTATGAGACAAGGATGGCGATCCTCCGGAAAAAGGAAGAACTGGACGGCCTGGACCGCTACCACATTCCGGATGAGGTCATGCAGTACATCGCCAACAATATTAAAGCAAATATCCGTGAGCTGGAAGGATCGCTCAACAAACTGGTGGCCCTTTCCAATCTTGAGAATAAACCGATCGACATTTCCCTTGCAGCGGAAGCCTTAAAAGATATGATATCTCCGGACAACAACCGGCCGGTAACGCCGGAGCTGATCATTGATATCGTATCCGACCACTTTAACATCCCGGTTTCCGAATTAAAAGGAAAGAAGAGGAATGCGGAGATTGTTCTTCCGAGACAGATCGTCATGTATCTGTGCAGGTCGCTTACCGACACGCCTCTGAAGGCCATCGGCGCCCTGCTCGGAGGAAAGGATCACGCTTCCGTAAATCACGGAGTCAAAAAGATCGAGAATGAACTGAAAACCGATGAAGCGCTTAATAATACGGTTAATATTATTAAGAAGAAGATCAATCCGGTTTAAAAATGTTGATAACTGTGTGGAAACCGTGTGAAATACTTTTTAATAACCTGTGGACAACTGTTTATAACTCATAAAAGGGAATTTTAACCCGGCGCGTTTTCCCCACACATTCCACATTCTTTCAGACAGAAACCTTCACAGTTATCAGTACCCTTAACCCCAGTATTTACAGGGCTTTGAAAGGGTTATCCTCTTTTCCACAGCCCTTATTAATACGGAGACGGAACAGATATAATATCTGTATACATAACGCGCCGCGGGAAATATTTTTTTCACAACGAAAGGAGCATCATCCACATGAAAATCATATGCACAAAATCAAACCTGTCAAAAGGAGTAAGTATTGTATCGAAGGCCGTTCCTTCTAAAACGACAATGCCCATCCTGGAATGCATCCTGATCGATGCTTCTACAGACGTGATCAAACTTACAGCAAACGATATGGAACTTGGCATTGAGACTTCCATAGACGGTGAGATCGTAGAAAGAGGGATCATGGCCATCAATGCAAAAATCTTTTCGGAGATCGTACGGAAGCTTCCGGACAGCGAGATTGTGATCGAGACTCAGGGAGAGGCCCAGGCGCTGATTAAATGTGAGAAAGCGAAATTCAATATTGCTGTTCAGCCGGGTGAGGATTTTTCATATCTGCCGGTTGTTGAAAAGGATGATTTTATTACCGTATCCGAATTTACCCTGAAAGAAGTGATCCGTCAGACGATCTTCTCGATCGCGGACAGCGATACGAACAAGATGATGACAGGCGAGCTTTTTGAGATCGATGATAATATCCTGAAGGTAGTTTCCCTTGACGGGCACCGGATCTCGATCCGCAAGATCGAACTGAAAGATTCCTATGCGCCGAAGAAAGTGATCGTTCCGGGCAAGACGCTGCAGGAGATCAGCAAGATCATCGGCGGTGAAGCGGAAGCGGACGTGGACATTTCATTTACAAAGAACCACATTGTATTCGAGTTTGACCGGACGGTCGTTGTATCAAGACTCATCGAGGGAGAATATTTCCGGATCGATCAGATGCTCTCAAGCGACTATGAGACGAAAGCAAGGATCAACAAGAAAGAACTTCTCGACTGTATCGACAGGGCGACCCTTCTGATCAAAGAGGGAGACAAGAAGCCGATTATCATTGATATCAGGGATGAATCCATGGAATTCAAGATCAAATCACAGATTGGATCCATGGATGAGGAGATTATGTGCATCAAGGAAGGAAAAGACCTTCTGATCGGATTCAATCCGAAGTTTCTCATCGACGCGCTCCGCGTGATCGATGACGAGGAAGTGGATCTGTATTTCATGAACGCGAAAGCGCCGCTGTTTATCAAGGATGCAGAGCAGAGCTATATCTATCTGATCCTTCCTGTCAATTTCAACGCGGCGATCTAAAGGAGAACGATATGGATATATTTCAGTTAAGAGCCGGAGAAGATTTCATCCGGCTCGGACAGGTTTTAAAAGCAACCGGCATGGTCGAATCCGGAGCGGAGGCGAAGGAGATCATTCAGGACGGCCTTGTCAGCGTCAACGGTGAGATCGAGACGAGAAGAGGAAGGAAGCTTCACAGTGGAGACGTCGTTTCATATGACGGGAAAGAGCTTGAGATCGGATGACCGGGCATTTTTGTTTGAAAAATGTTGTAAAAAAGTGTAAAATAGATTAGATAGGTAAATTATGGTTATCAAATCTTTAAAGCTTAAAAACTACAGGAATTATGATCTTGAGCAGCTTAATTTTGATCCGGCGACCAATATTCTCTACGGGGATAACGCCCAGGGAAAGACCAATATCCTGGAGGCTCTCTATCTGTCCGGGACGACCAAATCTCACCGGGGGACGAAAGACCGGGACCTGATCCAGTTCGGGTATGAAGAATCCCACATCGAGACGGTTGTGGAGAAAAAGGGGCTCAGATTTCAGATCGACATGCATCTTAAGAAGAACAGCCCGAAAGGGATCGCTATTGATAAAATTCCGATCCGGAAAGCCAGTGAACTGTTCGGGATCATTTATTTTGTGTTTTTCTCTCCTGAGGATCTGAATATCATCAAGGAAGGACCGTCCGGGAGAAGAAGATTTATCGATCTTGAGCTGTCTCAGCTTGATAAGATCTATCTGAACAATCTTTCAAATTATAACCGGATCATCAATCAGAGAAATTCCCTGCTGAAGGATATATACGGGCAGAAAAATCTGATGGAAACCCTTGATATCTGGGACATGCAACTCGCTTCGTACGGGACAAAGATACTGGAAAGAAGAAAAGAGTTTATCGAACAGGTAAACAGAATAATTTCTGATATACATTATAAATTAACCGGAAATAAGGAACACATCTCGATCTCCTATGAGGCCAGTACCGGGAATCTGACGCTGGAACAGTGTCTCAGGAAATACAGGGAGCGGGATCTGAAAATGAAGAGTACGACAGTCGGCCCCCACAGGGACGATCTCTGTTTTACTTCGGACCGGGGGATAGACGTCCGCAGGTTCGGTTCCCAGGGACAGCAGCGCACAGCAGCGCTGGCCCTTAAAATGTCGGAGATCGAACTGGTGAAGCAGGTCACAGGCGATACGCCGGTGCTTCTTCTGGACGATGTTCTGTCTGAACTGGACAAACACAGGCAAAACTATCTGTTAGACAGTATCCACGATATACAGACGATCATCACCTGTACGGGTCTGGATGAATTTGTCAGCAACAGATTTTCCATAAACAGGATATTTCACATAAAAAACGGACACGCGGTAAACGCAAATTAGGAGGTATTGCATGGGTGCATCAAGTACAGAATTTGACGCAGAATATGGAGCGGATCAGATCCAGATCCTGGAAGGTCTGGAAGCGGTAAGAAAAAGACCCGGTATGTATATCGGGAGCACCTCAGCCAGAGGTCTTCATCATCTGGTCTATGAGATCGTGGACAACTCCGTTGACGAGGCGCTTGCCGGATATTGCGACGAGATACAGGTAGATATCAATCAGGATAATTCCGTTACCGTAAGCGACAACGGGCGCGGCATTCCGGTCGGCATCAATCATAAAGCGGGGCTTCCGGCCGTGGAAGTCGTATTTACCGTTCTTCACGCCGGCGGCAAGTTCGGCGGCGGGGGATACAAAGTGTCCGGCGGACTCCATGGCGTAGGTGCATCCGTTGTAAATGCTCTTTCAGAATGGCTGGAAGTCGAAATCTACCACGAGGGACAGATCTACAAACAGCGCTATGAGCGCGGAAAAGTCTGCTACAAGCTGAAAGTAGTCGGAACCTGCGAGCCGGACCGGTCCGGGACGAAGGTTACATTTTATCCGGACGCCGAGATCTTCGAGGAGACAGTATTCGACTACAATGTGCTGAAACAGCGCCTCAGGGAGATGGCATTCCTCACAAAAGGACTCCGGATCGTCTTAAGAGACTGGCGTGAAGAGCCTCTCCGCGAGCACACGTTCCATTACGAAGGCGGAATCAAAGAGTTCGTGACCTACCTGAACAAGAGCAAAACAGCGCTCTATGACCAGATCATTTACTGCGAGGGAATGAAGGACGGCGTGGCGGTGGAGATCGCCATGCAGCACAACGATTCCTACAGTGAAAATACGTATGGTTTTGTAAATAATATCAATACGCCGGAGGGCGGAACCCATATCGAAGGATTTCGTTCGGCGCTGACAAAGACATTTAACGATTACGCGAGAAAAAATAAACTGCTCAAAGACAATGAGTCCAATCTGTCCGGTGACGATATCCGTGAAGGGATGACAGCCATTGTCAGCGTGAAGATCGAGAATCCTCAGTTCGAGGGACAGACGAAGCAGAAGCTTGGAAACAGTGAGGCCAGAGGCGCGGTCAACAGCGTGCTCAGCACCCAGCTGGAGATCTTTCTGGAGCAGAACCCCAACGTGGCGAAGGTGACCATCGAAAAATCCGTGCTTGCACAGCGGGCGAGGGAAGCGGCGAGAAAAGCAAGAGACCTGACCAGAAGAAAATCAGCTCTTGACTCCACATCTCTTCCGGGAAAACTGGCGGACTGCTCGGACAAGAACCCGGAAAACTGCGAGATCTACATCGTAGAGGGAGATTCCGCCGGCGGATCCGCGAAGACGGCCAGAGACCGTGCGACGCAGGCCATCCTGCCGCTCCGCGGAAAGATCCTCAACGTAGAGAAGGCAAGACTTGACAAAATATACGGAAACGCCGAGATCAAGGCCATGATCACCGCATTCGGAACCGGCATCCATGACGACTTTGATATCAGCAAACTCAGATACCATAAAATCATCATCATGACCGACGCCGACGTGGACGGCGCCCATATCAGTACATTGCTGCTCACTTTCCTGTACCGGTTCATGCCGGATCTGATCAGGGAAGGATATGTATATCTGGCGCAGCCGCCGCTGTACAAACTGGAGAAAAACAAAAAAGTCTGGTATGCGTACAGCGACGAAGAACTGGATAAAATCCTTCAGGAAGTGGGACGCGACAGCAACAACAAGATCCAACGCTATAAAGGTCTGGGAGAGATGGACGCCGAGCAGCTCTGGGAGACAACCATGGATCCGGAACACAGAATCCTGCTCCGCGTGACCATGGATGAAGAGACAACATCCGAACTGGATCTCACATTCACAACCCTGATGGGAGACAAAGTAGAACCGCGACGTGAATTTATCGAAGAAAACGCGAAATATGTTAGAAACTTGGATATCTAGCGATTTACAGCGACCGGCTTAATGGACGCAGAAGCACAGAAAACAAGGCCGAGAGCTTTCTAAAAACTAACTCAATAAGGAGATAAAACATGGAAGACAACATTTTTGATAAAGTTCACGAAGTCGATCTGAAGAAAACGATGGAGGATTCCTATATCAACTACGCCATGAGCGTTATCGCATCCCGCGCCCTTCCGGACGTCCGGGACGGCCTGAAGCCGGTGCAGAGAAGGATCCTCTACTCAATGATAGAACTTAACAACGGCCCCGACAAGCCGCATCGTAAATGTGCGCGTATCGTCGGTGATACAATGGGTAAATACCACCCCCACGGCGACAGTTCCATTTACGGAGCCCTCGTCAATCTGGCCCAGGACTGGTCCACCAGATATCCGCTGGTAGACGGCCACGGAAACTTCGGCTCTGTGGACGGCGACGGCGCGGCGGCCATGCGTTATACAGAGGCCCGTCTGAGTAAGATTTCCATGGAAATGACGGCGGATATCAATAAAGATACCGTGGATTTCAGGCCGAACTTTGACGAGACGGAGAAGGAGCCGACCGTGCTTCCTTCCAGATTCCCGAACCTGCTCGTAAACGGAACATCCGGCATCGCTGTCGGTATGGCGACGAATATCCCGCCGCACAACTTAAGAGAAGTCATTGGCGCGGTGGTAAAGATCATCGACGACCAGATCGATGAGAACGGCGAGACGTCCATTGAGGATATCATGCAGATCATTAAGGGACCGGACTTTCCGACCGGCGCGGAGATCCTCGGGACAAGAGGCATCGAGGAAGCGTACCGCACAGGACGCGGCAAGATCCGCGTGCGCGCCATCACAAATATCGAGCCCATGGCAAACGGAAAGAACCGGATCATCGTGACCGAGCTTCCGTTCATGGTCAACAAAGCAAGACTGATCGAGAAGATCGCGGAGCTTGTAAGAGATAAGCGGATCGACGGCATCACGGATCTGAGCGATCAGTCCAGCCGTGAGGGAATGCGGATCTGCATCGAACTGAGAAGAGATGTGAATCCGAACGTGATCCTGAATCAGCTTTACAAGCACACACAGCTTCAGGATACATTCGGTGTGATCATGCTGGCTCTCGTGAACGACCAGCCGCAGGTCATGAATCTTCTTGATATGCTGAAATATTACCTTCAGCATCAGGAAGAGGTTGTTACGAGACGTACAAAATACGACCTCAACAAAGCGGAAGAGCGGGCTCATATCCTGGAAGGCCTGCTCATCGCCCTTGATAATATTGACGAAGTCATCCGCATCATCCGCGGATCCAAGACGGTTCAGATCGCCAAGAGCGAATTAATGGAGCGTTTCGAGCTTTCCGAAGTGCAGGCCCAGGCGATCGTGGACATGCGTCTGAGAGCCCTGACCGGACTGGAAAGAGAGAAGATCGAAGCCGAGTACGCAGAACTGGAGAAGAAGATCGCCGAATACAAGGCAATCCTTGCAGACCGCAAACTGCTCCTCGGGGTGATCAAAAAAGAAATCCTCATCATTGCGGAAAAATACGGGGATGAGAGAAGGACCCACATCGGATACGATGAATTCGATATCACCATGGAAGACCTGATCCCGAGGGAAAATGTGGTGATCACCATGACGAACCTCGGATATATCAAGCGGATGAGCATGGACACCTTTAAGAGCCAGAACCGCGGCGGCAAGGGAATCAAAGGTATGCAGACGCTGGAAGAGGATTATATCCGCGAGCTGTTTGTCACGACCACCCATCACTATATTATGTTCTTCACCAACACCGGCCGCGTATACCGCCTGAAAGGATACGAGATACCGGAGGCCGGAAGAACCGCAAGGGGAACGGCCATCATCAATCTCCTGCAGCTCATGCCGGATGAGAAGATCACAGCCATGATCCCGCTGAAAGACTACGAAGAGGGCAAATATCTCTTCATGGCGACCGAGAAGGGACTGGTCAAGAAGACGTCCATCACCGAGTATGCAAATGTCCGAAAGACCGGACTTGCTGCGATCTCCCTGAGAGAGGACGACCGTCTGATCGAAGTAAAAGTAACAGACAACAACCAGGATATCCTTCTGGTGACAAAATACGGACAGTGCATCCGTTTCAATGAGACCGATGTGCGTGCAACCGGAAGAGTTTCCATGGGCGTGCGCGGCATGAACCTGGGCGACAGCGATGTTGTCATCGGCATGCAGATCAGCAGCCAGGGCAAAGACCTCCTGATCGTATCCGAAAAAGGTATGGGCAAGCGGACCGATATGGAAGAATTCACCCGCCAGAACCGCGGCGGCAAAGGTGTGAAGTGCTACAAGATCACCGAAAAGACCGGAAATGTAGTCGGTATGAAAGCGGTGGATGAAGACAGCGAGATCATGATCATCAACACAGAAGGGATCATCATCCGCATGAAATGCTCGGATATCTCAACATACGGAAGAATAACTTCCGGAGTGAAACTGATCAATTTACCTGACCATGATAAAGTTGCAAGCGTGGCAAAAGTAAGAAAGGCTTCTGCTGAGATCGACGGAGAACAGGTAGAGATCGGAGAAGAAGAGGAAGAAGAAAAGACAGAAGAATAAATAACTGAAAGATGCGCCGTCCGGAAGTTCCGGATGGCGTATTTTTATCTCGATATTCAAATAATATTTATCGAAAAACAATAAAAATATATTGACAAATAATGTTTATGAACATATAATACGGGCAGATAAGGAAATATGTCAGGAATTATTCCAGAATGGAGGAAACTGAATGATGAACAGAAAAGGAATTGTTGTTTTTACGAAAGTTCTTCTGGATGTGATGTTTTACAGCGGCATCCTGGTTACGGCATCTCTGCCGTTTACACTGAAGCTGGCGGGAAAGTATTATTCACAGGATTTTGCAGAGCATTATATCCCGATGCTGGCAGTCTTTCTGGTGTCCGGTGTCTGCGGGCTTGTGATCGTGTATCAGCTTAGGAAGATGATCCGCACGGTCATTGCAAGAGATTGTTTTGTGGAAGGAAATACGAAGAGCCTGAAGCTGATGGGAAAGACGGCGTTTGTCATCGCTGCCGTTTATATTGTGAAAGTGTTCACTGTCCCGACGCCGGCTACATTTGTCATTATCCTCACTTTCTTTATCGCGGGGCTGTTCAGTTATGTTCTGAGCATGGTATTTGCCGAAGCCGTGCGGTATAAGGAAGAGAATGATCTTACGATATAGGAAGGGGTGAATGAGGATATGGCGATTGTAGTAAATCTTGATGTTATGATGGCAAAGAGAAAGATGAGTGTGACGGAGCTTGCCAATAAAGTGGATATTACCATGGCAAACCTGTCCATCCTGAAAAATAATAAGGCGAAGGCCGTGCGTTTTACAACGCTGGACGCCATATGCAGGGCGCTTGACTGTCAGCCGGGGGATATCCTTGAATATGTGAAGGAGGTGGACAATGGATAATATCTTTATCAACAGGATGAGGGAAAACCGCAGATGGTATGTGGAAATGAGCGTGATCTTCGGACTGCTTTTCACCGTCTGTTTATACCGGAACCTGTCCGGGATCACATTTCCGGTGATCACAGCAGCGCTTCTTATGTTTTCTGTTCTCTTTCTGAAGAAAAATGAGATTCAGATCCAGAAAGGAAGCGCACCTTATTTTGCAGGGATCATGCTGCTCGGGATATCAACGGTCCTGACGGACCGGGGATTTTTCCACTTTTTCAACAGTGTGGGGATCGTGCTCCTGTTCATGATGTTGATGGCCCATCAGCTGTACCGGGACGATGAGTGGGGCTTTGAAGATTATGTGAAAAAGTTTTTCACCATGGCCGGGACGTGGATCGGAGCTCTGGGGGAACCTTTTCACAGAATGAAGAAAACCGATACAGAAACCGGAGACAGCAAAGAGAAAGCTGAAGATCCGGCGAAGGACGCCCGGAGAAAGCAGGCCGGCGCAGTTCTGTGCGGCGTACTTGCGGCGGCTGTGATGCTGATGATGATCATACCGCTCCTGATGTCGTCGGACCGGATCTTTTCACAGATTTTCAACAGTATTTTCCGGTTTTTCAGTCCGCTGAATCTGTTACGGAAGATTGATATCGGAAATATCATCGGCGTCTGCCTGACTTTTGTTTTTGGCATGTTCGCTCTGTACGCGTTTTTCGCGGGACTTTTCAAAATGAACCTGGGCGGAAAAACGCAGACAAAACCGGGGAAGATAAGCCCCGCGACGGGGATTGCATTTGCCGGCATGATGGCGGCCGTGTATGTGCTGTATGCGGGGATCCAGATTCTGTTCCTTTTTCTGAGGCTGGATCAGGGCCTTCCGGACGGTGTGACTTATTCACAGTACGCCCGTGAAGGATTCTGGCAGCTTCTTCTGGTCAGCCTGATCAACTTCGGGACAGTGCTTGTCTGTGTGCGGATTTTTGCAGACAACCGGATCTTAAAAGGGCTGCTCAGCGTGATATCGGGCTGCACCTGCATTATGATCCTGTCCGCGGCCTACCGGATGATCCTTTATGTGAGGGAGTACGGGTTAAGTTTCCTGCGGGTGTTGGTCCTCTGGTTCCTGGCTGTGCTGCTGCTTATCTTCGCCGGGATCATTTACAGCATATTCCGGGGCAGGTTCCGACTCTTCCGTTACATTACGGCGGTTGTTTCCGTTGGATACATCCTGCTTTCCCTGAGCCATGTGGACGCGGGGATTGCGGCTTACAATATAAGCGGCGCCGCGGACCAGAATGATATTGATATTTATTATCTGACGGATATGCTGTCCCAGGATGCCGCACCGCAGATTTCCAGTCTGATCGATCCGGAGAAGGTGGATGATGATACGAGGATGTATCTGACCGTTTATTTTGAGAATATGCGGGGGAACAATCTTGAATCAGGCTTCAGGGAATGGAACTTTTCGCGGCATGAGGCACTGAAAGCCTCGGAGGAATGGATATTCGGGAAAATCTACGGATAAGTCATAAAACAGCTCTTTTCAGAGTAAGATATATCAGACGTATATTCCGGAAGGGGAGGGCAGACATGGCAAAGAAGATCGGGGGGGCTGTGCTGCGGTTTTTCATCCGCGCGGCGATCGGAATGGCACTGATTTTTGTCATTAACAGCTATGTCATTCCGGCAGATTCTTCAATTAATGTGGGTCTGAACGCGGTCTCCTTTTTGACATCCGGAACCCTTGGTATTCCTGGCGTCGGGCTCCTTTACGGGATTGTCTGCTGTCAGATTTTGTGAAGTTTTTACAAAAATCGGCGGATTTCATTTTTGCTGTGGACAAAGTGAAATCCGCCGTTTATAATGCGTCTTACACCACAGGAAATCACCTGTGAAAACACCGGTTTTTGAGGGAAGACCGGTCGTGTCAGAATGATTGGACCGTAAACGGTCCGGGGATCATTGCTTTTATCTGTGCTGCAGGACATCGCAGCAGAATTCAGATTATGTCAGAAAAAAATTTAAAAATCGTACCGGGGAATTTCGTGATCTGTGATGTGCAGAAAGAGTATGCGGAATGTCTTTTCCGCATCCTGACAGAGCGGTTGTCGGACCGGTATCAGTTTCATCTTTTTTCAGATGCACATCGCATGGTGGAATTCACAGAGCAGGCGGGGGCCGCCATTCTCCTGGTCAGTGAAGAGTACCGGGAATATGCGCTGCATGCCCGGGCGGAGCAGCGGTTCGTCCTGACGGAGATTCCCTGCGTGAGGGAGGCCGGCAATGAACCGGTCGTCCCGGTTTTCCGCTATCAGCCGGCGGAGCGGATTATAAGAGAAATATGCGGGAGCATCGTGACAGCCCCGCAGAAAGGCGTTCAGATGCAGGCTGCCCGCCCGGCGTTAAAAAGAGCGGATCCGCCGGTTTTCTATCAGGTGCCTGATCCGCAGATCAGACCAGTAAAGCCGGCCGCATCAGACCGGACAGAGGTCAGGGGGCTGATCGGCGTGTATTCGCCGGTCCACCGGATCGGCAAGACGAGGTTTGCTCTGCGGCTGGGGCAGCGTCTGGCGGAGGAGGTGCCGGTCCTCTATCTCAGTATGGAGGGATATTCCGGGAGAGATCTGTATTTTCCGGGAGAGGAAGGTGAGGATCTGGGCGATCTTCTCTACTGCATGAGACAGGAGCGGTCTGATCACGGGCTGAAGATCAGTTCCATGACCGGCCGGATCGGACGCATGGACTATATTCGTCCCATGGAAAATGTAATGGATCTGCGGGATGTAAAGGAAGAGGAGTGGCTGCGCCTCTTCGGGATGATTGCAGAAAAATGTGTCTATGAGGCGGTCGTTCTCGATCTGGGGGACGGCATTGACGGCCTCTATGGGATCCTTGAGCGGTGCAGCCGGGTGTATACGCCTTATATCAGCGATCCGGTTTCGCTGGCAAAGCTGAAGCAGTATGAGGATAATCTCCGGGAAACCGGACACGAGACGATTCTCCGGCATACGGTGAAGAAGCTGATGCGAAGGAAGTCCAGGATGCCGGAAAGGGACGGCGGCTGATATGGCAAGGACGGAAGAACTGTACGGACGGGTCCTGTGCCGGATGGATATGACGAAGGATACCGGTGAGGATGAACTGCAGGAAATTATCCTTCAGGTTCTGGATGAAGCGGCAGAAGAAGAATATCTGCCGCTCAGCGAGAAGATCCGGATCAGCAGGGAACTGTTCAATTCATTCCGGAGACTGGATATTCTTCAGGATCTTCTGGAGGACGAGACGATAACCGAGATCATGGTGAATGGGACGGATTACATTTTTTATGAGAAGGGCGGACGGCTGTACCGGTCGGACAGACGGTTTATCTCGGAAGAGCGGCTTAATGATGTGATCCAGCAGATCGCCGGGGAGGCGAACCGGTATGTCAACGAAGCCTCTCCGATTGCGGACGCCAGACTTCCGGACGGATCCCGTGTAAATGTGGTTCTGAAGCCTGTGGCTGTGAACGGGCCGATCCTGACGATTCGGAAGTTTCCGTCGGAGGCGATCACCATGGACCAGCTTGTACGGATGGGAAGCCTGACCTGCGATGCGGCGGAGTTTATAAAAAAGCTTGTGAATGCAAAGTACAACATTTTTGTAAGCGGCGGGACAGGCGCCGGGAAGACGACCTTCCTGAATGCCATGTCGGACTTCATTCCAAAGGATGAACGGATCATTACCATTGAGGATAACGCGGAGCTTCAGATCCGGGGCGTGGAGAATCTGGTCCGCCTGGAAGCCAGGGGAGCCAATCCGGAGGGGGAAGGGGCCGTGACGATCCGGGATCTGATCCGGTCGGCTCTGAGGATGCGGCCGGACCGGATCATTGTGGGGGAAGTCCGGGGCGAAGAGACGGTGGACATGATCTCTTCGGCCATGCTGAACGGACACAGCGGTTCCATGTCCACCGGACATGCAAACAATCCGGCGGATATGCTGCACCGGCTGGAGACAATGATGATGATGGGGATCGACCTGCCGCTGGCAGCGATCCAGCGACAGATCGCTTCGGCGCTTGATATTATCATTCATCTGGGACGGCTCCGGGACAAGAGCCGGCGGGTGCTGAAGATCGAAGAAGTCACGGGATATGCGGACGGAAGGATCACGACGGAGACACTGTACGAATTCAGAGAGGAGGGGATGAAACATGAAGAAGTTAAAGGAAGCCTTATGAAGGTTGGCGACATCCGGAACCGGGAAAAGCTCATGGCGGCAGGATATCAGGAAATCTGAGTATCTGACTGCCGCGGCGAAGGCGGCCGGACTGGCCCTGCTTGCCGCATATGTTTTTTACGATTCACCGGGCGCGGCGGTTTTTATGATCCCTGTGGGAATCTCTTATCTGAGAGACTGCATTGCAGACCTTGCGGAGAAGAAAGAGCGGGAATTCCTCGGACAGTTCAAGGACAGCATTCAGGCGGTGGCCTCCGGTCTTAAAGCCGGCTATTCGGTGGAGAACGCCATCCGGGGAGCCGGGCGCGACCTTGAAGCCCTGTACGGACCGGACAGGCGGATCCGCAGAGAATTCAGACTGATGATCCGCCAGCTGGATATGAATATGGCGGCAGGACCTGTGCTGGAAGCATTTGCCGGACGGACGGGGCAGGAGGATGTGGAAAATTTTGTCAATGTGTTCGCGGCGGCGAAGAAAAGCGGCGGGGACAGTATCGCCGTTATACGGAATGCCGTGCGGCTGATCAGTGACCGGATCGACACCGAGAAAGAGATCCGGACCATGATTGCATCCCAGAAGCTGGAGTTCGATATTATGTGCGTCGTGCCTTTTGTCATCATCCTGTACATGAAGGCCACATTCGGAGAATTTCTCGGCGCGCTGTACGGGAATGCGGCGGGGGCATCGGTCATGACCGTCTGTCTGCTCCTTTATATGGCGGCATACCGGACCGGAAGAAAGATCGTGCGGATTGAAGTGTAGAGTATGGGAAAGGGAAGAACATATGATGAGAAAACGACTGAAACGGATCTGTCAGGCGGCGCGGGACAGACCCGTGTATATAAAGGCCGGAATTGCGGCGGTTTTATCGCTCCTCTGTTTCGGCGTCCTCTGTCTCCGGGACGGCAGTCAGACGGATCTGGCGAAAAATGAGGCCGGACAGACAGTGATCGAACGGGGCGGGGCAGGGGAAGATACGGTGCGGGAGCTTCATGTGAAGGCCGGAGAGATGGAAGAGGAAGTGGAGATCCGGATCTCCGGGCAGACCTACTCGGAGGAGGAGCTGAAGGACGTTTTTGCCCGGGCGGAAGAAAGCCTGCCGGATCTGATCCTGAACGGAAACAGCAGCACGGATGAAGTGCGTACGGCGCTTTGTCTGATCACGGAAGTGCCGGGGACCGGGCTCCGGGTATCCTGGGAGATGGACCGGTATGATGTGATAGATCTCCAGGGAAATATTATTGCGGAAGAACTGCCGGCGGAGGGCATAGTGGTGCATCTCAAAGCCATCCTCACATATGAGGGAAGCCAGCAGACGTGTGAATTCGGCGTCCGTGTATTACCGCCGGTTTACGGAGAGAAGGAGCGCCTGCTGAGGGCGATCCGTGAAGAGGCCGGGAAGGCGGATGAGGAGACCCGGGATGAAGAATATATGATCCTGCCGGACCGTGCCGGCGGGGAGAAGCTGCAGTGGACGAAAGAGGCGGATCCCCGCGCGTTCGGAATCCTTGTCCTGGGGCTCGGGGCATCCGGAATGCTTATTGTATCAGACCGGCAGAAACGAAAAGAGAAAGAAAAACAGGACTTAAGACAGATGCAGATTGACTACCCGGGCATTATTAATAAATTTAATCTTTACATCCGTGCGGGGATGACGGTGCGGAAAGCCTGGTTCCGGATTGTGGAGGACTATCAGGCAGCAAAAGAAACCGGCAGATGCAGGAAGGCCTACGATGAGATGACGGCAGCCATGTATCAGATCCGGGGCGGACTTCCGGAAGGAGAATGTTATGAATCTTTTGGCGTGCGGTGCGGGGAACCGGCTTACCGGCGGTTCGGAATGATGCTGTCGCAGAACCTGAGAAAAGGGGCCGCCGGTCTTACGGATATTCTGGAGCGGGAAGCTTCCGAGGCCTTTGAAGACCGGAAGAAACTGGCAAAAAAGCTTGGAGAAGAGGCTGGGACGAAACTGATGATCCCGATGTTTATGATGCTGATCATCGTACTTATCATTGTTGTTGTTCCGGCATTCTTTTCCATACAGATATAAGTTTACAAAAAGGAGGAGACGGTATGAAGAAAGTGGCAATGCATATGAGAATGAAGGCGAGAGCGGTCAGAGAAAGGTGGATTACAGACCTGTGCAGGAGAAGTCTGTCCGGAATCACGGTGATCGAGCTGGTGCTGATCCTGGTGATCGTGATCGCCCTGCTTCTGATATTCAAGAATCAGCTCATTAATCTGATCAATACCATATTCGACAAGATCATATCGGAAAGTTCGGGGATCTGAACATGAAGAAGGCGGAGATCACGGCCTTTCTGAGCATGGTATTTGTTCTGCTTGTATCTTTTGTACTGGGAATGCTTGAAGTGTCCGTGATCCAGACGTCCAAAAGCATGAGCCGGCTGACAGCAGACCGGGCGCTGTTCTCTCTGTTCGGCGGGTATCAGTCAGAACTTTTTGAAGATTATCATGTGTTTGCGCTGGACGGAAGCTACGGAAGCGGCACATTCAGTGAAGAACAGCTGACTGCCCGGCTGCATTATTACGGAAGTACGCAGATCCGTCATGAGATCACGGGCATCCGGTATCTGACGGATAACAGCGGGATGGAATTCCGGGAGCAGGTGCTGGAATCTATGGAGGCAAAGTACGGGATCTCTCTGGTCCGGAAGTTTACCGGCCTGACACAGCAGTGGGAAGAGACGGAGATTCAGGGGGAACAGATGGAGCAGAAGGAGGCGGATCTTGCGGCGGACATCCGGGCGGTCAAAGGGGACGGCGAAGAACAGCTTCAGCAGGAGGCCGGCGGCGATCCTTTTACCTGTCTGGAAGTGCTTGATAAGTCCGGCGTGCTTTCACTGGTGATGCCGGAGGAGATGACGCTGTCCGGCCGGGAGATCCGTCCGGCGGAGCAGGCGTCGGCCCGCAGTTTAAGGATCGGATACGGAACCCTTCCGCAGCGGCAGGGGATGGACGGGTTGGAGGAGCGTCTTCTGTTTAATGAATATGTTCTTATGAACTTTACCAATGCCGCCATGGACAGCGGGGAAGAATCTGCCGGAGAAAATGAGACGCCGGCCCGGAGCCTGGCTTACGAGACGGAGTATATCCTGGAGGGAAAATCCTCAGACCGGGAAAACCTGGAGGCGGTGCTTCTGAAGATCTTCTTTATCCGGATGGCGCTGAATTACATGTATCTTATGACGGATTCCGCGAAACAGGGAGAAACGATGACGCTTGCTACTGTTATTTCCACGATCCTGCTGATCCCGGAAGCGGTGGAGATCGTCAGTCAGCTCCTGCTGTTTGCCTGGGCGGCCGGAGAGAGCGTGGTGGATCTTCAGATCCTTCTGTCCGGCAGGCGTGCGCCTCTCGTTAAAACGGCGGAGAGCTGGCGGATGCCTTTATCATCTCTGTTGACCATCGGAAGCAGTGCGAAACGGCTGTCAGATACAGATACGGAGGGCGGGATTTCCTATGAAGATTATCTCAGGATGTTTCTGTTTCTCAGAAACACGGAGGATGTCACCATGCGGACGCTGGACCGGGTGGAAGAAAATCTGTCCGTGGAACATGCGCTGGGGAATATCCGGGCGGATCAGTGTATTACGAAGCTGGAACTGATGAACGAGGCCGGGATCGCAGGCGGGATCACCTATACATTTCCGGCATATTTCGGCTACCGGTAAGGAGCAGAAGCTTGTCCCCGGTGCAGGTACCCTTTCATCTTCTACCGCATTCCCTCATGCGGGCGTACCACACGTTTACTTTTATTTTTATCATCATAAATGAAAGGAACATTGACTGCGATGAAACGATACACATATAAGAGCAAATCCCTACTGTTTAATGAAAGGGTATCTGCACCGGGGACAAGACGGGGAAGCGTGACTGTGGAGGCGTCGATCGGGATCCCGCTGTTTCTGCTGGCGGCGGTGTGCCTGATCTGGATGATCGAGGTCAGAAGCATCCGGATCAGCATCCAGAACGCGTCGGTCAGCGCCGCCAAAAGCGCGGCGGAAGATACGGCGGTCATTCCGGTGCTTAATACGATCCGGCTGAAATCGGATATTGTAGAGCTGATCGGCGGGGACCGGATCGGGCGCAGCATAATCCGGGGCGGAAGTTCCGGGATATCCTGCTGGAAATCCTATATCTCCCCGGTTACCGGCGATATGGAGATCACTGTGGAATATGATGTGCAGCTGCCTCTGCCGCTGTTTGGCAGTCCGTCGGCAAAGCAGAAAGAGACATTTACGCTCAGCGCGTGGACGGGCAGCAGGACCGGCAGGCAGGAAGACGGGGAAGATCCGGCGATCGTCTATGTGACGGACAACCGGGCGGTCTATCATGAAGATCCGTATTGTACGCACCTTCAGCTTACCATCCGGTTCGTTCCGGCGGATGAGCTGGATTTTATGCGCAATGTGTGGGGAAGCCGGTATCATGCGTGTGACAAATGCGTTGTCGGAGAGGCGATGACCGGCGTCTACATTACGGAAGACGGAACAAAATATCACAATTCACTGAGCTGCAGCGGACTGAAGCGGACGGTTCATGCGGTGAAGCGGTCGGAGGTTGCGGGAATGGGAGGATGCAGCAGATGTTCAGGATAGATACGGTTTTGAAAATAACAGCGGACCACGGCTGGCTTATATGCAAGGTGGTCTTTGCGGGGTATCTGGGGGTTCTTACCGTGATGGATATCCGGCATAAGCGGCTTAATCTGCTGTTTCTCCTGTCCGGTTTTCTCCTGGTGATTGCCGGATGGTTCTTCGGCAGGGATCTTCATCCGCTGCTGCGGATCACCGGGAGCGGGGTCGGCCTTGTGTTTCTTCTGGCAAGCCGGGTGACCGGAGAATCCTTCGGATACGGGGACAGTCTGCTGATCCTGATCATGGGCGGATTTCTTGGATTCTGGGATATCCTGTCGGTCCTGATGGCCGCATTTCTGCTGGCGGCCGCTTTCTCCGGGATCATGCTGGTGAGAAAACGGTTCAGCCGGAAGACGGCTTTTCCGTTTGTACCGTTTCTGATGATCGCCTATACGGGAGGGATGATACTTGGAATATATTGAAAAAACGACAGGAAAGACCACAAACGGGAAGGTTCTCCTCAAAGGCAGCACGGTGATTGAGATGTCTTATATTATCCCGCTGTTTCTCGGGCTGTTTGTATTAATTGTCCACGCCGTGTTTTATTATCACGATAAAGCGGTTCTGAATGCCGCCGCCTCCGAGACGGCGGTTCTCGGAGCCCAGGCGGTCCGGCGGGAAGGGGCGGAGTACGATCTGGAAGGATTTTTCAGGGAGCGGACGGACGGCAGATTGATCTGGATGACCGGTCTGTCTGTGGACGTATCGGAGACGGACCGGGAGATCCGGGTTGAAGCCTCGGCCCGGAGAAGCATTATGGAGCTGTCCGTTTGCCAGAAGGCCCGGATCGTCCGGCCGGAAGAGAAACTCAGAATGACAGCAGAGGTAGGATAAGTGAAGATTACATATGAAAACAGTTGGGAATATACAGATATCCATATCGATCTGCCTGTACCCTATGAGGACAATTATCAGATGAGGATGCTCCGGGCCAATGAGATCCCGGGGCTGGCGCCGGTAAAAGGGAGCGGCCGGGACGGTAGCAGCCGGTACACGTACCGGATCCGCAGCGGCATCAGTATAGGGAAAAAATATGAGACCGGTGAAATGAAAAAAGAGGACGTCCACAGTCTGCTTGATGCGCTGCTGCAGACGACGGAAGCGCTTCAGGCCTGTATGCTCAGTCCGGACGGTCTGATCCTGACACCGGAGATGATCTACACTCACGGCGGGAAATATCAGTTCTGTTATCTGCCTGCAGCGGAAGAGACCTGCCGGGTGCCCCTGTGCAGATCGTTTCATACACTGACGGAATACTTTGTCGGGCGGCTGGATTATCATGATACAGAAGGAATCTTTCTGGTGTACAGGCTCCATAAGGAAACCATGAAGGAAAGTTATGAACTCCGTCAGATCCTTGCAGAGTGCAGGGAGGAGGAGCGGCAGTACCGGCGCGAGTCGGCGCTGCGGGAGAAAAAGAACTACAGAAGAGAACGGGAGAAAACAGAGACGGACAGGCATCCGGCAGAGCAGCCCGTCCTGCCGGAAGCACCCGAGAAAAAAGGGTTCATAGAACGGGCGGTATCCCGGTTCCGGACCGGACGCTGGGGCGACTGGGAGGATATGATCACGGAAATGGATGATTGAGGTGATTGCGGAAATGGATGCCTGAGGCGTATAGACAGAACAACCGGCGTATTCTATAATAAATGATTATAAAAATGATTCCGGATCCGGGAAACGTCCCGGGTCCGCTACAGCCGGAGGTATGGAAGCATGAAGCAGAGACCGGAAGCGGTATGCACGATCGCCCTGATCGCCGTCAACGTGGCGGTATTCTTTATTCTGTCGCTGTTCGGGGACACAGAAGATGCGGTGTTTATGATGCGCCATGGCGCGATGTACGGCTATCTTGTGACGCATGACCACGAGTTTTACAGATTGTTTACCTGTCTGTTCCTGCATTTCGGGATCGAGCATCTGCTCAATAACATGGTCATTCTCGGCGCGCTGGGCTGGCATCTGGAGCAGCAGACCGGGCGGATCCGGTTTCTGCTGATCTATTTTGGCAGCGGACTTTCCGGAAATATTGTTTCACTGATCTTCCACGGCGCCGCGCAGGATCACACCGTATCCGCCGGCGCGTCCGGAGCCATCTTTGGACTGATGGGTGCGCTTCTGTGGGTGGTCATCGCCAACCACGGGAGACTGGGCCGTCTGTCCGGACGCGGCATGCTGGTTATGGTGGCGCTCAGTCTTTACTTCGGACTTTCCAGCAGCGGCGTCGACAATTACGCGCATATCGGCGGTCTGATTTCCGGGTTCCTTTTGGCGCTGCTCCTGTACAGAAAGGGAAGGTGCGGCGGGGCCGGACAGGAAACCTGCATCAGGCCGGAAGACATACGGTAAAGACGGTTTCCTTTCCCGGGACGGACGTGACAGAGACCGTGCCGCCGTGCGCTTCCGCGATCTGCCGGACGGCAGACAGGCCCAGGCCGGTTCCGTTTTCTTTATATGTGACAAAGGGCTCGAAGATCGTATCAATCCGGTCGGCCGGAATGCCGCAGCCGGTATCCCGGCAGGTTATGACGAGGCTGTCCCTGTCCCGGGCGGCGGACAGGAAAATGGTTCCGGTGCCTGCGACAGCGTCCCGGGCATTCTGAAGGAGATTCAGGACGAGCTGCTCCAGTTTGACCTTATCGCCGGTGAAGTCACCCATGTCCGGCATGACCCTGGAAGTGAATTCGGTTTCAGAACCGGCGGCCTCCAGCGACATGGCGAAGGAAACCGCAATATTCCGAATCAGCTTTCCGGCCGGGAAGACAGAGTAATGGAGTGTCCGGCTGTTATTAAAGGACGACAGATCATCGAGGAGGCGGCACATAAACTGTACATCCTCTTTCGTCTGTTCCCAGTTGAAGAAATCCTGAACTTCCGGGTGCTGCGCTTCCATGACCTGGAGTGAAGAGGACACCAGGGTCAGCGGATTGCGGATCTCATGGGCGATCATGGAGACTTCGGTCCGGTGATTTTCGAGAAGCTGAGCGATGATTTTCCGTGCATCACGGTTTTCCTTCATTAACCGATTCATCTGACGGATGTCTATATGTTCAAACATCAATATTCCCCCGTTCTGGCTATGACGATTATTCTGAATCAAGTCTAGCATGGTCTGAAACCGGGTTCAACCAAATCCATTGGACACATTTCGACAACACATCTTCTCATTTCACGGAAAATAGTTTATACTTCTATTCAGAAATAATCTGTGAAAAGAGGAATGAACATGAGAGACGAGAATTGCATATTCTGTAAGATCGCGGCAGGGGAGATCCCGTCCGCCACGCTTTATGAGGATGATGACTTCCGGGTGATCCTGGATCTGGGGCCGGCGTCAAAAGGACACGCCCTCATCCTTCCGAAAGAACATTACAGGAATCTGTATGATATCGACGATGAGACGCTTGCGAAGGCCGCGCTCCTCGCGAAAAAGATGGTAAAGAAACTGACGGATGTGCTCGGGTGTGACGGATACAATGTAGTGCAGAATAATGAACCCTGTGCAGGACAGACGGTATTTCATTTTCATATGCATCTGATCCCCAGATATGAAGGCGACAATGTAGGACTTGGATGGAAGACAGGAGAACTCACGGATGAAGTGAAGAACGAAATACTTGAGAAGATGAAATAGGCCGGAAGAATTATGTTTACAGGTAATCGTGAATTTAACGAGATTTATGACAAATATAAGAATCTCGTCCTGAAAGTGGCATATGATTATTCAGGTGATGATTACGATGCGGCGCAAGACATAATGCAGGAGACATTTCTGAAACTGTATCAGGATTTTGAACGGCTTAAGAACGGCAACATTCGCGGGTGGCTGAAGATCACAGCCAGGAATGCGGCGATCAATTACCGGATGAAGAAGAGTCATGAAGTTCTGGAATTGGACAATGAAGAGCGTGAGATTGAGGAACCGAGGACCAGAAGTGTGGAAGAGGAGATCGAAGAGGCTGAGGCGAAGCTGGAAAAGAGACGGCTGCACAGGAAGATCATGGAAGGCGTTCGGAAGAAGAACGCCCGGTGGTACGAGGCGATCATCCTGGTCTATTACATGGACGTTCCGCAGAAGGATGCGGCGGATATGATGGGTATGAAGCTCGGGGCATTTCAGACGATGCTGACCAGAGCGAAGAACTGGATCCGGAAAATATACGATACAGAATATAAAGAGATGGATTGAGACGACGAAAAAGCAGGCATCAGGGAAATATCCGGATGCCTGCAAGTATTATCGGTGTGAGTACTGATCCGTGAAAACCGTTCCGCTACCGGGCGGCGGCCTCCTCAATCAGAGAAATGATCGTGTCGATGGAGTCCTGCTGGTCTGAATCACGCATGGCGTCAATATATGTTCCGCGGTTCTCATAGAGCTGCTGAACAGCCTCAAGGAGAGACTCGGGAGTGAGCGCCTCCTCTTCAATGACCATGCTGAATCCCTGACGTTCAAAAGAACGCGCATTCAGGATCTGGTCGCCGCGGCTGGCTTTTGCCGAGAGCGGGATCAGGAGATTCGGCTTGCGAAGGGCAAGCAGTTCGCAGATGGCGTTGGCGCCCGCACGGGAGATCACCAGATCCGCAAGTGCGAAGATATCGCGCAGTTCGTCTTTGACATATTCGAACTGGCAGTAGCCTTCGGTGTCGTTGAGCGACTCGTCCGTTTTGTCCCTGCCGCAGAGATGGATGACCTGGAAATGCTCCAGAAGCTTCGGCAGGCTCTTGCGCACGGCGTTATTGACGACCACAGAGCCGAGGCTTCCGCCGATCACCAGGATGACCGGTTTGTCGGCGGTGAATCCGCACAGGTCAAGGGCCGCGATCTTGTTGCCGGAGAGCAGCTCCTGACGGATTGGGGAGCCGGTGAGAACCGCCTTATCCTTCGGAAGGTATTCCAGCGTCTCCGGGAAATTGCAGCACACCTTTGTGGCGGACGGGATGGCGATCTTATTTGCCAGGCCCGGCGTCATGTCCGACTCGTGGATGATCACCGGCACTTTGGAGCGCTTTCCGGCGAGAACGACGGGAACGGATACGAAGCCGCCTTTGGAAAAGATTACATCCGGCTTCAGTTCCTTAATGAGCTTCCGCGCTTCACTGAATCCCTTCAGAACGCGGAACGGGTCCGTCAGATTCCGGGCGCTTAAGTAGCGGCGCAGCTTGCCGGACGAGATGCCATGATAGGGAATGCCGAAAGGTTCGATCAGGTCCTTTTCAATGCCGTTGTAAGAACCGATATACTGGATATCATAGCCAAGCTCCGACAGCCTGGGGAGCAGGGCGATATTGGGAGTTACATGTCCGGCGGTACCGCCGCCGGTTAAAATAATTCGTTTCATAAGATAAGTATCCTCCGGAAATAATCGTATTAAAACTAATTTCATCTTAACCTTATTTGATGAAAAGTCAAGGAAAAGATACTGTAGAAAAGGTGCGGAGAATGAAAGAACTTAAGAAGTTATCACTGAAAGAAGAACTGGACAGAGAGGCAGAGAAAATCGAGGAAGAAGTCGGGAAACGCCGGGATCTGGATGACCTGACCGTGTCCGAAGAGGCGGAGACCGCCCTGTTCAACAAGATCCAGGATTATGAATATGATAAACGGTTTAAGAAGACCGTACACCGCAGCAGGAAGAAACGCCGGATCCTTCTGGCGGTTGCTGCTGTGCTCGTACTCATATGCGGGAGCGTGATAACCGGAACGGGGAGCAAGTCGTATCTGAAGGTGTTGATGGAGAGGATCACTGGAGAGGATAGTTTAACAAATATTGATGTGGAGAATATGGATGCACAGACAACAGATGACCTGGATGAAATATATATATTTAAAGAAATAAATAAAGAGACGGGAATATCGCCGGTGCATTTTGGATACATACCAGAAGAAATGCATCTGAAGCGGTATGAAGTGAATACGGAATTGGGAAGTGCAGAATTACTTTATGATTATAAGGGACAGACAATTCAGTACAGTATGTATATGAATGATGCTGATTCTTCACACGGATATACAGAGTCTGATAAACTGGTTAATGAATATAAAATAACAACTGAAAAGCAAATAGATGTTGTCATACAGGAGTATTCAGTTGTGAATCAAGATTTTCATCGTTTTACCGCGGAATTTGAATATCATAATGCGCAGTATCAGCTGGTCGGACTTATGGAAAAGGAAGAATTTGACCAAATAATACAAAAATTGCGGTTTTATGATTAAAACGCGTAAGTTTTTTGTGATTCATCTGTTTATATATATAGAGACTTTGATAAACATATAGAAATTAAAAAGGAAGAACAGAAGATGGGAAAACGTATTTTATCGATGCTGTGCAGTGTTGCCCTCTTATGCACGATGCTGGCTGGAGTGGCAAATGCCCAGACAGTTGATCCGGATGTAAAATGTGTTGACGGATCTTACCTTACGGATGAGGACAGTTCCACGGGTTCATCCGTTCCGAATGGAGCGAGAGGCGAGTACCTGATGCGGGGATCCTGTACGATTTCGAAGGCTGGGTTAACTAGAATTTATGCGTATGCCTCCACAACAGCAACGCAGGTTGTGAATTATATGCAGACTATCGTCTATGTAGATCGATACAATGCAGAGAAAGACGCCTGGGGACAGGTTTATTACTGGTATGAGGAAGATCATGATGACTACTATATGGCCACGGATGCAGCGGTTGTTGTGGAACCGGGATATTACTACCGGGTTCGTGCAATCCACATTGCTGGAGACCAGTACCCGTACGAAGAAACAGCATCTGTCACCAACGGAATCTACCTTCCGCCGATTTAGGAACCTGGCCTGTTAAATAAAACTGAATAAAGATTAAGCCCTGAGAGCAGCCGCCGATGCGTGCCACGGAAACTATTAATCAAATAAAAAATAAAGAAAGTATTTGAGAAACCTGTTCCGGAAACACCACTTTTATATCGGCATACATAAGGCGGCTGCTCTCAGGGCTTAATTTATGGCGGCCGTTATTCTCCGGCCGCCTCTTTTAAGGCTTTCGCGAGCTGATCGGGACATGACGTTGTCTTGAATCCGCAGCGGATCCCATCCAGTCTCCGGATGGCCTCGTCCACATCCATTCCATCGATGAGGCGGGAGATGCCCTGCAGGTTGCCGTTGCAGCCTCCGCGGAAGGAGACATTTCTTACTTTGTGATCTACAATGTCAAAATGGATCTGCTGTGAGCAGACGCCCTTCGGTGTATATTCCATTGTGTTTCATCCTCCATATAATTCAGGTTTGTTTTTGATCCGGTCTGCCGTCGTTTGCTTCGTCCGGCCGGATCAATATGCATTATAGCAGTTTCTCCCGGAAAGTTCAATTTTCGTGTGACATTTTCCGGGCCGATGTGACGGCATTCCGGCGCGGACGGGGAGGGTCGCCGTCCTTCGCGGCGGCGCGGCGGCGCATCCGGCAGGTATGTGTAGAAATGTGCAGAACGGTTTATGCGGACAAGCGCGCCGGGATAGACTATAATGACCCCAGACACAACAGGAACCGTCAGTGTGACAGGGGAGATTGTGAGAGAATAATTAAACAGGAGGGTCAACTATGTTAGAAGGATTGGCAGCAGACACCGGCGTTATCACATATCTGATGGCGGCGGCCGGCATACTCGGGATACTGGCAAAGATCGTGAACCAGCTCACCCTGAACCGGCTCGTAAGAGAGGCCGGGAATATGCCGAAGAGCACACACCGGCTGATAAAACTCGTAAGGTCAAAGTACGAACACGCATGCATGATCCGCGATTCGGTGGAAAACACGGATGCGTTTGTGGAAAAATATATTTATGAATACCGGGGATTTCTGTTCCGCATACATACGTGGCGGCAGATCGAGATCCTGACGGTATGGTTTGCCGGCATCCTGGCGGCGCTTGGGGCGTCGGTACTTTACTTTTCTTCCGGATTCAGCGAATCCGTTTATCAATATATCGCGGCCGGGGCGGCGGAGGTGGTGCTGCTGTCCATGGTCATGCGGCTGACGGACGAGCCCTATAAGATCCGTGCCCTGAAGATGTATATGACGGACTATCTGGAAAACATCTGTACAGTCCAGCTTCGCAGGCACGGGATAAGGGAGCGGGAGACCATCGATGTGATCGCCGCGGAGAACACGGCGAGAAATGCGAAGACGCCGGAGACCGGGACCGGGCGCCGGAAAGGGGAAAAGGCGGAGCCGCCTGCGGAGAAGCGGGCGGCACGGAGCGTCAGGGCAGCCAGGTCCGGGGAGGATCCGGAGGAGAAAGAACTGCCCATCAACATTGAAGGCGAGCCCAGAGAACAGGAGCCGCAGGAGAAAGGAACAGGCGAGCGCGCGCCGCTCAGAGAGGAGGCGATCCGCCAGATCCTTGAAGAGTTTTTAGCCTGACGGTTTTACAGAAACAACCTTGAATAAGCCCCGCAGATTTGCTAAAATGTGCATAGAGTATCGGCGGCGGATGTGTCCGCAGAGGCCGGGATTCAAATGATTACAGTGATATCCAAAAATATCAGAGAGGAAGGATAACAATGAGCAAGGTGACATTTGATTATTCAAAGGCATGCAGTTTCATTCAGGAGCATGAGATGGAGTATATGAGCGAGCTCGCAGCGCAGGCGAAGGACAAACTCGTGGCGAAGACGGGGGCGGGAAATGATTTCCTGGGATGGATCGATCTCCCGGTTGATTATGACAAAGAAGAGTTTGACCGCATCAAGAAAGCGGCGGCGAAGATCCGCGAGGACTCCGAAGTCCTTCTGGTGATCGGCATCGGCGGATCCTATCTCGGCGCAAGGGCGGCCATCGAGTTCCTGGGACATTCATTTGCAAATGTGGTTTCAAAGGAAGTACGCAAGTCTCCGGAGATCTACTATGTGGGAAACAGCATCAGCAGCACTTATATCAAAGATCTGATGGACGTTGTCGGCGACCGGGATTTCTCGATCAACATGATCTCCAAGTCCGGCACAACGACAGAGCCTGCGATCGCATTCCGCGTATTCAAGGAGATCCTGGAGAAGAAATACGGCAAAGCGGAAGCTGCAAAGAGAATCTATGCAACGACAGACCGCGCGAAGGGAGCCCTCAAGAATCTGGCGACAGAGGAAGGTTATGAGACCTTCGTTGTACCGGATGACGTAGGCGGACGTTTCTCCGTACTGACGGCGGTAGGCCTGCTTCCGATCGCGGTGAGCGGCGCGGACATCGACAAGCTGATGGAAGGCGCGGCGGCAGGAAGAAAGGCGGCACTCGAGAATGCATTCGAGGACAACGACGCCATGAAATATGCGGCAGTGAGAAATATCCTTCTCCGCAAGGGCAAGACCATTGAGGTTCTGGCAAACTATGAGCCGAGCCTGCACTATGTATCCGAGTGGTGGAAACAGCTCTACGGCGAGAGCGAGGGCAAGGACCAGAAGGGCATCTTCCCGGCATCCGTAGACCTGACCACAGACCTGCACTCCATGGGACAGTTCATCCAGGACGGCAACAGGGTCCTGTTCGAGACCGTTCTCAATGTAGAGAAGTCCAGGGAAGAGATCATCATCAACGAAGAGCCGGTGGATCTGGACGGACTGAACTATCTGGCAGGCAGGAATGTAGACTTTATCAACAAGAGCGCGATGAACGGTACGATCCTCGCCCACACGGACGGAAATGTTCCGAACCTGATGGTGAAGATCCCGGAGCAGAATGAATTCTACCTCGGCGAACTGTTCTACTTCTTCGAGTTCGCGTGCGGCGTGAGCGGATACTTACTCGGCGTTAATCCGTTCAACCAGCCGGGCGTTGAGAGTTACAAGAAGAACATGTTCGCACTTCTCGGAAAACCGGGATATGAGGAACAGAGGGAGGCGCTCCTCAGGAGACTGTAGGAACCGGGATCTGCGGCGGGACCGTTCGGCTGCAGAGCGCATAAAACGATATAGTGGAATTGTGAAATAATACGGTGCTTCCGGCGGATGATCCTGCCGGGGCGCCGTATTTTTGCGCGATAAACCCGGCAAGCGGACGCCATGCTTGCATGAGCGGACATTTTCCGGGCAACGGACAGCGAACGGCTGTGCCGTGAGCTGCCGCGGTATCGCGTGGATTGGACAGGGGGAAGGAACTTCCCCCTGTCCGATCATAAAAAATATACAGTCGTTATAATAAAGTGCGGTATTTTACCATATTTATATTAAATTTACTACGATTTCCATTGGTTTGTACGGTCGAATGGGGTAGAATAATTAAGATAGAGAATGCAAATGATAAGGAGGTAAAGTATGCGCGCGGCTATCGTAGACGACTCAAAAGATGACCTGCAGTACCTGTACGACAACATTTCCAGATACTGTACGGAACATAAAGTGCACATGCAGATCGACCAGTTCGACAACGAACAGAAATTTCTCTATGCCATTAAAGACAAGAAATATGATCTCGTATTTCTTGATATTTTCATGAACCGGGTCGGCGGCGACCGTGTGGCCCGCTACGTCCGCGATCAGTGGCAGAACTGTCAGATCATCTTCACGACGGCCAGCAGGGATCACGCCGTGGAGGCATTTAAAGTGAGAGCGCTTGATTATCTTGTGAAGCCGTATACATACGAGGATTTTGTCGGAGCGATGGACCGGTTCGAGGAAGTGTATGACAAATTTCTTCACTACATCGAGCTGAAGGAAGGCCGGCAGTTTACAAGGATCCTGATCACTGATATTATGTATGTAGATTACCACAACCATTACATACAGGTGCATACGACGTCAAATGTGGTCCGCTCCTATATGCCTTTCGATAAATTTGCCCCGTCTCTGGAGCCGTACAGCCAGTTCCTCTGGTGCTACCGGAACTGCATGGTGAACATGGACTACATCGTCTCGGTGGGCGACCGCGACTTCGTCCTGACGGACGGCAAGCGCATTCCGATCTC
Organism: Candidatus Mediterraneibacter quadrami; assembly: GCA_019120575.1. Classification (GTDB taxonomy): domain Bacteria; phylum Bacillota; class Clostridia; order Lachnospirales; family Lachnospiraceae; genus Mediterraneibacter; species Mediterraneibacter quadrami. The sequence goes on from DWUU01000060.1 coordinate 44,615, forward strand.
AAGGGCGATGCATCACGAAGTGACCCAGGCGTATGCAAACTATATGTTTGAGTACGTGAGCCGGAGAGCAGAGGAATGAATATCACACCAAGTTTTTTCGTTATCGCGGCAGCCTATGTCGTGACCGTTGTTATCATACTTTACTGGACATTTAAAGATAAGATCATGAAACCCGTCTGGGGCCGGCTGGTCGCAGCCATTGCAGCATTTGCGGCAGTAGCGGTCGGCGGCAGCATGGGATATGTAATATTCGGGCCGGACAGTTATGTCCAGCCCTTTATTACGGTTGTCACGGCGTTCGGGTGCTTTTTTATCCCTTATATCGTGCTGGATTACAATCTGGGACAGTGCCTGTTTATCTCAGGCGTTGTCAAATGTTATGCGGATGATATCGCGCTGCTGGCAACGTCCCTTTATTATCTCGTGTCGGATGATCTGCCGGAGACTTATCTGGGCTTCCCGGTCTGGCCGGTGCTGTTGGTTACGGCGGTCACCTTCCCGCTGATTATGCTTTTTTACAGGAAACTGGTGCGGCCGGCACTTGACTGCAGCGGATTCCTGAAGTCCTGGTCCTATACCTGGCTCATCCCGTTCATGGTGAATACGATGTACGCGTTCTTCATGCAGCCGGGATTCACCGTGATCAGTGATTTCCCGGGGGAGAAGTTCCTGTTCGTGCCGTATATGTGGGTGCTGCTCACGTTCGGCGCATACGTGATCCTCACGCTGGCGCTGCTCGGCCAGAGTCAGAACGCCCAACTTCAGGAGGGGCTCCACATCTCGGAGACTCAGATCAACGCCCAGCAGAAGCAGCTGGAGAACCTGCAGGCGCATATCAGTGAAACATCAAAACTCCGCCACGACATGCGGCATCATCTCCTGGCGATCAAAGCCTATGCGCAGGACGGGAAATGCAGGGACATCCTCAGCTATCTGGAGAAATGCATTGCCTTTATGGATCAGAGGGATCCGGGCGTGTGGAGCGGCAATCCGGTGGTGGACGCGCTGCTCGGGTATTATAAAGGCAATGCGGAGGATGAGGGGATCCGGACAGAACTCCATGTGGAGACGGATAAGCATCTCCCGGTCAGCGATACGGACATCTGCATCATCCTCGGCAATCTTCTGGAAAATGCCTACGAGGCGTGCATGAGGCAGAAGAGGGGAGAGCGGTTCATCAAGATCCGGCTCCATCAGACCGGCGATGTACTGATCGTCATGGTGGAGAATTCCTATGAGGGGACCGTGCGCAGAGAAGACGGAAGATTTCTCTCATCGAAAGCGGAGATGCGGAAGGGGATCGGCATTACATCCGTGCTGGACGTATGTAAAAAATATAACGGGATCCCGAAGATCGAATACACCGGATCCCTGTTTAAGGTTTCAATCCTGTTGAATGGAATCAGCAAATAGGGTATAATAATAGGCAGTCGAGACAACCCCGGCTGCTTATTTTTTTCCGGACGGGGATCCGGACCGGAAGAAGCATATGCCGGCAGAGACAGTAAGGAGGAAACGGACTATGTTAAGAATCGGAATGTTGACAAGCGGCGGTGACTGCCAGGCGCTGAATGCGGCGATGCGCGGCGTCGTGAAAGGGATCTGTTCAAAGAGAAGCGACGTGGAGATCTACGGATTCAAGGACGGGTACAAAGGTCTGATCTATGCGGACTTCAGCATGCTCACATCCAAGGATTTCTCAGGGATCCTGACACGGGGCGGTACGATACTGGGTACGTCCAGGCAGCCGTTCAAGCTGATGCGCGTGCCGGACAAGGACGGGCTTGACAAGGTTGAGGCGATGAAGCATACATACCATAAGCTGAACCTGAACTGTCTGGTGATCCTGGGCGGAAACGGAACGCACAAGACGGCGAACCTGCTCCGGGAGGAAGGGCTGAATGTCATCACACTTCCGAAGACTATCGACAACGACCTCTGGGGAACGGATATGACTTTCGGATTCCAGAGCGCGGTGGACGTGGCCACGGACACCATTGACCGGATCCACACGACCGCAACATCACACAGCCGTGTGTTTATCATCGAGGTTATGGGACATAAGGTGGGACATGTGACGCTCCACGCGGGCATCGCAGGCGGCGCGGACATCATCCTCCTGCCGGAGATCCCCTATGACATCAAGTCCATTAAGAAAGTGATCGAAGGCCGCAGCAACGCCGGCAAGCCGTTCACCATCCTGGCGGTGGCGGAGGGCGCCATCTCGAAGAAGGACGCGAAGCTGTCCAAGAAAGAGTATAAAGAGAAGCTGGCGAAGCGGAAATATCCGTCCATCGCTTACGAGCTGGCGGAGCAGATCCAGAAAGAGACCGGCAAGGAAGTCCGCATCACAGTTCCGGGCCACACTCAGAGAGGCGGTTCCCCGTGTCCCTACGACCGTGTATTTGCCACGAGAGTGGGCGCGAAGGCGGCGGAGCTGATCCTGGCGGAGAAGTACGGATACATGGTGGCGATGAAGAACGGTGAGACGACGAAGGTGCCGCTGGAGGAAGTGGCAGGAAAACTGAAAATGGTCGATCCGAAGTGCGGCCTCATCAAAGAGGCAAGACTGACCGGCATCAGCTTTGGAGACGAATAATGTCGTATACGGCGCTTTACAGAAAGTTCCGGCCCACAGAATTTGAGGAAGTTAAGGGGCAGGACCATATCATTACAACTTTACAGAATCAGATCCGGGCGAACCGGATCGGGCATGCGTATCTGTTCTGCGGGACGCGGGGCACCGGCAAGACGACCGTGGCGAAAATATTTGCGAAGGCGGTCAACTGCGAGCATCCGGTGAACGGAAGCCCCTGCGGCGAGTGCGCCATGTGCAGATCCATCGCGGCGGGGACGTCCATGAATGTGATCGAGATCGACGCGGCGTCCAACAACGGCGTGGACAATATCCGCGAGATCCGGGAGGAAGTGACCTACCGGCCCACGGAAGGGAAGTACAAGGTCTACATCATCGACGAGGCGCATATGCTCAGCCCGGGCGCGCACAACGCGCTTCTGAAGACGCTGGAGGAGCCTCCGGAGTATGTGATCTTCATCCTGGCGACCACGGAGGCGAACCGGATCCCCGTAACGATCAAGTCCAGGTGTCAGCATTATGAGTTCAAGCGGATCAGTATCGAGACGATCACAGACCGGATGAAAGATCTGATGACGGTGGAGCAGGTGGACGTGGAGGAGAAGGCGCTGCGCTATATCGCGAAAGTGGCCGACGGGTCCATGCGTGACGCCCTTAGCATCCTGGATCAGTGCATTGCATTTTATCTGGGTCAGAGGCTGACCTACGATAATGTGCTGGAAGTGCTGGGGGCGGTGGACACGGATGTGTTCAGCCGGCTGCTCCGGAAAGTGCTTGACCGGGATGTGGCGGGCGTGCTGGACATCGTGGATGATCTGATTATGCAGGGCCGGGAACTGACCCAGCTGTCGGCGGATTTTACGTGGTATCTCCGGAACTTGCTTCTGGCAAAAACTTCTGATAATATAGAGGATGTTCTTGACGTATCCACGGAAAATATGCGGCAGCTTCAGGAAGAGTCGCAGATGATCGAGATGGATATGCTCTACCGGTATATCCGCATTTTCGCGGAACTGTCGAACCAGCTGAAGTTCGCCACGCAGAAGCGGGTGCTGCTGGAGGTGGCGCTCATTAAACTGTGTACGCCGGCCATGGAGACGGATCAGGATTCGATTCTGGACCGGATCCGCGCGGTGGAGGAGAAGCTGGATAAGGCAGAGGCAGAGGGATTTGCCTTCAGGCCGCAGGGAGAGGATGGTTCGTCCGCGCACGGAGGCGACCGGCCCGGCGGTGCGGGAAACGGGGCTCCCGGCACGGATGAAGAAGAGATGATCCGCAAAGTGATCCCGGCGGCGGTGCCGGAGGATGTACAGGAAGCGGTGAATAATTTCCGGACCATCGTCGGCGAGGCGTCCGGGATCCTCAGAGGCTATCTGAAGAAGGCCCGCCTGAGTCTGGGCGGAGAGAACCGCCTGATGATCGTGCTTCCGGACAGACTGTCGGCGGACGTGGTCGGAAGAGAGGACCATGTGAAAGAGCTGGAAGGGCTTATTGAAGCGCGCATCGGCCGCAGGGTGGAACTGGAAGTCCGGTATGTGGAAGAAGGACGGCGCTTCGAAGATACATTTGTGGATATCGGGCAGAATATAAATATGGAAATAACAGTGGAGGATTAGATATGGCAAAACGCGGAGGATTTCCGGGCGGCGGCATGCCGGGGAATATGGCGAATCTTATGAAACAGGCGCAGCGTATGCAGCGTCAGATGGAGGAGCAGCAGAAAGAGCTGGAGTCAAAGGAGTTTACGGCGACGGCGGGCGGCGGCGCGGTGGAAGTGACCGTGTCCGGCAAGCGCGAGGTTATCGGCGTGAAGCTTGCGGAAGAAGTGGTGGATCCGGACGACATCGAGATGCTCCAGGATCTGATTGTGGCGGCGGTAAATGAAGCCATGCGCAAGGTTGACGAGGAGAGCGGCGCGGCGATGTCAAAGCTGACCGGCGGTCTGGGCGGCGGCATCCCGGGGATGTTCTGAGGATTTTAAACGGTATAAAAAAGGGGGCAGCTTAATATGCGTCCCCTTTTAGAATGTCAGGAGTATGAGAAATGGATTATTACAGTCATGAGATCAGCCGGCTGATCGAGGAGTTTTCAAGGCTTCCGGGAATCGGGAGCAAATCCGCGCAGCGGCTGGCTTTTCATGTGATCAATATGCCCGAGGATCAGGCGGAGTCGCTGGCCCGGTCTATTGTGGATGCGCGAAGGAACGTGCGCTACTGCAAAGAGTGCTGCACGCTGACGGACGCGGAGGTGTGTCCCATCTGCAGCAATCCGGAGCGGGACCACAGGACGATCATGGTGGTGGAGTCCCCGAGGGATCTGGCGGCCTATGAGAAAACCGGGAAATATAACGGCGTCTATCATGTGCTTCACGGCGCCATCTCCCCGATGCTGGGGATCGGGCCGGGGGACATCCGGCTGAAGGAACTGATGGAGCGGCTCCAGGGGGATGTGGACGAGGTGATCATCGCCACCAATTCCAGCCTGGAGGGCGAGACGACGGCTATGTATATCAGCAAACTGATCAAACCGGCCGGGATCAGAGTGAGCCGGATCGCCAGCGGCGTGCCCGTGGGCGGAGATCTGGAATACATTGACGAGGTGACGCTTCTGCGGGCGCTGGAGGGCCGGACCGAGCTCTGACATCCGGGCGGCGGACGGCAGAAGTACAGCGTGGATATAAGCGCGTATATAATCGAATTCGGAGGTTGACCGAAAGAGTTATTACCTATATAATGGGATTCGGAAACTGGAAAATGTTCAGTTAAAAGGAGAAATGAATGGATAAGCTTAAGTTGATGAAAACGGCAAACGAAGTCCGGAAGGATATCATAACGGCGGTTCACAGTGCGAAGGCCGGACATCCGGGCGGCTCGTTGTCGGCGGCGGACATCTTTACGTATCTGTATTTTGAGGAACTCAATATCGATCCGCAGGATCCGAAGAAAGCGGACCGGGACCGGTTCGTTCTGTCCAAAGGCCATACGGCGCCGGGGCTTTATGCGGCGCTTGCGGAGCGGGGCTTCTTCCCGAAGGAGGATCTGACGACGCTCCGTCACACAGGCTCCTATCTTCAGGGACATCCGGATATGAAGAGCATTCCGGGTGTGGATATGTCATCCGGTTCGCTGGGACAGGGCGTTTCCGCGGCTGTCGGTATGGCGATCGCGGCACAGATCAGCGGAGCGGACTACAGAGTATATACACTTCTGGGGGACGGTGAGATCCAGGAGGGCCAGGTGTGGGAGGCGGCGATGCTGGCCGGACACAGAAAGCTGGACAACCTTGTGGTGATCGTGGACAACAATAATCTCCAGATCGACGGAGCTATTGATCAGGTCAACTCTCCGTATCCGATCGACAAAAAGTTTGAGGCATTTAATTTCCATGTGATTAACATCGACGGCAATGATTTCGATCAGATTGAGGCTGCATTTAAAGAGGCCAGAACCGTGAAAGGCTGCCCGACGGCCATCATCGCGAAGACGGTGAAAGGCAAGGGCGTTTCCTTCATGGAGAATCAGGCGGGCTGGCACGGCAAGGCGCCGAATGATGAAGAGTATAAGATCGCGATGGCGGATCTGGAGAAAGAAGGTGAAGCGTTATGTCAGATGTAAAGAAGATCGCAACAAGAGACAGCTACGGCGAGACGCTGGCCGAGCTCGGAAACGAACATAAAGAGATCGTTGTGCTCGACGCCGACCTTGCGGCGGCGACCAAGACCTGCGTATTCGGAAAGGCACATCCGGAGCGCTTCATCGACTGCGGGATCGCAGAAGGCAACATGATGGGCGTTGCGGCAGGCCTGGCGGCGGCGGGAATGGTTCCCTTCGCCAGCTCATTTGCCATGTTCGCGGCGGGCCGCGCCTATGAACAGGTGAGAAACTCCATCGGATACCCCCATCTCAACGTCAAGATCGGAGCGTCACATGCCGGCATCTCCGTCGGAGAAGACGGGGCAACCCACCAGTGCAACGAAGACATCGCACTGATGCGCTCCATCCCGGGCATGGCCGTGATCTGTCCGGCGGACGATATCGAGGCAAGGGCGGCGGTGCGCGCGGCTTATGAATATGACGGGCCGGTATATATGCGGTTCGGGCGTCTGGCCGTTCCGGTGATCAACGACCGGCCGGACTACAAATTCGAATTCGGAAAAGGCATCGTCTTAAGAGAAGGAAAAGACGTAACCATCATCGCAACGGGCCTGCCGGTATGCAACTGCCTGGAAGCAGCGGAAAAACTTGCCGCGGACGGGATCGAGGCAAAAGTTATTAACATTCACACCATCAAACCGCTGGATGAAGAGCTGGTTGTAAAAGCCGCACGGGAGACCGGTAAAGTCGTAACCGTGGAAGAACACTCTGTTATCGGCGGACTGGGAAGCGCGGTGTGCGACGTACTTGCCGAAAAAGCACCGACAAAAGTGCTGAAGATCGGCATCAACGACGTGTTCGGAGAGTCCGGGCCGGCGCTGGAGCTGATAAAGAAGTACGGGCTGGATGCGGACAGCATATATGAAAAAGTAAAAAAGTTTGCAGAATAGTTTTTAAATTGTAATCGGGGACGTAGTAAAATTGAATTTTACTACGTCCCCGATTACAATTTACCCTGTCCCTTTTTAGAATTGTGTGAATTTGTCGAACTCTTCTGACACCAACTGATAAATTCAGCTCTCCCTCTGTGCTATCCTCTATAAGACGCCGGGAAATCATTGAAAACAGGAAGGTGGATACAGTTATGGAGAGACAGATACCTAAAAATGTCAGGCAGATCGGTAATGTGAGCGACAGTCCGAAGATCTATATCGAGGACTATGTAGATACGTTTTTCAGTCAATTGTGCGAGAAATGTGTGAAAGCCGGAAATATTCCGATGGGCGCTTTTCTTGTAGGGGATATTCAGACCGGGGATTCGGGGGATTATGTTTATATATACGGTGCGATCCAGATGCATGATCTGAAGATGTCCGGTACGGATTATGTGATTGATGACAATACATGGAAGCATGCGTATGAGGACTGCAAGCAATTTTTTGACGACGGGGAGATGCTGGGCTGGTTCGTGGTTCATCCGGGCGTTCCGCTGAAGCCTGATGCGGCGGCTGTGAAGCTGCACCGGAAGTCGTTCCCGAAGAAGAATACGGTTCTGATTATGCGGGATCCGGTGGAGAAGGATGAAACGTATTTTGTACATAAAATGAATGACCTGATGGAGATCGGAGGGCGCTACACGTATTATGAAAAGAATCCGTGTATGCAGAACTACATGATCGCCAGTCGAAAAAAAAATGGGGTGCTTCCTTCGGAAACTGTTGAGGACAGAGCTGCACAGGACTTTCGTGATCTGGTTCGAAAACGGGGGAGGCACAGGAAAGAGAAGAAGCCCGGCAGTCTGATGTATGCGGCCGGCGCGTGCATGGCGCTTGTGCTGGTCATTATGGGCGTGTCCATGTTTAACAGTGCGGACCGGATGAAATCGGTGCAGACGACGCTGGAAACGCTGGCCGATGCGGAGCGGGCGGAGGAATCGCCGGAGACGGAGGAAACGGTGGACGAGTCCTCGGCACAGGCGGAGACGCAGGCGGCAAGCGCGCCGGTAACGGCGGTGACGCCGGATGAGATGCAGGCGGATGAGTCCCGGGAGGACGAGGCGCAGCCGGACAAGTCTTCAGCGCAGCCGGATGGAGTGCAGCCGGGCAAGTCTTCGGTTCAGCCGGACGCATCTGAGGAGGACGGGCAGCAGGCGGACGACGAAGCCGCGGCGGCGGGCGCAAACGGAAGCAACGGGGTCTATGTGGTGGAGAAAGGCGATACACTGGCCATAATCAGTAAAAAAATGTACGGAGACGTAAGTCATGTGGACGCAATCTGCCGGATGAACGGGATTTCCGACGGGAATCTTATTTACATCGGACAAAAATTGCTATTGCCCTGATTTCGTGCTATACTCAACAGGACGACAAAATCAAAAACAAGGGGAAATATATGACGCAAAAGAAAAAAGGATATCTGCGGATCCTGACGCCGCCGGATGACCTGGGCAGTCTCATGAAAGCATTGCGTAGACTGCAGTTTGACAGGATACGCGGCATTCTGACGTACATTATACTTATCATGCTGTGCCTGTGCGGCACCTGGCTTCTGCTGCAGAACCGGACGTACGGGCGGGCCCGGACATCCGACCAGTATCCGAGCGGGACAACAGACTCCAGCGGATATGCGCAGTTTGCAGATGGAATCGTGCGCTATAACCGTGACGGGGTCACATTTCTTGACAGAAAAAATGAAGAGATCTGGATGCAGCCGACCCAGCTGCAGAACCCGGTGATCGTTGTGAAGGAAGACGCCTTTGCGGTGGCGGATAACGGCGGGAACAGCATCCTTGTATTTTCAAAGAGCGGCCTGACGGGTGAGATCGAGACGACGCTGCCGGTGGAAAGGATCGCCATTTCCGATCAGGGAATCGTGAGCGTTATCCTGCGAAATGAAAACACGCCGGAGATCATAACCTATGACGCCGCCGGCAATATTCTGGCAGAGCTGCAGATATCGGCGGGCAGTTCGGGCTATCCTACGGCAATGGAACTGTCAGACGACGGAAACACGCTGGCCGTATCCTATCTGTCCGTATCAGGAACCGGGATGAAATCCCGACTGGTATATTACAATTTCGGCAAAGCCGGACAGGAAAAGCCGGACAACATTGTATTTTCCAGGGAGTATAAGGATACGGTATTCGGCGAGATCTTCTTCATGGGCGGCGACCGCTCGGTGGCTGTCGCAGACCGCGGATTCCAGATCATCAGGGGAACCGAAGAGCCTCAGAAGGATCAGCAGGTCGCAATGGAACAGGAGATCCAGAGCGTATTTCATTCGGATCAGTATATCGGATTCATTCTGCTGAATGATCAGAAATCCGGGTATGAGCTGCGGCTCTATAACCGGATCGGCGAGCAGATGATCAGCAGAGAGCTTCCGGGAAAATATTCCAATGCAAAAATAGCCGGTGAAGAAGTCATCCTGTATGACGGCGACCAGTGCTGCATCGCAACGGCGACCGGGATCATCAAATATCAGGGGCAGCTTGCGGTTGACGCGCTGGAGATCTTTCCGGCATTCGGCATAAACAGATACTATGTGATAAGCGTCGATGAACTGCGTGTGGTTTATCTGACGAAATAGGAGACATTATGAATAACTGGCTTTTAATTATTGTTGCAACTGTTTTTATCGTCTGTATCGTAGTGGGATATGTCAGAGGATTCCTGAAGCTGGGGATCTCTCTGCTTTCTACGGTGATCACGCTTGTCATCGTATTGTTCCTGTCGCCCTTCGTGTCAGACGCCCTTGTGAAATATACTCCGGTGGACGATTATATCGAGAAAAAGGTCGTGGAGGCCTTCATACCGGATATAACGGAAGATCAGCTGGCCAATTATGATATAAGCGGGACGCCGCTGGCCGAGTTGTCGAAAGAGCAGCTTGAAAACCTGAATGAGCTGGACTGGGGGCTGCTGGGCATCACGGTGGACGACATTCTCGATGTGATCGGCGAGATCCCGAAAGACGTTCAGATCACCGAGATCGAAAACGCCCCGCTGCCGCGGTTCCTGAAAGACCAGCTGCTCGAAAACAACAACAGCGCCATCTACAGCGAACTCGGGGTACAGGATTTCCCGCACTATGTGGCGGCCTATATGTCGCGGCTTGTGCTGAAACTGCTCTCCTTCCTCGTTACATTCCTGCTGGCCATCATCATCGTAAAAGCGCTCATGTTCGCGGTAAATATCATAGGCGAACTGCCGGTGCTGGGACTGGTCAACCATATCGCTGGAGGCGCCCTCGGACTTATACTGGCGCTTGTTCTCGTCTGGCTCGGATTCCTGATCATGACGCTGGCATATACGACGGAAGCCGGCATGGCATGTTTCGAAATGGTTGAGAAGAGCAAGATTCTTCAGTTCCTGTACAACACCAATCCGCTGCTGCTTCGGCTGCTCGTATTCTGAAATTAGCTGAAATATATTGACATCCACCCGGAAATATGATATTTTATAAAAGTTCTCAGGCGAGAACGCCATTTTCGGGGGATTAGCTCAGTTGGGAGAGCGCCTGCCTTGCAAGCAGGAGGTCACGAGTTCGACTCTCGTATTCTCCACGTCAGCAGTGAGCACTGCGATATCCGAAAATAAAAACCGCTTATGCTCGCATAAAAGCGGTTTTTTATTTTTGTGATATCATAGGGCGAACGCCCGTGAGCGAAAAGGCTTTGCCTTTGAGCTCCGCAGTGCGGAAGCCGCCATAGGGCGCATGCCCGTGAGCGAGAAAGCTCTGCTTTCGAGCTCCACGCAGTGCGGAAGTTGCGATAGGGCGCATGCCCGTGAGCGAAAAGGCTTTGCCTTTGAGCTCCGCAGTGCGGAAGCCGCCATAGGGCGCATGCCCGTGAGCGAGAAAGCCAAAAATTGAATATTCCTCCTTAGCTCAGTCGGTAGAGCATTCGGCTGTTAACCGAAGTGTCGTTGGTTCAAGTCCAACAGGGGGAGCTTACACAGCCCGTAAACGCAGTGTTTACGGGTTGTTTTCTATTCTAACCACTATTCTAACCAATAATTGACAGGAATGATTAGAAAGGTTAGAATGTGGGTAGAATAATTAAGGAGGAGATAGAAATTATATATTGGTGTTCAGGACGATGGAACGGTTATCGGACTGGATGATCCGGACGAAGCTGCCCTGCAGGTCAGCAATATGGTCCGGGATGCGATAAAGCCGGATTTAACGATGTTCTTACATTATGAGACGTTAAATGAGGATGGAAAGCAGATCGTTGCAGTCGATATCCAGCAGGGAACAGAACGTCCTTATTATATTGCAAAAAAGGGCTTGCGCCCAGAAGGCGTTTATGTCCGGCAGGGGTATTCCTCCGTACCGGCGACTAATACGGCAATCTGCCGGATGATCAAGGAAACGGACGGAGATCATTTCGAGGATATGAGGTCTATAAATCAGGAGCTGACTTTTGAAGCAGCAAAAAAGCAATTTGCCCAAAAAGATCTGCCCCTGGGCGAAGCACAGATGAAAACGCTGGGGATTATGACGCACGACGGAGTTTATACAAACCTGGGGCTGCTGCTGTCAGATCAGTGTGTGCATACGATCAAGGTGGCCGCTTTTGAAGGAACTACTCAGAGCCAGTTTAAAGACCGGAAAGAATTTTCCGGCTCTCTGTTTCAGCAGATGAATGAAGTATATGATTATATTGATTTTCGCAATCAGATCCATTCTTCATTCCAGAAACTGTATCGGATCGACCAGAGAGACTACCCGGAGACTGCGGTCAGGGAGGCTTACGCGGAAACAGGGAAAAAGCCTGAGATTGAAACTTCTGAAAATGTTTTTAAGATCATACTTCCAAATTTGAATGTTCAGACCGGGACGAAGAAGACGGACATTAACAAGTCGGCAGAGGAAGGCCAGGAAGAAATGATTATTTCTCTGGCGAAAAGGCAGGGTGCATTTACAAGAAAGGAAGTTCAGGAGAAGCTGGGGATCAGCCAGTCAACATCCGGGCGGTTATTGAAAAAGATGGTCGGTAATGGACAGATCATTCAGGAGGGAAAAGGACGGAATACACATTATCGGATTTGATAGAAAAGTCAAGCGGATTATTTAGCTGATTGGTTCAATCAAGAATCAGTCGGCTATTTTCATTTTAGATGCAAAAACGTTTTCGAAAAATAAAAATTTTTACTCCAAGGGGAAATATGATATTTATATTACTGCCTCCAATGCCTTTCTCTTTTACGACATAAAGCGTTATGATATCCGGGGGAAGAAGTATCTGGAAAGCTCTGAGAAATTCTATCTGTGCGATGCAGGCATCCGGAATGCTGTTCTGGGCAGCAGAAATATGGATTACGGCAGAGTGTATGAGAATCTATACCAAAAAGAGATTGATTTTGTGGCACAGAGAGGAAGACGAAAATTCTTCCGTTTTCCCCCATAGTCGGCTATAATAGAAGCAGCATAAATTACAAGGTGGATTTTACGATGAAAACAGACAGAAAGAAAAAGATCAGCATTATTATTTCGATTATCTTTGTTGTGGTGGCGGCGACCGCGATCTATTTTGCCATGCCGAAGAACAAGGATCTGTCGGAGAGCAGCGTGTTCGACAAGGCGGAGGTGGAAGCGCTGGCCGGACAGGTGATTGATTACATCAACGCAGAGGACTATGACAGTCTTAAAGCAATGGCCGTGGATGAGATGGCGGACATCATGAACCGGGAGCGGATGGACGAGGCGAAGGCCAGGGTTTCGGAAGACTGGGGCGCGTTTCAGGCCGTTGACAGCATCACGACGACAGAGGTGAACCAGCGCGGGAAGACGGCGGCGGTGGCGTATGTGGCGGCGTCCTATGAAAATGTGGATATCCGCTATACATTTGCCTTTGACGAGGATCTGAAGCTGGCTTCGCTGGGGATACAGTAAATGTGGACACACATTATATAAATTATTCAAAGAAAGGAAGGGTTCTGTTATGACAAAGGAAGTACGTGACTATGCAGTTCAGAAGACACACGAGATGATGGAGGCTTTCTCCTGCAGCGCGGAGGCGAAGGCGGCCGGTCAGGCGTGGCTTGACGCCCTTGATACAGAAAATGAGGCGGCGGCGACAGAAAAATACATCGCCGAACTGGAAGGCGACATCATGCCTGTTGAAATGCTGATCGCATTCGCAGAGTCCGACGGCGGCGCGCAGGTATTCGGACCGGAGAAGACAAAGGAAGTGGCGGCCCACGCGAGAGAGATTCAGGCGGCGGGCGCGAAATACTGTGACTGTCCGGCGTGCGCGGCGGTTGAAGCGATCCTGGCCAGAAAGGATGAGATGCTGAAATGAAGATGAAAATCCGAAACAAGGCTGCATTTTCGGATGAAGTGACAGCCCTGGAAAAAGAGAACGCCCGGGTAGCCTGCGAGGCGGCGCTGGAGGGGATCGTCCTTCTGGAAAACGACGGAACCCTGCCGCTGACGCCGGGGAAGATCGCGCTTTACGGGGCGGGCGCCGGCATGACGATCAAGGGCGGCACCGGCTCGGGCGAAGTGCACGAGCGGCACGCGGTCACGATCCGGGAGGGAATGGAAGCGGCCGGATTTACCGTGACGACGGATCACTGGATCGACGGCTACGAAGAGATGTACCGTGTAGGCGAGGCGGCTTATACGAGGAAGTTCCGGCAGGGGCTTTTGAAGCTTGATATCGCCAACATTATGGCCAGCCCCTATCAGTATCCTTTCGGGCAGCCGGTCACCCTGGGAGATATCATGAGATCCGACACGGATACATGCATCTATGTGATCGCCCGCCAGGCAGGGGAAGGGGCGGACCGGAAGCTGAAGAACTTCGAGTATTCGCTCTCTGACATTGAGAAAGAAAATATCGCGCTCTGCGCGGCAAGTTATGAGAAATTCATCGTGGTGGTCAACGTGGGGTCCGTGTTCGACCTCAGCTTCCTGGACGAGATCGAGGGCATCAATGCGGTCGTATATTTTGCCCAGCAGGGAATGGAAGGCGGCCGCGCATTTGCGGACCTGATCACGGGAAAGGCCGTCCCGTCCGCAAAGACGGTCGACACCTGGCCGAAAGATTACAAAGATATCCCGTTCGCCATGGATTACAGCTACCTGAACGGCGATCTGGAAGAGGAATATTACCGGGAAGGGATCTATGTGGGCTACCGCTATTTCGACAGCTACGATGTGGAGCCGCGCTATCCCTTCGGGTACGGCCTGTCTTATACCACATTTTCCATTGAGAAGGAAAATGTGGAGCTGGTCGGAACGAAAGTGATGGTCCGTGTAAATGTGACCAATACCGGTTCAACGTATTCCGGAAAAGAAGTGGTTCAGCTCTATGCCAGCTGCCCGCAGACCGGTATGGCCAAAGAATACCAGCGGCTGGCGGCATTTGCCAAGACCGGCGTGCTCGCGCCGGGAGGGACGGAAACCGCTGTTCTCAGCTTTGATATGAAAGATCTGGCATCCTACCGGGAGTCCGATGCGGCCTGGGTGCTGGAAGCCGGGGATTATATCCTGAGACTGGGCGCTTCATCCAGAGATACAGAAGCGGTGGCGGCCCTCGTCCTGGACGGCGAGACGATCGTGGAGCAGTGCATGAATGTGAGCCGCACGGTGCTGGAAGTACGGGAAATGGATCCGCCCGCGCTCAAAGATACGAACGAGGAGAAAGACGCGGCGGAGGCCCAGGATGCGGATCTTCTGCGCATCCCGGTGCCGGCGTCTGCATTTGAGACGGAAGTCTGCGAATACCGGGATCCGGAGATCTACGAGTCGCCTGTGTCAGATGCGGTGCTTGACGTGCTTTCAACAGAAGAACTGTGCGAGGTTGTCGCCGGCACAGGGATGGTCGGAAACGGCCCCCGGTTTTTCGATGCGATGGGATCGGCCGGCTATACTACGGGCGCCTTTATCGACAGGGGACTGCCCAATGTCTGTCTGGCGGACGGCCCGGCCGGGCTGCGTCTGCAGAAGGTGTCCACTGTGACGAGAAGCGGGAATGTCAAAGCGGCGGAGCCGATGCTGTCCGCGCTTAAATATCTGCCGGATCCGGTCCAGAAGGTCATGTTTGGCGATTCGGACAGACAGCCCTGTGTTTACCAGTTCACCACTGCGTTTCCTGTGGGGCTGGCGCTTGCCCAGTCCTGGAATACGAAACTGGTGGAGCGTGTCGGTGACGCGGTCGGCAAAGAGATGGAGCGCTACGGCGTCACCTACTGGCTGGCTCCGGGCATGAACATCCACCGGAACCCGCTGTGCGGGCGAAACTTTGAATATTATTCGGAAGATCCGCTCCTGACCGGGAAGATGGCGGCTGCCATGAGCCGGGGCGTACAGTCCCACCGGGGATGCTTCGTGACGATCAAGCATTTCTGCTGCAATAATCAGGAGGACAACCGCAACCGCACGAATGCCAACGTGAATGAGCGGGCCCTCCGGGAGATCTACCTGCGCGGCTTCCGGATCGCAGTTCAGGAAGGCCATGCGCGGGCGCTCATGACCAGTTACAACAAAGTCAACGGCACTTACGTAAACAACAGCTATGAGCTGATCACGAAAGTGCTGCGGAACGAGTGGGGATTCGACGGTCTGGTGATGACTGACTGGTTTGCCACCGGCAAAGGGCTGGGAAGTCACTGCGCGGCCATCGAGGCCGGCAATGACCTGATCATGCCGGGCGGGAAAGGCGTGGTCCGGGAACTGAAGGCGAAGCTGAAGTCCGGAGAGCTGGACGGCACGGCGCTCCGCCGCTGCGCGGCAAACGTGATCCGCGGAGTGACGGAGTCCAGGATCTGGCAGGCGTACCGGAGGATGTATAAAGAAAAGTGATAATGAAAAAAGAAAATGCAAAGTGGGGACAGCCCGCCGCATTCATGCGGCGGGCTGTCCCCACATCAGCGCTGTGCCCATACAGCGGCTCTATAATTTGCTATGCTAAGATATACTTTTGGCGTCCTTTATCTCTTTTTCTGATGCACCAGCTGTGCGGGAAATATCTTCCTCACTCATTCCGTTCCGGAGCATCTGTATGATCATGGACAAGCGAGCCGCTCTCTGCCCCTCTTTCAATCCGGCGGCCCGGCCTTCCTTTACACCTTCGTTATACGCTTCTTCACGCTCCTGCCTCATATGCTTTTCCTGGTCATATTCAAATATACTCAATTCCTTCGCCTCCGCTCTGTGTTTCTCCAGAAATTCCCTCAGCACATTCTCTGCGATACATTCCCGGATCGCCTGTTCCACCGCGTCCGCAAGCCCCATTTCCTCCACATACTTCCGAACCTTGTCTGTGTAGATAGCATATTCCTTGAGTATCCTGCAGGCTTCTTTCAGTTTCTGGTTATGCTTTCCGGAGATGTTCAACATCACTGCTGACAGTTCCAGCCCTGCATGGGGATCTTCTTTCTCGTACATGTCTGACAGATTCAGAACGGTCCGATCCGGCAGTTCTTCCCTTCCATTGTAGAAGATGAGAAACTCCGGCGGCGGGATACGGATCACTTTTGTTCCGTACAGGTTTGCATTCCGCGTCATCCTTGAATACAGCTTTGCGATGTAGATCAGGAAACGTAAAGGCAGGTTCGGGTTGTAAGTAGACTGGTGCTC
>DWUU01000061.1 GCA_019120575.1 Candidatus Mediterraneibacter quadrami
GAAAAAGACATTAGCCGAGGTGTCGAAACTCTTATATTCTCTTGGAGAAATTTCCGGGAAAAGCATCTTTATTGATGGAACGAAAATAGAATCCGTTGCGAACAAATATACTTTTGTCTGGAAAAAGACCATTACGAAAAATCAGGCAAAACTTTTCGATAAGATTCTTGTCCTTGTGGAAGAGTGCGAAAATCTTTATGGTTTCACCATTATATGTAGCTGTCAATAAAAAGATACTCATTTTAATGACCTTGACCTGTAAAATTATGTAATATTTCGTTATCAATTAAATCCAACTTTTCGTTTGATAATTTAACGTTACTTAAAATATCAAAATTTGTTTTTGGGTCATAAATTCGTATTTTACTGATAGTAGATATCTGATTAGTCAAGGCTATACTGCCTCGCCTCATCTTCGCCACTTCATCCATCATTCTAAAAAGAAAATCCTGTTCAGATTTTGCTTTTTGAATATCAGATTCGATGGATGAAATAAATGATTCTTTTTGCTCCTCGTTCGTTACTGCAATATCCTCAATTCAGATTGTAACAATCACGATAAGCTTGCTATATGAGAGTGGTCTTTTTGTCTGCATAGAAGTATAATTAGTTTGACTGATACAAAAAGAGAGGGATTTATTACTATGATAATAGGCATTATAGAAGATGACCGCCTTCTGAATCAGGCGCTAAATAAATTTCTGACGGATAATGGCTATGACACTGTCTGTGCGCATTCCGGGGAGGAAGCCTTTGCTGCGGCTGCGGATCATCCGAATCTGTGGCTCATTGATATCGGCCTTCCGGATGGAAACGGTCTTGATCTATACCGGGAACTGACTGCTGTGAGAAAGGTCCCGGCTGTTTTCCTGACGGCAAGGGATGAGGAACGGGATATGCTGCAGGCTTTTGATATGGGAGCGGAGGACTATGTAGTAAAGCCGTTTTCCATGAAGGTGCTGCTCAAACGGATCGAGCGGATCCTGAAAACGAACAGGGAAGGCCGCATGCTTACCTGCGGGGGTATCACGCTGTATCCGGAGAAGAAGCAGGTGCTTTCCGGGGATGAAGAGATTGCCCTGACCGCAAAGGAATATCAGCTGCTGGAACTGTTTATGGAGAATCAGGATCAGGTGCTGACAAAGGAAAATATCCTGGACCGGATCTGGGGGATTGACGGGGCGTTTATCGAAGAAAATACCGTAAGCGTAACCATCAGCCGGCTGAAGAAAAAGCTGGGCGAAAGACAGTCGTATATTAAGAATGTTTTCGGCCTCGGCTACCGTATGGGAGAATAGGGAAATGTATATAACAGCATGCATCGCATTTTTGACCGGACTTGCCGCGGGCGGAAGCATTCTGTATCTCCGGCAGCGGAAGCTGCGCATGGAGGAACTCGGAAAAGCGGCGGCTATGGCGGAGGACATACTGGCGGGCAGGAAACTGTGTGTGTCAGCTCCGGGTGATGAACTTCTGCTGGCGCGGATCGAAAATCAGCTTGTCCGCATCCAGGAGATGCTGGACGGCAGAAGAAAAGAGGCGGAGGAAAGCAGGGATGAGATCCAGAAACTGATCTCAGAGATCGCCCACCAGATGCGGACGCCTCTGGCCAATATTGAAAGCTACACCTGTCTTTTACGGGACGCAGCTGAAAATACAGAAGCGGGAGAAGAGCCTGACAAGTTCGCTGAGGAACGGCAGCAGTACCTGTCCGCGCTGGAAGAAAGCGAGAAGAAGCTTCATTTTCTGGTGGACAGTTTTGTGAAGATGGCCCGCCTGGAACAGCATATCATTCAGATCCGCAAAGATGAAACGGATCTGCTGAAAACGGTTCAGAATGTCTTCGGGCAGATCCAGAACCGGGCGGAGGAGAAAGGAATCCGGTTCCGGATCCGTATGCCGGAGCAGGCAGTCTGCGCCCACGATCCGAACTGGCTGGGGGAAGCGCTTTTTAATATTCTTGATAATGCGGTAAAATACAGCGCACCGGGCGGCAGTATCGAGGTGACCTTACAACAGAATGAAATGTTTACGAAGTTTCAGGTGCGTGATCATGGTCTTGGCATCGAGGCGGGGGAGGAAAACCAGATCTTCCGGAGATTTTACCGGGGCAGTCGTGTGACTGTCCAGGAGGGCTTCGGGCTCGGCCTGTATCTTGCAAGGGAAATCATCTGTCTCCACGGAGGTTTTGTGACGGCCAAACGGATGGAACCGGGCCTTCTGATCGAGGTAAATCTGCCCCGGTGAAGCCCGCGGCGTCCGGGACTGTGAACAGTCACCATGTTGTCAGTACTTTGTAAGATTTGCTGTGTATACTGAGAAAAAACATGGATGGGGAGAGCAGCTATGGATATGGTAACGGCAGTAAATCTGAAGAAATATTACAGTACGGATACGTATGAAGTTCGTGCGCTGGACGGCGTCTCGCTGACGGCAGAGGAAGGGGAATTCCTCGCGGTGGTCGGGACTTCGGGCAGCGGTAAGACCACGCTCCTGAATATGCTGGGCGGTCTGGACGTGCCGGATTCCGGCGGGGTCTGGATCCGGGGGAGCAGCCTGAAGGACATGGACCGGGAGGAACGTACCGTATTTCGGAGGCGGAATATCGGATTTGTCTTTCAGCAGTACAATCTGATTCCGTCTCTTTCTGTGTATGAAAATATTGTCCTTCCGCTCAGGCTGGACGGACAGGGAGCGGATGAGTGCCTTTTTGAGGAGATCACACATCTTCTGGGGCTGGCGGATAAGCTGGACAGGCTGCCGGGCACCCTTTCGGGCGGGCAACAGCAGAGAACGGCCATCGCAAGAGCCATGCTGCCACGCCCGGCCGTCCTGCTGGCCGATGAGTTTACCGGCAGTCTGGACTCGGTTACCGGGATGGAAGTGACCGGACTTCTGCGCTCCTGCGCGTCCCGGTTCCGCCAGACGGTGATCGCGGTCACGCATCAGGAGCTGGTGGCACAGATGGCGGACCGGATCATCCGCATTTCAGACGGACGTATCTGCAGCGACGGCAGGGATTCGGGACAGGAGGGGTAGACGATGCGCAGAAGAGAATTTACCCCCAATGACACCCGCGGTGTGATCCGCCTTCTTTCCCGTCGGTATGCCGGAACCGCCAGAGGGAGGAACCGGATCCTTCTTGCAACGGTCATCCTGTGCATCGTTGTCCTGACGATGGTGTTCGGGATCACCCGCGGGAAGATACGGGCGGAAGAACTGAATGCCATCCGGACGGCCGGGACAGCGGCGTCCGGAATCGTGGAAGACGGAAATGTTTCCCAGTATGCAGCGCTTAAGGCGGCAGGTTATATCAGGCAGGCCGGAAGATGCGTGACTGTGGGGCCGGCGGAGACCGGAGAGACGGTGTGTTCGATCCGGTGGGCGGATGCGGACGCCTGGGAGAAACTTCTTCGCCCGGCCTATACGGAGGTGCATGGAAACTACCCGGAGCAGGAACAGGAGATCATGCTGTCCGGGCGTGCGCTGAAAACCCTGGGGATTACAGATCCCGAGGAGGGAATGGAGATTTCTCTTCGGGTTTTCTATAGCCTTTTTCAAAGTTCAGACGAAACGTTCCGACTGAGCGGATGGTTTACCGATCACGGCGGGGAGGCTGTGCCGGGTTATGTCTCGGAGAAAAAACTGAGTGACTGGGGGATCCGGCCCGATGAAGAAGCGGACCTGATCTTCCGCCAGGCAGACCGGCTGGACTGGCAGGAAACGGAAGCCCGTCTGTATGACGCTCTGCAAATGAACGATCCGGGCCAGAAGATCACAGTAAGCGACACGGCGGCGTATCAGGCGGTGTCGGGCATGACGGGCGGCTATGGGATGGCGGCTCTTGGAACGGTCATTGTTTTGTGCGGCATTTTCTTCCTGTGCCACAATGTACTGCAGATTTCCATGGCGGGCGATATCCGGCAGCTGGGACTTCTGAATACGATCGGCGCGACACAGAAGCAGCTTTCAAAGGTCTATTACAGCCAGATCCGGCGGATCCTTATTCCGGGGTCTGTGGCCGGAGCGGCGCTGTCTGCCGTTTTGCTGATCGGGATCATCCCGGCAGTTCTGAGCGGAGAATATCTGGAAAAGACCGGAGGAGCAGAAGGGCTGCATATTTTCCATCCGGGGATCCTCCTGCTGTCGATCCTTTTCGCGGACGGGATCGTTCTGGCGGCATCCGCCGGGGTGATCAGAAGGACGGTGGGGATGTCCTGCCGGGAGAGTGTCGGATATACAGATGCGTCTGTTCGGAACAGCAGCAGGAAACGCCGGGGGAAAGATCCAGTCTTTATAAAAAAGAAACGGAGCCCGGCCGGGGAAATGCGCTATCTGGCAGGGAGAAATATTGCCGGTCACAGGAAGCGGTTCATCTTGACTGTGCTCTCCCTTTTCCTTGGGCTGGAAACATTTCTGTGGGCAGTGGTGATCACTTCGGGGAGCGATTACTCCCATGTGATCGAACAGCGCCCGGACTTTCTGATTGCCGGACAGTTCAGCGCTTATGCCCGTGAAGAGGGATATGGAGAAGAATATAAGACGCGGGACGCCGGTCAGGATCCGATGCTGACAGAAGGGAACTCTATCCAGCTCCTGTATGATAATGATTACGATGAGTTTTCACCGATCTCTGCTGACGTCAGGGATGAACTGATGGATCTGGACGGTGTAAAGCCGGAAGAGTCGTATATCATGGAGGGCGCTTACCTCTATGCAGTAATTTCCCAAAAAGGAATCCGGCCCCTTGAAAAAAATTTCTCGTACGAGGATGCAGTGGATACAGACGACAATGAAATGATCGAGGGGTGGGAGCCGGATGTGGTACAGATTCTTAATGAAGAGGAAATCGGATCGCTGAAAAAATATGTAGATGAAAAGAAACTCGCAATTGATATGGATTCTCTTGAGAACGGCACGGGCGTCCTGATCCTCCATGACCATGCGTTATCTCCTGCGCAGGAAAAGCAGGCTCAGGAAAGCGTGGGAGAGCCGGTGTACTTTAAGACGATGCTTTCGAGAGAAGAACGGATCCGATGGAACCGAACGGATGATGCGGAACGGACGGAGCAGGAGGAAACGGGGGACTTTTCCATGAAGCAGTCGGAAGAGTTTACCCTGTGCGGCTATCTTGATAACCGGGCGGATGGTTTTCCGGATATCCGGCAGACCTGGCACGGAGCGGAAGGAAGCCTGTATTTTCTGATCAGCGAAAAAGGGTTCTCGAACATACCGACCGAAAAGAAAACGCTGTATATGGAACTGACAGTCGATGAGGATAAGGAGCCGGCGGTAAATGCGGCTGTCCAGAGGATCATTTCGGAAGATAATCAGGCACGGAGCCGGATGACGGAAACATCCTTTGACGAAGAAGAAAACGGGGAGGCCGGGATCTTCTGCATCAGTAAATCCGATCTGATGAGCGAGGCGTCTTCCTATATCCGGGGCAGCCGGATGATCCTGGGAAGCATCAGCGCCGTGCTTCTGCTGGCCGGCTTTACCAATTATTTCAATATCATGGTGACAGGCTTCCTGGCCAGGAAACGGGAACTGGATATCATGGAAAGCATCGGCATGACGCAGAGACAGAAAAGGAAGCTGATCGCGGATGAAGGCGCTTATTACTGCCTGTTCACAGCCGGGCTCCTGCTGACTGCGGGAATGGCGGCATTCCTGCCGGTGCGGTATTATATGGAACAGAAGCTTTCCTATTTTGTGTTTAACTGGCCGGTGACGGAGATGCTGCTTCTGATCGGCGGGCTGGTCGTGATAAACGGAGTGACGGCATGGAAGATGTGCAAAGTGGAGAGGGCTGCGGGTGTTTCCTGCACTTAACGGTGTAAAATTGCCACAGCCTGATGACTGTATTTTTTCATTGTCTTTTTTACTTCAATAGGCTATAATAGTAAAGGATTTATTAATCAGACTTATCCCGACGGCCGAAAGCTTACACGGCGGGGATTGGAAGTGGAGGAGAAGAAAATGTTAGTATCAGCAACAGAAATGCTTCAGAAAGCAAAAGCAGGACACTACGCAGTAGGTCAGTTCAACATCAACAACCTTGAGTGGACAAAGGCGATCCTTTTAACAGCACAGGAGTGCAACTCACCGGTTATCCTTGGTGTGTCTGAGGGCGCTGGAAAATATATGGCAGGCTATAAGACAGTTGTAGGCATGGTAAACGGTATGCTCGAAGAACTGAACATCACAGTTCCGGTAGCGCTGCACCTTGACCACGGCAGCTATGACGGATGCCTGAAATGTGTGGAAGCAGGATTCTCTTCCATCATGTTCGACGGATCACACTATCCGATCGAGGAGAACGTAGCGAAGACAACAGAGCTCGTTAAGATCGCACATGACCACGGCATGTCTCTCGAGGCAGAGGTCGGAGCGATCGGCGGCGAGGAAGACGGCGTGATCGGCAAGGGCGAGTGCGCGGATCCGGAAGAGTGCAAGAAGATCGCTGATCTCGGCATCGACTTCCTGGCAGCAGGCATCGGCAACATCCACGGCGTATATCCGGACAACTGGGAAGGCTTAAGCTTCGAGACTCTGGATGCGATCCAGCAGAAGACAGGCGATATGCCGCTCGTACTTCACGGCGGTACAGGCATCCCGGACGACATGATCAAGAAAGCCATTGATCTCGGCGTAGCTAAGATCAATGTTAATACAGAGTGCCAGATCGTATTCGCTGAGGCTACACGCGAGTACATCGAGGCAGGCAAGGACAAACAGGGCAAGGGTTTTGATCCGCGTAAACTCCTGAAACCGGGCGCAGAAGCGATCATGGCTAAAGTGAAAGAGAAGATGGAACTGTTCGGCTCTGTAGGACAGGCATAAAAAATTTTCAAAAAACACTTGCCTTTTCGGAGTGATTGTTTTATACTGTCACACGTAGACAAGAACAAGGGCGTTCCAAGGCAACTTGGAGTGCCCTTTTTATGTAGGGCCCGTACCGGGCCGCTGCAGAGAGTCTGCTTCCGGAACATCCGCGCGGGTGTGAGGGACGGAGGAGCGCGTGATCCGTCTGTTCCCCGGAATGATCATCGATATGACGAAGAAGGAAGGGATCAATATGAGCACAGAAAAGATCAATGTAGCGAAAATTTTCGGTGAAAATGTTTTCAACGATACTGTGATGCAGGAGCGTCTTCCGAAGAAAGTATACATAAAGCTGAAGAAGACGATCGAGGAGGGCAGGGAGCTGGATCTTGAGACGGCCGACGTCATTGCCCACGAGATGAAGGAATGGGCAATCGAGAAAGGCGCGACTCATTATACGCACTGGTTTCTCCCGCTGACCGGCGTGACGGCCGAGAAGCACGACTCCTTTATCTCCGCACCGCAGCCGAGCGGCAAGGTGCTGATGAGCTTTTCCGGAAAGGAACTGATCAAGGGCGAACCGGATGCTTCTTCATTCCCGTCAGGCGGGTTGAGGGCCACATTCGAGGCGAGAGGCTACACGATGTGGGACTGTACCTCACCGGCGTTCGTGAGAAAAGATGCGGCGGGCGCGATCCTCTGCATCCCGACGGCGTTCTGCTCCTACACGGGCGAGGCGCTGGATCAGAAGACGCCGCTCCTGCGTTCCATGGAAGCGATCAACACACAGGCGCTGAGACTCCTGAAACTCTTTGGAAATACAACGTCTAAAAAAGTGACGCCCTCTGTCGGCGCGGAGCAGGAATATTTCCTTGTAGATGCAGACAAGTTCCTGCAGAGGAAGGACCTGATCTATACCGGACGCACCCTGTTCGGCGCGATGCCGCCGAAGGGCCAGGAGATGGACGACCACTACTTCGGAACGATCCGCCAGAGGATCGCATCCTTCATGAAGGATGTCAATGAAGAACTGTGGAAAGTGGGCGTGACGGCGAAGACCCAGCACAACGAGGTGGCTCCGGCGCAGCATGAGCTGGCCCCCATCTATGCCGAGGCGAATATCGCGGTGGACCACAACCAGATCATCATGCAGACGCTCAAGCGAGTGGCGTGCCAGCACGGTATGAAGTGCCTGCTTCACGAGAAGCCGTTCAAGGGTGTGAACGGATCCGGCAAGCACAACAACTGGTCCCTGACCACGGACGACGGCATCAACATGCTGGATCCGGGCAAGACGCCGCACGAGAACATCCAGTTCCTGCTGGTGCTCACCTGTATCCTGAAGGCGGTGAACCGTCATGCGGACCTGCTCCGGGAATCTGCAGCGGATCCGGGCAATGACCACAGACTTGGCGCAAATGAGGCGCCGCCGGCCATCGTATCCGTATTCCTGGGCGAGCAGTTGGAGGATGTGATCGAGCAGCTTATCAGTGCGGGTGAGGCGACCCACAGCATCAAGGGTGAGAAGCTGGCCACAAGCGTGCGCACCCTTCCGGAGTTTACGAAAGATGCGACGGACCGGAACCGTACTTCACCGTTCGCGTTTACGGGAAATAAATTCGAGTTCCGTATGGTGGGATCCAGAGATTCCGTTGCTTCCGCAAATATCGTGCTGAACACCATCGTTGCCGAAGCGTTTTCCGAAGCGTGTGACGTGCTGGAGAAAGCGGACGACTTCCAGAAGGCGGTTCACGACCTGATCAAGGAATACGCGGTAGAGAACCAGAAGATCATCTTCAACGGCGACGGATATTCAGAGGCGTGGGTTGAAGAGGCGGCCAGAAGAGGACTGCCGAACATCCGATCCATGGTGGACGCGATCCCGGCGCTCGTGACGGACAAGTCGATCAATCTTTTCGCGAAGTTCGGCGTATTTACGAAAACCGAGCTTGAGTCCCGTGCGGAGATCCATTACGAGAACTACTCGAAAGCGATCAACATTGAGGCGCGGACCATGATTGACATGGCGAGAAAGCAGTTCCTGCCGGCGATCATTAAATATACGAGAACTCTTGCAGATACGGTCAACGCGGTGAAAGAAGCGGGCGCGGACGCGAGCGTGCAGTCCGAGACGCTGGCTGAGATCACGGTGCTTCTGAAAGAGGCGCGCGCGGCGCTGATGGAACTTGAGAAGGTAACCGGCGAAGTGGCGCAGCTTTCGGACGGACCGGACAAAGCAAGAAAATATTATGAAGTGGTTCATCCGGCGATGGATGCGCTCCGCGATCCGGTGGATCAGCTGGAGATGATCGTCGATAAAGAAGCATGGCCGATGCCGTCCTACGGCGATCTCATTTTCGAGGTGTAGTCCCGTTCATCCCCTCAGAGAAAGATTTTCCTCTTTCTTATCTTTCCCTGAGGGGATTTTTTGCGCAAAAGATTGACATGGTTCTGTTAAGAATGCATACTTATCTTGAAGCGGTCCGGGAACGGCAGCTTCAAAAGCGGATTTTATGCGGTGAGAGGAAAAGATTGAAAATGAAAGAAAACGGGGGACAAAAGCTTACAATTAATGATGTGGCGGAACAGCTTGGTGTGTCGACCAGCACGGTGTCCCGTGCGATTTCGGGAAAAGGAAGGATCGGCAGCGCGACGCGGAAACGGGTGCTCGACTTTATTGAAGAGCACGATTATCATCCGAACAGCAGCGCAAAAAGCCTTGCGCAATCAAAAACAAATAATATCGCGATCCTGATCCCGGAGGTCAGTACACTTGTGGCGCAGCCCTTTTTTTATATGTGCATGTGCGGCGTGAATGAGGTGGCGCAGGCCAGAGGGTATGATATGTTTGTTGTTCCGACAAGCGGGCAGGATACGTCGAATCTGAAGCGCCTGCTGGATAATGAAAAAGTGGACGGTGTGATCCTGGGCAATACCCACAGGGACGACGCGTTTGCAAAATTTCTTCAGTCGAGACGCTTTCCCTTTGTTGCGATCGGTTCACTGGATGATGATTCGGTGATACAGGTCAATCATGACAATATGAGCGCGTGCCGGGATCTGACGGCGATCCTGCTGTCCCGCAGGATGCGCAAGATCGCATATATGGGGAAAGCGGGGGACCTGATCGTCAATGAGGAAAGATATGAAGGATATCTGCATGCTTACAGTGATGCGGGGATGGAACCGGATAAAGATATAATCTGCATGGATAATTATACCGAGACGATCATCCGGAAAAATGTGGATGAGCTTGTGAAAAAACGGGTGGACTGCATTGTGTGCCAGGATGATTCGGTGTGCAACGTGGTCCTGCAGGAGCTGTACAGCCAGAAAGTCAGGATCCCGGAGGAAATGCGGGTGGCGTCCTGCCACAACAGTAAGATTCTGGACAGTTATCCGGTATCGGTTACGACGCTGAAATTTGATAATACGGAAATCGGGCGGGTGGCATGCGGCCTGCTGCTGGATCTTATAGACGGGAAAAATGTAAGACAGAAAACCCTGCTTGATTATCAGGTGGTTCTGAAAGAATCGACAAAATAAATTGCTTTTCTGAGACTTTCAAAACAGATAATTGTGATGCGCTTACAGGCGCGCAATTTGCGCGACTGTAAGCGCATTTTTTGTGTATAACATATAAAAATAACGAAAAATAAATGTAAAATATGCGTATTGTATAAAAATAATCATAGTGCTATAATTTAAACAGAGCAAGCGATTGCGCAAAACGCGCATGAACAAAAAAACAATCCGGCAAACCCGGAAAAGGAGGTTTTATTTTATGAAGAAAAAGTTGGTAAGTGTCCTGTTGTCAGCTGCGATGGTGACGGCAATGCTCGCGGGCTGCGGCGGCGGTTCGGACGAGGCACAGCAGGGGGCTGCGGCGGCATCCGGCGAGAAACAGACAGTGGCTCTGAGAATGTGGGGCGCGGAGGAAGATCAGGCGCTTCTTCAGACTCTGATCGACTCTTTTACAGAAGAGTATTCAGATGTGGCGGACATTACAGTTGAGCTTGGCGTGGAGAGTGAGTCTACTGCAAAAGATACAGTGCTTACGGATGCGACAGCGGCGGCAGATGTTTATGCATTTGCATCTGACCAGCTTCCGGATCTTGTAAACGCAGGCGCCCTGCAGTCTGTCGATGCGCTGGACGAGGCGCTCCAGGCGTATACAGGTAAAGGGGTTGCGGATATCGAAAGCGCGAATTCCGCAGATTCAGTTGAGGCGGCTACATTTAATGATACGCTGTATGCGTTCCCGATGACCGCGGATAACGGCTATTTCCTGTACTATGATTCGACTGTGCTTTCCGAGGAAGACGTTGCTTCATGGGATACAATGCTTGCCAAAGCCGATGAGGCGGGGAAAAAGGTGGCTATGACACTGGCTTCCGGATGGTATAATGCATCATTTTTCTACAGTGCGGGATTCACAACCAGTCTGAATGAAGACGGATCCACAGCAATGGACTGGAACGGTGAGGCAGATTATTCGGGTGTTGAAGTAACGCAGGCGATGCTGAACATCGCATCAAGTCCGGCCTTTATGCCGGCTGCTGACGGAGATATTTCCAATCAGATCGCTTCAGGGCAGCTTTGTGCAGCGGTATCCGGAACATGGGATGCGGCAGCGGCACAGCAGGCATTTGGCGACGGGTATGCGGCAACGAAGCTTCCGACATTCACAGTTGCAGGCGACCAGGTACAGCAGGCATCTGTATCCGGTTATAAGCTTGTCGGCGTAAATGCACATTCAGAAAATGCAGGATGGGCAGCGCTTCTTGCCGACTGGATCACAAATGAAAACGCACAGCAGCAGCGCTTCGAGGAACGTCAGATCGGACCGTCCAATCTGGCTGTGCTTGAGTCTGACGAGGTTCAGTCCAATGTGGCACTGGCGGCACTGGCGGCACAGAATGAATTCGGCGTAGTGCAGTTCGCAGGACAGAACTACTGGGATCCGGCAGCTACGTTCGGCCAGATCATTGCACAGGGTGAACTCAGCGCGGATGACACTGCGGGAATCCAGGCGGCACTTGATACTCTTGTAGAAGGAGCGACAGCTCCGATCAACTAGGCACTGAATAAGACTGGGGCAGGACGGTTCAGGTCCTGCCCGGCCTGGGAAGGAGAGAACTATGGAAAAATCGAAAGGAAAGATCGCCGGGTTCTTCGGCGGCATCGGAAGATTTTTTCGGGGATTTGGAGAGGCGGTTGCAAAGGGCGACCTTTTCGTAAAGCTCTCCCTGATCTGGATGGGCGCGGGATACGCACGTAGAAAACAGTATGTGAAATCCGTCCTGATCACCATATTTGAAGCGCTGGTCATCGTATTCAGCGTGGTATGCTCGTCTCAGTATATACCGAAGTTCGGTACACTTGGGGTGGTTAAGATGGCATCGGAGTTTAATCCCGTGACCATGAAAAATGAAATAAATGATTATGACGATTCATTTATGATCCTTCTGTTCTCAGTTGTAAGTATTGTGATCTGGGCTGTGACACTTGTGGTCTGGATGTCCAATGTGAAACATGCTTATGAACTGCAGAAAATGGCGGAGAGAGGAGAACATATAAACACATTTAAGGAAGACCTGAACTCCTACCGCAACGAAAACTTTTATAAAACGCTGCTGGCCCTCCCGGTGGCAGGTGTGGTTGTATTCACGATCGTACCGCTTCTGATCCTGATCCTTGTTGCCTTTACGAATTATGACCAGCAGCATATGCCGCCGTCAGAACTCTTTACATGGGTGGGGCTTGACAACTTCATCAGTCTGTTCGGAGGCGGCGGGCTTACGATCACATTCGGCTATTCGTTTGTGAGAGTCCTGATCTGGACGCTTGTGTGGGCGCTGTTTTCCACATTTACAACCTATATCGGCGGCATCTTGCTGTCACTGCTTATCAATCATAAGCGGGTGAAACTTAAAAAGATGTGGCGTACGCTCTTCATGGTGACGATCGCGGTGCCGCAGTTCGTGTCCCTGCTGCTGGTGCGGAATTTCTTCGCGGACGGCGGTATTGTGAATACGATCTGCGCAAGTGTGGGGCTGACAGATTTCCTGAGAGATGTGGGACTGATCAGCACATCCTACATTCCGTTCCTCACATCACCCGGGTGGGCGCATGTGATGATCATTCTGATCAATATCTGGGTCGGCGTGCCGTACCAGATGCTGATCGCGACGGGCGTTCTGATGAACCTGCCCACAGACCAGGTCGAGAGTGCGCGTATCGACGGTGCGACGCCGGTCCAGATCTTTCGTCATATTACCATGCCGTACGTACTGTTTATCACAGGCCCGGCGCTTGTGACGGATTTTGTAAAGAATATTAATAACTTTAACGTAATCTATCTGCTGACGCAGGATGTATACACAACGACAAACCAGGCGCTTGCGAACTCACAGGCGAAGGAGGTCGACCTGCTGGTAACATGGCTGTTCCGGCTGACTCAGGAATACTATAACTATAAGATGGCAGCCGTGATCGGTATCGTTGTATTTGTTATCTGTGCCGCATTTACGCTGATTGCCTTCGGCCGCATGACCAGAGGGGACCGAGAGGAGGTATATCAATAATGAAGATCAAAGTATCAGATGTTTTGAGACATGTACTTCTTGCGTTTCTGGCAGCGGTGTGGCTTGTTCCGATCGTCTGGCTCCTTGCCACGTCGTTCAGTAAATATACGGGCATAAACGCTTCCACGTTCTTCCCGGAAGAGTGGGCTCTGGACAGCTATAAAAATCTTCTCTTCGGAGCGGATTCCGTGGCACAGTTCCCGCAGTGGTTCTGGAATACATTCATCATTGCATGCTTTACCTGTATTATTTCGACTGCGTTTGTGCTGATGGTGGCGTACGCGACATCCTGTATGCGTTTCCGGGGCAGGAAGACTCTGATGAACATTGCGGTCATCATCAATCTGTTCCCGGGCGTGCTTGCCATGATCGCCGTATATTTCATCCTGAAGAGTATCGGGCTGACCAACAGCCATCTGGGGCTGATCTTTGTGTACTCGGCTTCGGCGGGACTCGGATATCTGATCGCCAAAGGATTCCTGGATACGGTTCCGGTGTCGCTCAGAGAGGCGGCCTATCTGGACGGGGCAAGCGAGGCGAAGGTGTTCTTCCGTGTGGTTATGCCGATGAGCAAGCCGATCATTGTGTACACGGTCATCAGTTCATTCCTTGTACCGTGGATGGATTTCGTCTATGCGAAGATGATGCTCAACTCCGGCGTGGCGGATCAGTGGACGGTCGCGATCGGGCTTTACAATATGCTTGAAAAGAGCCTGATCAATACGTACTTTACACAGTTCTGCGCAGGCGGCGTGATCGTATCGATTCCGATTTCGATCCTGTTCATCATCATGCAGAAATTCTATGTAGAAGGCGTGACAGGCGGCGCTGTTAAAGGCTAGTTAAGGAAAGGGAAATAATATGAAACCGTTTATTAAGGGCATGGATGTCTCCTCACTGAAAGAACTTGAACAACTGGGGGCTGAATATTACAAAGACGGACAGAAAAGGGAACTTCTGGGGCTGCTGAAAGAGTATGGAACAAATGCAGTCCGGTTAAGGCTCTGGAATGATCCGTACAGCGAGTCGGGCGTCCCGTACGGCGCGGGAACCAATGACCTGAAAACAACGGAAGAACTGGGAAGACGGGCGCTTGCCCTGGGACTGGACGTCCTTCTTGATCTGCATTACAGCGATTTCTGGGCGGACCCCGGCAAACAGCGCGTCCCGAAAGCATGGCGGGGCATGGATGTGCCGCAGCTGGAACAGGCGGTCTATGACTTTACCAGACAGACGCTTGTGGAATTAAAAACAAAAGGAATATTCCCAACCATGATTCAGGTGGGAAATGAACTGTCAAACGGCCTGTTATGGCCGTTTGGCAGAGTTCCGGACTATGACAACATCGCCCGTTTTCTGAAAGCGGGCATCCGGGCGGTAAGAAGTGTGGATCCGGATCTCCCGGTCATGCTTCATCTGGATAACGGCGGAAATAACGCGCTCTACAGAGAATGGTTTGACGAATACATGAAACGGGGGCTGGACTTTGAAGTGATCGGTCTGTCCTACTATCCGTTCTGGCACGGGACGCTTCAGCAGCTGGAGGACAATATGCATGATATCGCCGCGCGCTATGGAAAAGAGCTGATCGTGGCGGAAGTGTCCATGGGGCATACGATGGAAGACTACGCGGTTTATGAGCAGCTTGGGGCGGATCAGCGTAAAGGAATGGCGACAAAGCCGGAACTTGCCGCAAAGATCGAATATCCGATGACAGAGCAGGGACAGAGCGATTTTATGACTGACTTCCTGACCAGGATCTCACGGGTGGAAGGATGCCGCGGATTCTATTACTGGGAGCCGGCCTGGCTTCCGGTCCCGGGATGCGGATGGGCGAATGAGGCGGCGCTTGCGTACATCGAAGAAGAAGGACCCGGCGGGAATGAATGGGCCAACCAGGCGCTCTTTGATTATGAAGGACATCCGTTGAAAGCACTGGAGACGATCCGGGATTTCACGATTAAATAAACAGAAAGGTTTGGTACAGCACATGGACAAGTTTATTGTTAATATTATTCATCGTCCCGAGATGGTGCCGGAATACGCCGAGAAGGTGACCGGACACGGGAAAGAAGAGGATATCGGAAGAAAATCTCTTCTCACAGAGTCTCTCGACATCTTCCGTTTCCAGCAGGAGACTGCGCATAAGAACGGGCTGAAGACGACGATCCAGATGACGTACGCTTCTTTATTTAACGAAGAGGCGATCCAGATCGCGAAAGAGGACCACGAAAAATATGGTGATGAGATCGCGCTTTCGCTGCTCGGTCTTCCCTGTACAGAATTCCGGGAGAAATATAAGACAAAAGATTTCTGCATCTGGATGTTCTCCATGGAAGATAAGAAATCCATCGTTGATGATGTGTTCGGGAAGTTTTATGACATTTTCGGATTCTATCCGGAATCAACCGGCTCCTACTACATGGATGCGGAGCTGACGAATTATATTAAAGAAAAATATCCTTCTGTAAAATGTGCCATCGCCACATGCTGGGAAGAGGGACCGAAGGCATACCATACATGCAATAATTCGTGGTACACACTGTTTGACGGCGGCCCGTGGAATCCATGGATCCCTTCAAAGCAGAACACTCATGCGCCTGCGGCAAATGAGGCGGAGGACAGCGGAATTGTTGCGATACCGCATCTTTCCCGTGACCTGCTTGCATGCTACGACGGGAACGGATCCAACTTCGGTACTCATCCGCAGAATGTCCTGCGCGGCATGATCTATGATACGAAGACATGGGAATATCCGTACCTCTACAATCTGATTGATCAGTACCGGGCGCTTGAAAAATACAACAACGGTTACGCTTACAATATGATGTTCGTAGGCCCGGGCTGGCTCAATAAGATGGGCCGCTGGGAAGCGCCGTACGAGCTGCTTAAGAAATCCTATGAGGATGGCATGGCTTATTACGGTCAGCTGAAAAAAGAAGGAAAACTGGACGATATGACCATGGCGGAATTCGCGGATTATTACCGTGAGAAGAAGACTTATACTGAGCCGGAGTGCGCATTGTGGAGAGATATCCTTTATGGTTCTGACAAACAGATCTTCTGGTACTGCGATCCGTATATGAGAGCCTGTGTCAATATGGACCAGGGCGGCGCGATCGTAGATCTGCGCCCGTACGCGGCAAAACTGAAATGGGAAGTGGGAATCGGGACAAAGCATGTACAGGATGCGTCCTATCCGTTCCTGATCCAGGAGAAATACAGAGCCGGATACTTCACACATTATGCAGGTGAAGGAACCGTGCGCAGCGCGAAACTCACCTATAAAGGCGAAGAAGTTGATCTGTGCCTGTGCCGTACAAAAGCACATTTCTCCGAAGAAGAGATGGGAGAAGGAAAGAAAAAGCGAATCCTTACCCTTGATCCGGTAGATATTGAATTTCAGGATCTGACTGTAAAACTTCAGACAAGAGTGATCTTTGCAGAAGGCGGGTCTGATATTCAGATTGAGAGAAGTATCCTCGAGATGAGCGATCCGGCTGCAAAAGTCGAGCTCAACGAGTACATGGTGGCATGCTACGGTACGACCGAGTACCCGGAGGATATGACAGGCATCACTCTTGCATGCACAAAAGCAGGAGAAGAGAAGATGATCAGCTATGAATATAAATGCAGAGAAGCTGATATGGAAAGTGCTGACAGTGTCAGTGCAGTGATCCCGGAGATTGAGACGAAAGTCTCTATGAGCATGGACAAAAAAGAGGCGAAAGGCTATGTTCGCGAGGGATATGCATTTTCCCCGATGTTTACACTGGGATATACGACTGAAGTTTCGGATAAGGAGGTAGTGTCCACATGGCTCAGGCTGGAAAAGGCAGATTAAATTACCGCTGCCCGATGTGTTTTATGAGAGATCTTGACATCGATATGTTCTATGATAAAGACAAAGATGAGTATTACTGCATCCGCTGTCAGTATGTCGGCAACGAGGAGGATGTTCTTAAGAGAAATGAAGTCGTCCGCATGAAATACGGTTCGATGATGAAACGATATAAGATGGAAGATTTCTAAATCTGTAATTTTACCATATAAAAAGTGCGTCAGAGGTATTTTTCATAAAGTACCCGACGCACTTTTTTACTGCTATTCTTTTTGGCAGAGTTCAGTTCATCCGCCGGAATTCCAGCGGCGTGGTCCCGACGGCTTTTTTGAATACAGCGATGAAATGGCTGGAATCAGTAAAACCCGTGTGACGGGCGATATCCTGTATCTCCAGATGCGGACTGGTGATCAGCAGCTCTTTTGCCTTGCTCAGCCGGTATGAAGTCAGATATTCGTATGCGGAGCAGTTGAGATAACGACGGAAGAGCCGGGAGAGGTACTGTGGAGTAATGAATACCTGCCTGCTGAGCTTCTCAATGGTCAGCGGAAGGAAATAGCTGCTTTCGATTTCTTTCATCACAGGCAGTACATAATTCCGGTAGAGCGGTTCGTCCGACCGACTGCCGTGTGTTGTGTCCGCGATCTGGATCAGCACACTGTAGCAGTTGACGGAGAGCTTTTTTACATCCAGAGGCCGGGCGGTGGATATGGCTATGCCGTCGTCTATCAGCCGGCTGATCCGTTCCCCCTGCGCGGCGCCTGTGGAGATCATCTGCCGGTTTCCCATGATCTGAGGGATGGCCCGCTCTGCGGTCCCGGTAAAAGTAGCATACTTTACAACCCAGTCGTTTCCGCTTTTTTCATAGGAATGGCGGATAAAAGGCGCCATCAGAAGCCCCTCGCCTTCGTGCAGCAGACAGGATCCCGCGGGGGTTTCTACCCTGCCCGCCCCTTTCTCTGTCTGAAGATAGTGGTAGAATGGATAGCCGCCCGGACGGGAGACATGATCCTGCGTCCAGTCTTTTCCGATAGATTCATAAGTAAAAGGCTCTGTCACGGGGATGCTTCTGAAAATGATACGCATAAAACAGTTCCCCCTTTCCCGTGTTTCGAAATCTTATATTTTATAGTTTAACATATCATACAATGGGGCGTCCAGCCGATGTATAATAATGGTTACCATACAAAGTGCCGGTGCCGGCAACGGTCCGGTGTATACGTAGCGTCAGTGTACAAGGAGCGTATTGACCCCTTGTACACTGACGCTACTGATGACGGATACATAAGGAGGATGTGGAAGATGAGGAAATTTGACTATGACAAAGTAAAAGATCCCTGTTATTTCAGGGACGGAAGGCTTGATGCACATTCAGATCATGCGTATTATGCGTCACGGGCAGATCTGCTGGCTGGAAAGTCAGAGTATACGGAAAGTCTGAACGGGGTGTGGAAGTTCCATTATGCGAAGAACTATCAGGCGGCTGTTCCGGGATTTGAAAAGCCGGAGTACTGCTGCGCCGACTGGGATGACATCCGGGTGCCGGCCCATATCCAGATGGAGGGGTATGATGTGCCGCAGTACGCGAACACCCAGTATCCGTGGGAGGGGAGAGAGGATATACGTCCAGGTGAGATCCCGGAACATTTTAATCCTGTGGCAAGCTATGTGAAATACTTTACCGTGCCGGAGAGAATGCAGGGGAAACGCCTCTTTATCTCCTTCCAGGGAGCAGAGAGCGGAATTGCAGTCTGGCTGAACGGAGAATTTGTAGGATACAGTGAAGATTCGTTTACTCCTTCGGAATTTGAACTGACCGATTATGTAAAAGAGGGAGAAAACAAACTGGCCGCACAGGTGTTCAAATGGACGGCGGGGAGCTGGTGTGAAGATCAGGACTTCTACAGATTTTCAGGTATTTACCGGGATGTGTATCTGTATACTGTTCCGGATGTTCATATCCGTGATCTGCGGATCCGCGCCCTGCCTGATGAGACTCTGACGAGAGGAACACTGGAGATCCGGACAGTTGCCTGGGCGAAAGAAGGCGAAGGAGAAGCGCGGTTCCGGCTGTCGCGGCACGGCAAAGTATATATCGATGAGAAAAAAACACTGAGCGGGGATGACACCTTTACCTGGGATATCGACAGACCCGGGCTGTGGAGCGCGGAAGAGCCGAAACTATATGATCTGACGATTGAAGTATACGGCGCGGACGGAACGCTGTGCGAAGTAATTCCGGAGAAAGCGGGGTTCCGGAGATTTGAGCTTAAAGACCGTAT
This sequence comes from Candidatus Mediterraneibacter quadrami, assembly GCA_019120575.1. Taxonomy (GTDB): domain Bacteria; phylum Bacillota; class Clostridia; order Lachnospirales; family Lachnospiraceae; genus Mediterraneibacter; species Mediterraneibacter quadrami. Next base: position 19,539 of record DWUU01000061.1, read on the forward strand.
TATGACGCTCAACGGAAAGCGGATTGTATTTAAAGGGGTAAACCGGCATGAATTCAGCTCCATAAGCGGAAGAAACGTTCCGGAAGAAGATCTGCGCAGGGACCTTGAAGTTATGAAACAGAACAATATCAACGCGGTGCGCACGTGCCATTATCCGAATACATCGCTGATATACCGGCTGTGCGACGAGTATGGGCTGTACATGATCGATGAGACAAATCTGGAGTCCCACGGATCATGGGATATGGCGCAGGCCACCGGTGATTACGGATATATTGTACCCGGCGACAGGCCGGAGTGGCTTGATCTGGTTCTGGACCGCGCGGAGTCTATGTACCAGAGGGATAAAAACCATCCGTCTATTCTGATCTGGTCCTGCGGAAACGAGTCTTACGGAGGAAAAGATATTTATGAAATGTCCCGGTTCTTCCGCAGAGAAGATCCGACCCGTCTGGTGCATTACGAAGGAATATTCCATGACCGCAGGTACAATGATACGAGCGACATGGAAAGCCAGATGTATACGCCGGTGGACAAGATAAAGGAATACCTGGCAAAAGACAGGAGCAGGCCGTTTATCTGCTGCGAGTATACCCACGCTATGGGCAATTCCTGCGGCGCGATGCACAAATATACGGATCTGACGGATACAGAGCCGCTCTATCAGGGCGGATTTATCTGGGATTATATCGACCAGACGATTACCAGAAAAGACAGATATGGCAATGAATTCCAGGCTTACGGGGGAGATTTTGACGAGAGGCCGACCGACTATAATTTCAGCGCGAACGGTATCGTATACGGCGGAGACAGGACACCTTCTCCTAAAATGCAGGAAGTGAAATTTAATTATCAGAATATCACTGCGGATGTGACGGAGGAGCAGGTGAGGGTCGTCAATAAAAATCTGTTTGTAAATACAGACACGTTTGACTGCGTGGTGACAACAGCAAAAAACGGGCTGGTGATCAGACAGGTATGCATGGACACAGACGTCCCGCCTCTCGGGGAGAAATGTTATAAACTGCCGCTGCCAAAAGAGACGGCCCCGGGGGAATACACTGTGACAGTATCGTTCCGGCTGAAAGAAAAGACGGTGTGGGCACCGGCGGGATATGAAACCGCGTTCGGACAGTATGTATACAAAATAGAAAGGCCGGCAGAAGAACAGATATGTGCGGCCGGAGACGAAAAAATGCTGGAAGTCATCCGGAGCAAACACAATATAGGTGTAAGAGGCAGTCATTTTGACGTTCTTTTCTCCCTGCAGGACGGAGGGCTTGTGTCCTACCGCTATGCAGGAAAAGAGATGATCAAAGAGATCCCCAAGCCGAATTTCTGGAGAGCGCCTGTGGATAACGACCAGGGGAATCAGATGCCGAAGCGTTACGCACAGTGGAAGATTGCCAGTATGTATGTCTCGCACAAAGACTTCCGGGAGGGGACGTGCTGCAGAATACTGGAGCCGGAAGTAGAGGAAAAAGGCGTTATGGGTACAGAAGAAGGAAAAAGAGCACAGTCTGTGAAAATAACGTATACATATCTGATGCCGACGATTCCGGTCAGCGAATGCAGACTTTCTTATGAGGTGTCGGGAAGCGGCCGGGTAAAGACGACACTGTCATGTAATCCGCAGGAAGAGCTTGGCGATATGCCGGAATTCGGAGTGATTTTCAAGCTGGATGCGGATTATGACCATGTAAAATGGTACGGGCTCGGACCTGCGGAGACATATGCAGACCGGAAAAAAGGTGCAAAGCTGGGCATCTATGAAAATCGTGCGGCGGATAATATGGCAAAATATATCGTGCCCCAGGAGTGCGGGGCAAAAGAGGAGGTACGGTATGCGTCGGTTACGGACAGAAAAGGAAGAGGGATGCTCTTTGAGATGGATGAAAAGAGCGGACCGATGATGTTCTCAGCTCTGCCGTACACACCTCATGAGCTTGAAAACGCAAAACATCCCTATGAGCTGCCCGGGGTGCATTATACAGTAGTGCGCGCGGCGCTCGGACAGATGGGGATCGCAGGCGATGACAGCTGGGGATCCCGTACACACCCGGAATATCTGCTGGACGTTAAAGGTAAAATGGAGTTCACATTCAGTTTCCGGGGAATCTGAATACAGGATACGGCCGCGCGGAGACAGCGGGCGAATATCGTAAGGAAAGAAAGAGGAAAAAAGATGGTAGGCGGACATTTACTACACGGAGGAGATTATAACCCGGAGCAGTGGCTGGACTGTCCGGAGATTTTAGAGGAAGATATCAGACTGATGAAAGAGGCGGGCGTCAACTGCGTGACGCTGGGGGTATTCTCCTGGTCTGTACTTGAACCGGAAGAGGGAGTATATAACTTCGGCTGGCTGGAGGAGATCATCGATAATCTCGGGCACGCGGGGATACAGGTTATCCTTGCGACCCCGTCGGGGGCAATGCCGCACTGGATGACTCAGAAGTACCCGGAGGTGATGCAGATGCGCCAAGACGGCTCCCGCAACCTTCCGGGGAAACGCCATAATTTCTGTTATACATCACCTGTAATGCGGAAGAAAACAGCGGCTGTAGACGAGGCGCTTTCCAGAAAATTCGGCAGGAAAGAGAATGTGATCCTTTGGCATATATCCAATGAGCTGGGAGGAAACTTCTCGGACGGGGCATGCCACTGCGAAGCCTGCCAGAGCGCATTCAGGGAATGGCTGAAAGAAAAATACGGAACTCTTGACAATTTAAACCGGGCGTGGTGGGGGAGATTCTGGAGCCATGAGTACACCGAGTGGGAGCAGATACACAGTCCCGCGGACCGTGGAGAGACGACCGTGACGGCTCTGGAGCTGGACTGGCGCAGGTTTGTCACGGAACAGTTCTGCAGTTTCTGCGAAATGGAGATCAGCGCGGTGAAAAAACATTCAGATCTCCCGGCTACGACAAACTACATGGATATTTTTAAAAATATTAATTATAACAGGCTGGCGCGCGGGCTTGATATTATCTCGTGGGACAATTACCCATTCTGGCACAGAGAGAAAGACGAAGTGCCGACAGCGGTCAGGGCGGCCTTTAACCACAGCATGATGCGGAGTATGAAAAAGCAGCCGTTCCTTCTCATGGAGAGCGCGCCGTCTGTGATCAACTGGAGAGAGAACAATCCGGTAAAGCGGCCTGGGATGCATATGCTTTCTTCAATGCAGGCATTGGCGCACGGCTCTGATTCCGTGCAGTATTTTCAGTGGAGAAAAGGCCGCGGCTCATACGAGAAATTCCACGGGGCCGTGTTGGATCATAAAAACGGAAGCAATACCCGGGTCTTTCGTGAAGTATCGGAAGTGGGAAGACGTCTGCCGGGACTTGAACATCTGCTGGACGGAACGGTCAATCGTCCGGACGCAGCTGTCCTTTTTGACTGGGAAAACTGGTGGGCAGTGGAGGATATTACCGGACCGAGGCTGGATCTGGACTATCCGGGGTATGTCATGGATCATTACCGAGCTTTCTGGGAGCAGGGGATTGAGGCTGATATCGTGGACATGGATGCAGATCTGAGCGGATACAGGCTTGTGTCCGCGCCTCTCAACTATATGTACAAAACCGGATGGGCAGAGAAAATAAGAACATTTGTCAGAGACGGAGGAATATTTGTGACTACGTTTTTCAGCGGAATGGCGGATGAGACGGATCTCTGCTTTACCGGCAGCCATCCGCTGGAGGATGTTCTGGGCGTTGTACAGGAGGAGATCGACGCACCGTCTAAAGATTTTGAGAACCGTTTCATATATTCGGGAAAAGAGTATCCGGCAGTGAGAATGTGCGAGATCGTTCATGTGAAAGAAGGGACGGAAGTACTCAGCGTGTATGAAAGAGATTTTTACGCCGGTCTCCCGGTAGTGACACGCAGATCATACGGAGAAGGACAGGTGTATTATCTGGCGGCGGAGTCAGACCTATCGTTTTTGAGACGGTTTTATGAAAATATATTTGACTCCTGCGGCATGAAAAACGTGCTGGGGGCAAAGCTGCCGTACGGAGTGACCGTCACCGAGCGGACCGCCTGCCTGCCGGATCCGGCAGATGCGGACACAGGGACAGGAGACTGCCGTGGAGCCATGTTTGTAATGAACTTTAAGAATGAACCGGTCTTTGTGGAATGCGCGGGAGAATGGACGGATGCGGAGAACGGGGAAGCATTCTCCGGAAAAATCAGACTGGAAGCTTTCGGCTGCAAAGTACTGCTGAGCAGGAAAACGAAATAGAGATGCCGGGGTGCGGGCAGGCACTTGACGAAGATACGCCGGAAATGGAATAATGAAACCGGAGGTGAGAGAATGCTGCTTCATACGATACTGATCAAACCTGCTTCCGGACTGTGCAATATGCGTTGCAGTTATTGCTTTTACTGCGACGAGATGGACAAACGTGAAGAAGGCATCCGCGGAATGATGTCCGTGGATACTGTAAAAAATCTCATAAAAAAGGCTATGAGACAGGCTGGGGATGAGATATGTTTTGCCTTCCAGGGAGGGGAACCAACCCTCCGGGGACTGGATTTTTTCAGAGAAGTGATCCGGCTTGAGAAGAGGTTCAACAGAAGAGGAATCCGTGTGCTTAATACGATTCAGACAAACGGGTTTGCTCTTGACGAAGAGTGGTGCCGGTTTTTTAAAGAACATGATTTTCTGATCGGTCTGTCAGTGGACGGAACACAGGAGATTCATGACCGGTACAGGCATGACGCATCAGGGGGAGCGACTTACGCCCGTGTTAAAAAGGCGGCGGATCTGCTTGACAGCTTCGGCGTGGCCTATAATATTCTCACAGTTGTGACCCGGAGCGTGTCGGAACATACCCGGGAGATATACAGAGAATACAAAAACAACGGATGGAATTACCAGCAGTATATCGCCTGTCTTGATCCGGCGGGGGAAGAGCCGGGAGGCAGGGAATACTCGCTGACGCCGGAAGCTTACGGAAAGTTTCTGACAGAGCTGTTCCGGTTATGGGAAAAGGACTGGAGAAAGGGCAGGGCGCCGTATATCCGCCAGTTTGAGAATTACATCGGAATCCTCGCGGGTATCCCTCCGGAGTCCTGCGAGCAGAGGGGAACCTGCAGTGTGCAGTGCGTAGCGGAGGCGGACGGCAGGGCATATCCCTGTGATTTCTATGCGATGGACGGATACTGTCTGGGAAATTATAACGAGAACAGAATTGAGGAATTCTTTGAGAATGAGACTGCAAAACAATTTGTGCGGGAATCTCTGAAACACGATGAAGAGTGCAGGCAGTGCCGGTGGTTTCAACTCTGCCGGAACGGGTGCCGCAGACACAGAATACGGGATGATCAGACAGGGACGTACAGAAACTACTTCTGCGGCGGATACAGGATGTTTTTTGAAAAATGCGCACCGAGGATGAAAGAGATTGCCGGCTATCTTAGGAAATAAGACAGCCGGCAATCTCTTTGAATGTCCGGAAACAATCAGGGCGGGCTTCCGCCCCGGTCCTATCCGGTAACAGCGCAGAAGCCTTCCGCGTAGAATGCTCCGCCTGTGGGAAGGCCGTCTGTGAAGACGGTGACTTTATCTCCTTCCTGGCGGAAGAGAACCGGAGTGCCGGTACGCATACATATGACAGATTTCACCGGTTTTTCTGAGACGAGTGTGATCTGTGCCGGAAGAACAGGAGTATCTCCGTATGCGCAGAAAACATATCTTCTATTTTCTTTCTGCGTGTAGAACAGGTTATCTTTGAAATACGGGGCACAGATGCGCGTCCCATATATGCCGTCTCCGTAGATTTTAAGCCATGCGCCCATGTCGCGGAGAGACCGGACTGCGGGAGCCGGGAGTTCACCGTCCGGCTGCGGGGCGATGTTAAGGGCAAGATTGCCGCCTTTGCTCACGACATCAAGCAGAAGCAGAACAAGCTGGTGTCCGCTTTTGAATGTATCTGTATAGTGGAACGAAAACTTCTTCCCTACAGTCGTACAAGTTTCCCACGGAACACTGAGGGCAGTCTCGGGGACAGTTTTCTCCGGTGTGATGAAGTTTTCATACTCTCCCCCGCAGGTACGGTCAGAGACGATCAGGTGCGGCTGGGAGGAAGAGCGGATCTCCTCCACGATCTCGCCGAGACGGATGTCCTGTCCCAGATTATCGGGGCGCACCCAGCCTCCGTCCAGCCAGAGCACATCGACTTTGCCGTAGTTCGTGCACAGTTCCCGGATCTGCTGATGGGCAAACTGTACATATTTCTCCCACAGATCCGGATGTTCACTGACATCATAATTTACGTTTCTGTCAGGTGCAGTGCCAAACTGCGGAGCCCAGTAATATTCACTGTGCCAGTCCGGCTTGGAAAAATAGACAGAGATGCCTAGCCCCTGTTTGCGGAATTCCCGGAAGAGAGCGCCGACGATGTCAGCGTCCTTATGTGTATGGAAGGGACAGCTCTCTGCTGTGATCTTATAGTCTGTTGTATCCGTGTCATACATACAGAATCCGTCATGATGCTTTGTTGTAAAAAGCAGGTATTTAAACCCGCAGTCCGCGGCGAGCGCCGCCCATCTGGCGGGATCGAATTTTATGGGATTGAAAGTCCGGTTTGCATCCCAGTACTGCTGCTTGCAGGTCTCGATGTCGGCCCATGTCATATCTTCCTGGCTCCATGAGCCGTCTCCGTCGCTTAACGGCCAGCTCTCGTAAGTGCCGAGCTGGCAGCCGGGTGCCCAGTGCATCATCAGTCCCAGCTTCTGGTCCATGAACCATTCCAGATGCTCTCTGACCGCCGCTGATTTCGGGGGGATATATTCCTCCGGTGCAGTATAATTGTGAATACCATTGACAACAAGTGTTTTCGCCATATTTTTGTGCTCCTTTTCTCGTATCCGGCAAAAACAGCCGGGGGTTGATTCTAATATACCGCCCTGCTGTAATGTTTGAAAGAGTTAAAACTTATTATCAGGTGCACTTTTTTTATCTGTGCAGATTTTTAGCGTGGCAGCGAGCCGGCCGTTCGGATCTATGGAAAAGGTCAGGCCGCTTTCTCCGCCGAAATGGAGCTGTATCCTCTCGTTTACGTTGCGTATACCGAACCCGTGGGATACTTTCAGATCTACATCTTCGTAGCGCAGGTAAGCATTCAGTTTGTCAGGATTGGCACCCCTGCCTGTATCGGTGACCTGTACATAGAGATTGTCTCTATCTTCCCATGCCCGCAGGAATACGGTGATACCGGCGTCCTGCCGGGTGATCCCGTGCCGGATCGAGTTCTCTACGAGCGGCTGCAGGGTAAACTTGGGGATAAAAATCTCCGTGTCCGGACGGTCTGCCGAGACTTCCAGACGGATTTCCTGACGGAAACGCAGAGTATAAATGGAGATGTATTCCCGTATATTTTCGACCTCTGTCCGGATGCTGACAAGCTGGTCCGGTTCAGTGATGCTATAGCGCATCAGATTAGCGATGGAATCAACGGTAGCGGCGATATCATCCTCTTCACGCATCAGCGCCATGTAATTTACGGTATTCATGGCGTTTAGTACAAAGTGCGGATTCATCTGTGCCTGGAGTGCCCGAAGCTCACTGATCCTCCTTTGTTCCGCAGCCTGCTGGATCTGTCCGGTCAGGCGGTTGACACGGCGGATCAGATCGCTGAAGCTGCTGTTCAGCCTTCTGATTTCCGGGGGTCCCGAACCTGAAAATGCTGACAGGTCTACATTCCGGGTATCTTCGATACGTTCAATCTTCCGTGTCAGCTGTACGACAGGAAGTGTAATTCCCCTGGAGAGCAGGAGAGAGGACAGGGCGCCGATGATCAGGAAGACAAATGAACAGAGCAGATACGGGAGCATCATCGCATGGAGTTGCTCTGTAATATCGCTGTAAGGCGTGAGGAAGAGGAGGTGGAGTCCCCAGTCAAGTTCCGCTGAGCTGTATATATATGAACTGCCATTCAGGTTCAGTTTCTGATGGGAGGTATCGCTCAGAAACTGCTCGGCTGCATCAGACAGGTCCGGCAGAGCGTCCGACTGGTACAGAAGCGCTCCGTCGCGGCTGAAAAGTGCAAATCCGCTGTTTGCAGTAAGCGGATGAAAAGAAAAAATCTGGGGGATGCGGCTTGCCGGCACACTGCAGAGAAGTACTCCGACTCCGTCTTCCAGACGGGGACCGGAATAATGGCTGTTCTGGAGCTTTTTGGCAAAGCAGAGCCGACCTTCCGTTTCATCTACAAAAATATAATGACGTGCAATCTGATCAAGTGCATGTGTATACCAGTCCTCATTGAGAAAAGTCTCTGCGCTGAAGAGGCGGCTGACGCCCCGGACCGTTGTATTGGACCTGAAAAGAGTGCTTACAGGAAGCTCCGGATTAACATAGAGGACAGAAGAAAATCCTTTATTAGACAGTGCGCTCTGGGAATTCAGCGTGTACGCCATCCGGCTGTTCAGTTCAGATTTCGTCTGGAGATCCTCCAGTCCGTCATTGCCTACAGGCATGGAGAGCAGGCTGCCCAGCTCCTCATCAGTAGTATACATATATGTAAGCTGGTCCAGTTCTTGTGTGAAGAGCCGGCACAGAGAGTTGTTGGCGTCTACAAGAGTGTCGTAGGAAGTCAGGATCTGTTCGGTAATCGAATACTGGAAGAGTCCGTAAGTGACCAGGTTCAATGTGATCAGTATGCAGGATATAATCAGGCATATGATCATGAAACTGCGTTTGGTGATGCTCATGGATTGTCCTCCTTATCGCTATACTCGGGGGTAAAGTCCCTGGAACTGTGGAGATTACGATACTCGCTGGGCGTCATCCCGGTCTGCTTTTTAAAGGATCTTGCAAAATAATGCGGATCTTCGTATCCTGACCGTGCACACACATCTTTGATAGGAATCGAGATGTCCTGCAGCAGTTTCTGGGCGCAGAGCAGCCGCTGACGGGAGAGATAGCTGCTGATCGTCTGTCCCATTGCCTGTTTAAAAACCGTACTCAGATAGGGGAGAGACAGATTGGCCTGGTCTGCAAGCTGGGAGATGTTAAAGCCGGGATCAGAGAATGATTCCCGGATTACCTGGATACAGTGCGCAACGATCGGCTGTTCATATTCGCTCTTCCTGCTCTGCGCATATGTCATCAGTTCCTGACAGCGGGTATAGATGTAAGAAACACGTTCCCGGGATGAGGAGAGCAGCCAGTATTCATCCGTGCATGTTTTCTTCAGCTCATCAAGCGCAGCTTTGTCCTTGCCAATTTCATTCTGATAGGCAAAAGTGTGGTTAAGAAGTGTGGAGCCGAGAGTCCCGGCGGTATCATGGAGGAGTGCCTCTGCCAGAACTCCGTCATACAGGAAGTCATAGACCGCTTTTTCATCTCCCTGCCTCAGTAAAGAGAGCAGCCGGTCTTTGAGGACCTCGCTTCCCGTCAGACGGCGGATCTGTTTCTTTGCAGCGAGCTCCTTATCGATCTTTTTCAGAAGAGTTTCCAGTTCTTTTATCTTCTGTCGGGTGACCGGTTTGAGGATGTAATCTGTGACACGGTACTGCAGCGCTTTCTGTGCATACTCAAATTCGCTGTGGCCGCTCAGCAGAATGACGCGGGTACCGCGATGGTTTTCGTACAGATAGCGGGAAAGCTCTATACCGTTCATTCGGGGCATTTTGATGTCTGCCACGACTACGTCAGGGGGATTATCTTCAATCATGGAAACGGCATCAAGCCCGTCTGTGGCACAGCCTGACAGCTCACCGTTGAAATCATCCCAGTGAAGCATCTGGCACAGTCCCTCAAGGGCGAGGTAGTCGTCATCTACAAGCAGTATTTTGATCATAAATCTTCTCCTCCTCATTTGCAGTTCTCATTTGTGAGCTATCCGCAATAATCATCGGGTATTATAGCATACAGACGGCAGATTTGTGAATTATTTCCTAAAATTAGTGATCTCGGGTGCTCTTTTTAAGCACATAGCATCAGATAAAAAAGATGCACCTCATATAAAAATTGTGCCGTTGTTGAAGCAGGAATGTGGATGATAAACTTTATGTAGAAAGCACGGAAAGAAAAGGGGGATGTTATGAAAACTTCAACTGCAAACCCGGCTGTCGTGAAAAAAAAGAAAAAAAGTTTCTGGTATGTATTTAAAAAAAATCTTCCACTGACTATTATGGCGGCGCCGGGGCTGATCGTAATGATTCTGTTCCGCTACCTTCCGATGTCGGGACTGCTTCTCGCATTTAAGCGCTTCAGCGTAAGGGACGGCATTTTCGGAAGTGAGTGGATCGGCTTCAAAAACTTTGAATTTCTGTTCAAGACAACAGACGCCTGGATCATCACGAGAAACACACTGCTTTATAACGGTCTGTTTATCCTGCTGGATCTCGTGATGGCAGTGGCTATGGCGATCGGTCTGAACGAACTCCTGAAGAAACGCAGGGCGAAGATATATCAGACGATCTTCATGGCGCCTTACTTCCTGTCATGGGTTGTTGTTTCGTTTATGGCGTTTTCAATGTTCAGCGTGGACGACGGCCTGTTCAATCATCTGCTTGACTACTTCGGATTCGCCGGGGTAGACTGGTATTCTGATCCTGGAAAATGGCCGTTTATTCTGACGTTTTTCCAGCTGTGGAAGACGATCGGATATTCAACGGTCATGTACCTGAGTTCTCTTACCGGTATTCCGAACGATTACTATGAAGCAGCGGTAATCGACGGAGCGACAAAATGGCAGCAGATCAAAAATATTACGCTGCCATGTCTGAAACCGATGATGATCGTCCTGACAATCCTGGCAATCGGAAGAATCTTCTACGCTGATTTCGGTCTGTTCTTCCAGCTCCCGAGAGATTCGGGACCGCTGTATGACGTGACACAGGTTATTGATACATATGTATACAGGGCGCTCAAAGAAACCGGCAATGTCGGCATGGCATCTGCAGCCAGCCTTTACCAGTCGATTGTGGGATTTGTCCTTGTAGTAGGAACCAACCTCGTCGTACGTAAAATGGATCCGGACAGCGCATTATTCTGACAGGAGGGGTTATGGATGAGAAGTTTATTTAAGAAGAAAAAGAACAAGGATGAGGGAGTACCTGATCTGACAATAAACCGGATATCTAAAAAAGCCGATATTGCTCTGAATATCTGGTTTGCCATATGGACTCTTGTCTGTGTGCTTCCGCTTCTGCTCGTAGTGATCGTATCTTTCAGCAGTGAGCAGAGCATCTTTGAAAACGGGTACAGCTTTTTCCCGTCCGAGTGGAGTCTCGCGGCATATGAGTTCTTCTTTAAACTGGGAGACCAGCTTATCCGTTCTTACGGAATCACAATTTTTGTAACTGTAGTCGGAACAGTATTCAGTCTGGCGATCAGCGCAAGCTTCGCATATGTACTCAGCCGAAGCGACTATGCATACAACAGACTGTTTACACTCCTGATGCTCTTTACCATGCTGTTCAACGGAGGTATCGTTGCCACATATATGGTAAACACACAGCTGCTCGGTCTGGGAAACAGCGTGTGGGCACTGATCTTCCCGATGTCGTTCAACGCATTCTATATTGTGGTGCTCAGGACATTCTACAAGAGCATACCCGTTGAACTTATAGAAGCTGCGAGAGTGGACGGAGCCAGCGAGTTCAAGACATTTTTCAGGATCGTGCTTCCGCTTTCCAAACCGGGTATCGCAACGATCGGTATGTTTACGATGATCGCATACTGGAACGACTGGTTTCTGGGAATGCTCTACATCGTGGATCAGGAAAAATATCCTGTACAGACACTGCTGTGGAGTATGCAGAACAGTCTGGAATTTATGAAACAGTCTTCGGCAAATGCTCTGGAATATGCAGAGATGGCAGCAAATGCACCGACAGACAGTGGCCGTATGGCTCTTACCGTACTGGTAGTCCTGCCAATCCTTCTGGCGTATCCATACTTCCAGAAATATTTTGTCAAAGGACTTACGGTCGGCGGAGTGAAAGGCTGATATAACACGTATTCAGAACGCAGAAGCGTTTTGGTAAATAATTTCTAAGAGGAGGAAAGATTATGAAACTGAGAACAAAGAGATTGCTCAGCATCGGACTTGCGGCAGCCATGACAGTAGGCCTGCTGGCAGGATGCGGAAAGAAAGGCGGATCAGACAACGGCGGCAGCGACGAGGATGGCATCACGACACTGAAATGGTATATGTCCATCAACCCGGTGGCAGCAGATACAGATAAGGTGATTGAAAAGCTCAACGAGTATACACGTGACAAGATCGGCGTAGAGATTGATTACAATGTAATTGCAAATCCGGACTACAAAGAGAAAATGCCGAACCTGATCAATGCAGGCGAGTATTTCGATATCTGCTTTACAGCAAACTGGACGACAGATTATCTTCAGTTCGTAGGCAAGGACGCATATATGGATATCACAGATCTCCTTCCGGAATATGCAAAAGAAACTTATGATTTTATTCCGCAGGAAGTGTGGGATACAGTGAAAGTAGATGGACAGATCTACGGTGTTCCTTCCTATAAAGAAATGGGATGGCAGGGCGGAATCGTATATAACAGCGATCTTGCAGCTGAATATGGCATCGATATGAGTCAGGTTGCCACACTTGAGGATTACACAAAAGTTCTTGAGACAGTTGCCGAGAAATCAAAGGCAGCAGGACAGGATGTGATCGGTGTATCCGGACTTGTGAACGCATGGCCGATGGCTGCTCCGTATGAGTCTCTTACAGGAAACTCCACACTCCCTGCAGTTGCGGCAGTACCGGAGTATGATAACTTCAAAGATATGGCGGGAGAGACTGTATTTAACCAGTACGCGAGCGAAGAGTACATGAACTACTGCAAGACAGTTTATTCATGGAATAAAGCAGGATACCTTGGCGGCGATCCGGTTAACTATGACAGCGATACAGCAAACCGTGACAATGACTTCAACAACGGCAAGCTGTTCTCCTACTTCATTAAAAATGCACCGGGTAATGTAGAAATGATGTCAAATTCAAGCGGACACGGAGTAGGTTTCGTATCACTGATGGATCCGTTATTTGAGACAACAAGTGTACTCAGCGGCGGTATCCTTGCAATCTCCTCCGCAAGCGAGCATCCGGAGAAAGCTCTTGAGTTCATCAATCTTCTGAACACAGACGAGTATGTTGGAACACTGATCCGTCATGGTATCGAAGGCGAGCACTATACAGCAGTCGGCGAAGACCAGGTTGACAGAACAATGGACGGAACACTTGATCCGGCGGACAACGGATACGACTATACATACGGATGGCAGTTTGGTACACCGTTCAACCAGAAATGGGATATCAGTTATCCGGACAACATTGAAGAACTGTTCCAGGAGTACAATGATGCAGCTATTATCTCCCAGAACAACGGTTTCTCCTTTGATATGACACCGGTAGAGACACAGGTTGCAGCGCTGACTAACGTAATCGCAGAGTACGGTCCGTCTCTTGAGACGGGATCTGTAGATCCTGAGGAATACATCCCGGCATTCCTTAAAGATCTGGAAGCAAACGGGGCACAGGATCTGATCGATGAAGTGACAACTCAGGTTGAGGAGTTTCAGGCATCTAAATAGATAAGATGATTTATAACCGGCACTGCCAGACGGCGTGCCGGTTTTTTTGAGAGGAGTTTGGAGATGAAGCGACCGAATATATTGTTTGTCCTGACGGATGATCAGGGGGCGTGGGCAATGCGCTGCGCCGGGAATACAGATATTTATACGCCGAATCTGGATCGGCTGGCAAAACAGGGAACGAGATTTGACAATTTTTTCTGTGCGTCTCCGGTATGCAGCCCGGCAAGGGCGTCCATACTGACGGGACGTATTCCCTCACGTCACGGAGTCCACGACTGGATCCGCTGCGGAAGTCTTGATAAGGATGCACTCGGGGAATATAAAGACCACCCGTATTTCGCCAATGAAGACAAGCCGGTCCGCTATCTGGAAGGTATGACAGCGTACACGGATCTGCTTGCGTACAACGGATACTGCTGCGCCCTTTCAGGCAAATGGCATCTTGGCGACAGTATGAGCCCGCAGCACGGATTTACGGACTGGTTTACAATCGGCAGAGGCGGCTGCCTTTATATGGAGCCGGATGTGATCGAGAACGGTGAACTCAGGATAGAGAATCGTTATATTACAGATTTAATAACGCAGCATGCACTGGAAAATATTGATAAATATTCGGAGCGGTATAAGGATTCAGATCAGCCGTTTTATATAAGTGTGCATTATACGGCGCCCCACGACCCGTGGGATGCAGATCAGCATCCGGCAGAGTATGTAGAGATGTACCGTGACTGCCAGTGTACGGCGACTCCGGACGAACCGCTCCATCCTAACCGTATCCCTACGGCTCCGGGAGGAACAGGCGAGGAGAGAAAACGTCTTCTGCGGGGATATTATGCTGCGGTGACGGCGATGGATGCAGGCGTAGGCAGGCTTCTTGACCGTCTGGAAGAGCTGGGGATCGCGGATGATACACTGGTGATCTTTACCGCTGACAACGGCATGAATATGGGACATCACGGCATCTGGGGAAAAGGCAACGGAACGTTTCCGTTCAATCTGTTCGATACGGCTGTCAAGGTTCCGTTCATTGCCCGCTGGAAAGGCGTGATTCCTGAAGACAGGGTAACGGAGAGTATGTGCAGCCATTACGATATCATCCAGACACTGAAAGATCTGCTCAAGCTTGACGGTGACCTTCCGGAGGGACTGCCGGGCAGGAGTTTTGCTCCTGTGCTGACCGGAGCATCGGACACGGATAATCATGTTGTTATCCTGGATGAGTATGGATCAAGCAGGATGATCCGCAACCGTGAATGGAAGTATATCCATCGTTATCCGTATGGCCCGGATGAACTTTATCATTTGTCGGAAGATCCGGAAGAGAAAGAGAATCTGATCGGACTTCCGGAATATGAAGAAATCCGGTGCGGGCTGTTTGACCGGCTGCAGAAGTGGTACATGAAATATGCGGATCCGGCTGTGGACGGCTCAAGAGAAGCCGTGACCGGAATGGGGCAGCTGCGCCGTCCGGGTGTATATTCCGAAGGCAGGCAGGTGTATGCTGAAACAGCAAAATATCAGAAATAACAAACGTTGATTTGATAAAGCAGAATGAAGAAGGAACCGCGCGGTTTTGTATTTGATCCCTTTGACGGGGGACGACAGAACCGCGCGAAGTGCGTTTCGGGAGAAAGTGTTCCGGCTGCGTGTGCCGGATCGTACAGACAGACGGTATGAAAATATGAGAAAACAATATTGATTTCGCCGGCGTCATGTACTAAGATGTGAGTCAGGTATGAGTTTAGCGTCAGTGTACAAGGGGACAATACGGTCGCTGAAGGGCTGATTTGGGCTCCTTCTGCGTTACTTTCCCTCCGCGTACGTTTCTGTACGCGTTGATCAAGTGCCTTGAAGGGGTCCAAATCAGCACCTTCACGACTCGAAGACTCCAATCGCCGAAATTACGCGGCTTGGAGCGTGTTGCCCCTTGTACACTGACGCTAGAGTTTGTGAGGACAAACGAAGAGAAATATCAGATTCCGACTGTGAGGCCGGAAGAAGGGAGACATCACTATGCAGTCATCAACAGAACTTAGAAGCCTGTTAAACAGGATCGACCACCGGGGGTATCCGGCATATAAAGATACAAAGGGCGCTTACCAGTTCCCAGGCTATATATTGTCTATCGACCATGTGCAGGGAGACCCTTTCGCTTCACCATCAAAGGTGAGCGTACGCGTGGCCGGGCGCACCGCGGGATTCCCGCAGGAACTTTATGGAGGAGACCATCAGAGGATTGCTCTGCAGGATGAGCTGACGAGGCAGTTCGGCAGACGGGCGGAGCAGTTCGCATTTAAGGCGAAAGGATCCGGGAAGAGCGGACTTATCTCGGTGAGCCGCTGCGGGCAGGAAGTGCTGGAGCGGACGGCCTGCCGGATCGATCCAAAGAGCGGGGATGTGGTGCTCCGCATGGAGATCGGATTCCCGGCTAACGGGCGGACTATCAATGCGCGGGAGCTGGAGAAGATCCTCTTTGACTTCGTACCGGAATGCGTGAAGCACGCGCTGTTCTATAAAAATATGGACGCGAAGCGGCTGCGCGCCATCGTTGACCTGGCGGAGGATCAGCATTTCATCCGGGAAATGCTGCCGAAGCTCGGGCTGTGCGCGTTCGTGGCGGACGGGAGCACCCTGCCCCGGGAGTCCGGCATTTCCGCACGCCCCATGAAAGGCGGCGTGGTGTTCCGGTCGCCCGATGAACTGAAAGTAGAACTGGACCTGCCCCACCGGGGGAAGATCACCGGCATGGGCATCCGCAGGGGGATCACCCTGATCGTGGGCGGCGGATACCACGGGAAATCCACCCTTCTTAAAGCGCTGGAACTGGGCGTGTACGACCATATCGCCGGGGACGGCCGGGAGTATGTGATCACGGACGATACGGCCATGAAGATCCGGGCCGAGGACGGGCGCAGCATCCGGAAGACCGACATTTCCATGTTCATCAATGATCTGCCGAACGGGAAGGATACGGTGAAATTCTGTACGGAGGACGCCAGCGGCAGCACGTCCCAGGCGGCCAATGTGGTGGAGAGCATCGAGGCCGGGGCGTCCCTCCTGCTGATCGATGAGGATACGAGCGCCACCAACTTTATGATTCGGGATGAGCTTATGCAGCGGGTGATCCACCGGGATATGGAGCCGATTACGCCGTTCATCGACCGGATCCGGGAACTGTATGAAAATTACGGCATTTCCACGGTGATCGTGGCCGGCAGTTCGGGGTCTTATTTCCACATCGCGGATACGATCATCCAGATGGACTGGTATGTGCCGAAGGACATTACGGCTTATGCGAAGAAGGAGGCGGAGAACTTCCCCATGATCAGCGCGCCGGAGGAGCCGGCGGCGAAGCCGGATCTCGGCCGTCGGCCGCAGCCGGACAAGGCGTTCAGGGGCAATGACCGGATCAAGATGAAGACGCTCGGAAAAGAAGGTGTGATGATCAACCGGGAGACCATCGATCTGCGGTATGTGGAGCAGATCACGGACAGCGAGCAGGCGACGGCGCTCGGGTACTGCGTGCGGTATGCACAGAAGCATCTTCTGGACGGAAGGAAGGACCTGCGGCAGATCGTGGCGGAGCTGCAGGAGGCGATTGAAAAAGGAACCCTTGCGGCGCTCTGCGAGAGCGCTTCGAGCATCGCCTGCATGGCCAGGCCGAGACGGCAGGAGATGTTCGCCTGCTTTAACCGCTGCAGGAGCCTGAAGCTGTAGTGCGGTAAGGATCGCAGGTGAGTTTTGGGAAAAGAAAATGCAGGAAAAAGAGACAGGAGAGAAAGAAATGGAATTATATAACGGAAGACCGGAGCATACAGAAGGCAGACTGGAGAAAGAGCTGCGCGTATACGATCTGCTGGATTCCCTGGGCTTGTCCTACGCGCGGGTGGACCACGAGGCGGCCATGACCATGGACGCCTGCGAGGAGATCGACCGGACGCTCAGTAAAGGCGTGGAGGAAGGCGTGTCGATCTGCAAGAACCTGCTCCTCTGCAACCGGCAGGAGACGGATTTTTATCTGCTGCTCATTCCGGGGGACAAGCCTTTTAAGACGAAATATCTGTCCGCCCAGATCGGTTCCGCAAGGCTGTCCTTTGCCAAAGCGGAATACATGGAGGCTTATCTGGATATCACGCCCGGGTCGCTCAGCGTAATGGGGCTGATGAACGACCATGAGGGGCGGGTGCGGCTGCTGATCGACGAAGATGTGCTGAAGCCGGCGTATTTTGCCTGTCATCCGTGCATTAATACGTCAAGCCTCCGGTTCGCTACAAAGGATCTGACGGATAAAGTGATCCCGGCCATGAACCACGAACCGACGATCGTGAAGCTCTGACGGGAGAAACGGAAAAGGGGAAAGCCATGAGATTTTTTCATTTATCGGATCTTCACATAGGGAAACAATTGCATCACTATAATCTCCGGGAGGATCAGGAACATATCCTCTCGGAAATCGTTTCTTATGCGGAGACGCTGCGCCCGGACGCGGTGGTGATCGCCGGGGATGTTTATGACAAGACCGTGCCGTCCGGCGAGGCGGTAGGGATTTTCGATGACTTCCTCACACGGATGTCAAAGATCCGGCCGGAGATCCCGCTGCTGATCATCGCGGGAAACCATGACTCCGCCCAGCGTCTGGACTATGCGAGCCGGCTGCTGGGGAGCCACCGGATCCATATCGCCGGCCGGGCGCCGGAAACGGAGGATGAGCATCTGAAGAAGATCACGCTGGCGGATGAACACGGGAACGTGAACTTTTACCTGATGCCTTTCCTAAAGCCCGGGTATGTGCGCGGCCTGAATGGGGGCAGCCTGCCGGAAAATTATACGGAGGCGGTCCGGATCGTGCTGGAACGGGAGAAGATCGACACGCGGGAGCGCAATGTGATCGTCTCCCACCAGTTTTATACCGGGAAAGACGACGCCACAGGGGAGATGCTCCGGCCGGAGACCTGCGATTCCGAGCAGGTCAGCGTGGGCGGCATCGACAACGTGGACATCTCCGCTCTGAAAGATTTTGATTACGCGGCCCTCGGGCATCTCCACGGCGCCCAGAGGGCCGGGCGGGAGACGGCACGTTACTGCGGAACGCTTCTGAAATATTCGGTCAGCGAGGCGGAACAGGACAAGACGCTCCATCTGGTGGAACTGGGGGCAAAGGGCGCGCCGGTGAAGGTGGAGAAGCTGCCTCTTCATCCGCTGCGGGATGTGCGCCGGGTGCGCGGTGAACTGGATGATATTTTAAAAGAAGCGGACCCGCGGCACCGGGATGATTATGTGAGTGTGGTGCTCACCGATGAGACAGACCCGTATAAGCCGAAAGAGCAGCTGCAGAAAGTGTACGGCCATATCCTGGAAGTGCGGATGGACAACACCCGCACCCGGAAGAAGCTGGAGTTTGACGACGATGAGATCCGGCTCGGGGATCCGGCGCAGGTGTTCGCGGATTTCTACCGTGAGATGCAGGGCCGGGATCTGACGGACGAGGAGCGCGGGATCGTGGATCAGGCGTATGATCATGCAAAGGGGGATGAGCAGTGAGACCGGTCAGACTTACCATGTCTGCGTTCGGATCCTATTCCGGCGTGGAGGTTATTGATTTTACAGTGATAAAAGGCGGACTCTTTCTCATCACCGGCGACACGGGCGCCGGAAAGACGACCATCTTTGACGCCATCACCTACGCGCTCTATGACCGGACCAGCGGCGGGGTGCGCGACGGCAATATGATGCGCAGCCAGTATGCGGACGAAAGCACGGATACCTATGTGGAGTACACCTTTTCCGGCAGGGAGGGCGAGTACACGGTGCGGCGTAATCCTGAATATATGCGGGCCGGCAGGCGGAAAAATGCGGACGGCACCGTGCGTCTGGTAAAAGAGACAGCGAAGGTGAGCCTGCTCCTGCCCGACGGGAAGGAATTCCAGGGAAAAAAGCGGGAGACAGACCAGAAGATCGAGGAGATCCTGGGGCTGGACGCCGGACAGTTCACTCAGATCGCCATGATCGCCCAGGGCGAATTCCTTCAGTTGCTGCACGCGGGCTCCCGGGAGCGGCGGAAGATCTTCAGCAGGATCTTCCAGACCCGGATCTACTGGAAGATGCAGGAAGAGCTGAAAGAACAGGCGAAAGAACTCTATGTCAGCCTGAGGGAAAACGAGGCGGATATCCGGCGGGAGATCGAACGGGTGGATGCATTTCATGATCCGGACCTGCGCTGGCGGGAGATCGCCGGCATGGAGATGCCGCCGGCAGAGGAGACGAAAAACGCATTAAAGGAGATCATCCGGGCAGGAAAGAGCCGTCTGTCAGAACTGGCGAAGGAAGAAAAGCAGCTTCAGGAACAGGCGGAGGCGATTCGGATCCTGATCGAGAAGAAACGGGAGACGAACCGGCTCCTGGATCTGCTGGAAGAGGCGAAACGGGAGCAGAGCGGACTGGATCAGGAGAAACAGAATATTGAGCGGATAAAATCCGAAGCCCGGCAGGGGGAGCGGGCAGAGCAGGCGCGCCGGCTTGAGGTGCAGGCGCTCCGTACTCAAAAAGACCTGAACCGGGTGGCAGAAGAGATCACATCGCTGGAAACCTGGCAGAAGGAACACAGTGAAGATGAAAGACAGCTCGGAGAGAAACTAAAGGAGCTGGAGGAAGCGCTCGGCCGGGATGAACCGGGGCTTCAGGAACGGATCGCTGGACTGCGCGAGATGCTGCCCCGGTATGAGACGGTGCGCCGGATGAATGCGGCATGCAGGGAATGGACAGAGAAAATGTCTGAATGTATGGAGGCGTGCCGGAGGGCCACGGCTGAATATGAGGACCGGTATGAGCGTTTCTTCGCGGGACAGGCCGGCCTGATGGCGCGGGAGCTGGAAGAGGGGAATCCCTGCCCGGTGTGCGGCTCTGTCCACCATCCCCATAAGGCGGAACTGCCGGACGGCGTCCCGGACCAGAATGCGGTGGAACAGGCGAAGAAGCGCCGGGACCAGGCGGAGTCCCGGCGGGCGCAGGTTCAGGAAGAATATCAGAAAGCGGCCGCGGCACTGGCGGCGGAGAAAACGGCGCTGGGGGAAGATCCGCCAGCGTACGAAGAGGCGAAAGCGCAGCTGACCGGCGCAGAGAAAGAACTGGACAGCCGGAAGGCGGCCGTTGCGCAGGTGCGGGAACAGCACCGGAAATGTGCGGAAGAGAACCGTCGGAAAGCCGGGCAGCTTGAAAGCCTGCGCAGCCGGCATGCGGAGACGGCAAAAAGGCTGGAAGAAGAGAAAGAAGCTTTTTACAGCGAGATCCGGAACCAGCAGTTTAAAGACCGGGAAGAATACCGGGCGGCGAAGCAGTGGATCGAAGGCTGGCAGCAGAAAGAACAGAAGGTAAAGGAATACAACGAAAAAGTCCTTCAGTGCCGCACCCGGATCGAGACGCTGGAGAACCAGACCGGCGGCAGAAAGCGGGAAGATCCCGCTCCGGACCAGGAACGGGAGAGGGAACTCAGCCTTGCAGTAAAAGACTTCCGCAGGCGGTCCATGGATCTTCACGGCCGGAATGAGACGAATAAAAGTGCGTATGAAAACCTGAAAAGATATTTCGCATCCCAGGAGGAACTGCGGAGAAGATACGAGGTGATCGGCAACTTAAGCCGCACGGCCAACGGCAACTTAAGCGGCAGTGCCAAGCTGGACTTTGAGACATACGTCCAGCGCCGGTATTTCCGCCAGATCATCCAGGCGGCGAACCGCCGGCTCGCCCGCATGACGTCCAATGAATTCATCCTCCAGTGCCGGGAGATCCGGGCGCTGGGAAGCCAGGGACAGGCCGGGCTTGACCTGGACGTCTATGACCTGGTCAATGACTCGGTCAGAGATGTGAAGTCCCTGTCCGGCGGCGAGTCCTTCATGGCGGCGCTTTCCATGGCGCTGGGCCTTGCGGACATCGTGCAGAATACGGCCGGGGTCGTGAACCTTGAGACCATGTTCGTGGACGAGGGATTCGGGTCCCTGGACGATGCGGCCCGGGAGCGGGCCATTCAGATCCTGAAAGAACTGGCGGGAGAAAAAGACCTGGTGGGGATCATCTCCCATGTAAATGAATTAAAAGAGCAGATCGACTGGAAACTTAATGTCATCAAGACGGAGCGGGGCAGCCGGACAGAGTGGTCGCAATGAAATGAATGAAGAACGCCGATGTGCAGGTGTTCAGGGGTTCAAGTCCCCTGAACACTCTGCATACCGGCGATTGTATTTTGCCTGTAATTTATTCCATGATCTGACA
This sequence comes from Candidatus Mediterraneibacter quadrami, assembly GCA_019120575.1. Lineage (GTDB taxonomy): Bacteria > Bacillota > Clostridia > Lachnospirales > Lachnospiraceae > Mediterraneibacter > Mediterraneibacter quadrami. Next base: position 41,392 of record DWUU01000061.1, read on the forward strand.
GGCTACATTTTCAGATACTGGATGCTGTACGGCGGCATGGAAAGCTGACCGTTCAGTGTTACGGTATCTGTTTCTGCATTGTCTGTATCTGTCTTGGCTGCAGCTTCGGGATACGTCATGATCCGCTCGAATGTTCCGTTCAGCTCGTGGCTTCCGGCGGAAAATTCCGCATCAGACGCATTGATTGCCACGAGGACGCGCTCGCGGTCGGTCTTCCGCTCAAAGACAAGCTGGTGGTTGGTGATCACGACGTTGTGGTAGGTTCCGTTGCAGAGAGCGTCGCTTTCCCTGCGAATGGCGATCAGTTCTTTGATCAGGTCTGTCAGTTCATTCGGTTTCGGCTCCTCGAAGCAGGGGCGCAGAGCGTAGTCGTTGTCCGGTGCTTTCTGGCCTTCCTCGCCCCATTCGCTTCCGTAATAGATGCAGGGGATGCCCGGCATTCCGAAGAGCAGCCCGTAAGCCAGCGGGATATGCTTCTTGTTGGTCAGGATCGTGGCCAGCCGGGAGACGTCGTGGTTGTCTGCGAACGTCATCAGATGCTTGCCCCGGTAAATGCACCACTGCTCCGGACCGTACTGGCGGTTCAGGGAGTGTGCGATCTCGAACATGTTCATGCTGTTGAAGCTGGAGTAAAGCCCTTTGTAGCACTCATAATTCGTGCAGCTGTGCAGCATCTCGTCATTGACGATCAGGTTGTAGTCGCCGAAGAGCACCTCGCCGATCAGGGCGAAGCCCGGCCTGATCTCCTCGCAGTAGCGGCGGAGCCGTTTCATGAAATTGTGGTCCAGGCTGTACGCCACGTCGAGACGGAGCCCGTCGATGCCGAATTCCTCGATCCACATTTTCACACATTCCAGGAGATAGTCAACGACCGCCGGATTCTGCAGGTTCAGTTTGACCAGTTCATAGTGGCCCTCCCAGCCCTCGTACCAGAAACCGTCGTTGTAGCCGCTGTTTCCGTCAAAGTTAATGCAGAACCAGTCTTTGTAGGGGGAGTCCCATTTCTTCTCCTGTACATCTTTAAAGGCCCAGAAGCCCCGCCCCACGTGATTGAAAACGCCGTCCAGCATGATCTTCACATCGTGGTCGTGGAGCGTCTGACAGACTTCCTTAAAATCATCGTTCGTTCCGAGGCGGCAGTCGATCTTCTTAAAATCCCTCGTATCATAACCGTGGTTGTCCGACTCAAAGATCGGATTCAGAATGATCGAGCCGATCCCCAGCTCCTGAAGATATTCCGCCCAGTCTGCAAGCTTCAGGATGCGGTGCTCAGTGATGCCGTCATTGTGAACGGGCGCGCCGCAGAAGCCGATGGGGTAGATCTGATAAAAAGTTTCATTATAAGCCCACATAAATTCAGTACCTTCCTTATATTTGATAACGTAACGCCGGCTGACCCGGCACTGTCTTACATTGTACCATATTCTGTAAGGAAACGAAAGAAAAACCGCTGTGATAAATGTGCGCTCTCGATTGACACCGGTCCGGGCCGGGGCTATACTGGAAACATAGTATTGTACGGCGGCAGGATCTGCGGGGAAGATCCAAAGCGCATGAAGTAAGGGGAGAACAGAATGAAAAAATGGAGGATGGTTTTGAAAAAGATATGGGGAATCGCGCTTGCGGCGGTGGTCATTTCCATGGCGGTGCCGAATCCGGTTCTTGCGGAAGAGGCCGCAGGAAACGAAATCACGGTGGAGACAGAAAATTGCGAGGCTGAAAATCCGGAAACTGAGGGTCCGGAGACTGACAGTCCGGAAGCTGAAGATCCGGAAACCGGGGAGAAACCTGACACGGATATGCCGGAAGAAGACGGAGCGGAGCCGGACGGTTCCGACGATAATATGCAGGATCCCGGCGGGTCCGATGTAAATGAACCGGATATCGAAGAACCGGATATCGAAGAACCGGGTGACAGCGAACCGGGTACTGAAGAACCGGAAGGCGGCGAGTCCGATGGTGAAGAACCGGATGGCAGTGAACAGGGCGGCGGACAGCCGGGGGCAGAATTTCCGCCGGTCGCTATTCCTCCGATGGCGGTGACGATCTCGATGGATCCGTCAGACGCAGCGTATGCGGAACTGAGTCAGTTATTAACGCGTATCTCAGACCGCTTTCAGGTGTATACGGTTGCGGTTGTTGATCCGATGACGCAGCAGCCGGTAACCGCGGACGAACCGGTGGATGTGTCGCTTGCGATTCCGGAAGACTATGACAGAGAAAGAACATTTTTAAAGGAAATTAAGCAGACCGCTGATGTGCAGGGCGTCTCCTGGAATGATGTGGCTTACAGGAGCGAGAATGGCAAAGCGCTGTTCGAGACGGATCACAGCGGACTCTTTGTGGTCATAGAAATACCGGATACACCGGATAAGCTGGAGATGACGTCAAAAGTCGACAGGCTGGAACTGACAAAAGCATATCCGTCCGGAACATTTCCGGTGTCACTGAAATATTCGACGGTGGTTCCTCTGACCGGCGATGACAACTCCGTATTTATCTGGGGCGGCGTCACGGTTCTGGCGGCTGCAGCGGTGATCGCGGGGATCATTATCATAATAAAAAGAAGAAAATAAGGAAAAGCATACATAAATCCAAGAAAAATCTTGACACGGGGGTTCCTGCGGACTATAATATTACAGCATGACTAAAGGAGAAACAGTATGCGCCATAGCCCCGGAGTATGCTGATTTCAAATAAATAAGCTACAAAAGCAACGTTATCTGATGATTTTATAGGAGGAACACCCATGAAAACTTATATGGCTAACCCTGACAAGATTGAAAGAAAATGGTATGTGGTTGACGCTGACGGATGTACACTCGGACGTCTTGCTTCTGAAGTTG
>DWUU01000011.1 GCA_019120575.1 Candidatus Mediterraneibacter quadrami
ATTTTAAACCGTAAATCCTTTAAGTGGTTACCATTAATGAATAAGGCTGTCCGGAAAAACAAGAGATTTCCATTAAAGAAAGGTATTGCAGAAGAAATATGTATTTTTATAACCGGTTACGGTCAGAATGAGACTTTGTCTTGCTTGATTAATTATAATCTGCAGAGATCAGGGGGCGTCAAGGCCTTGCCCTTTGGGTGCTGTGCAGCCTTGACGCACCCTGATCCTGCAGATATGATACAGACAAGCAGGCAAAGCCTCTCTGCGGCCCAGATTCCGCCCCCTCCCGACACATTCTTTGGTTATTGTTTGTCGAACTGATCCTGGTAACTTCAGCACGGAATCACAAAAGAATTTCCGATCGGATGCAACTTTCACGAAATAAGGGATAAGGCCGTACCGGTGACTGTGGAGCGGTCTTAGGAAAAGTAAAAACCGGAAAATTGACTTTAGAGCCGCAGATGAGGCTGTCCGAACGTTAGTGAGTTCCTCATCTGCGGCTCTGTTTTTTTGTCAATGATCCGGTTTTTAACTTTTCATTAGGCTGCGGAACCGGAAACGGGAAGGTTTTATCCCTTATTCCGTGAATCCGCATTTTAATAGAAATTTATTGTTGTATTCTATGCTGCAGGTTCCGCTCAGTTCGATAAACAGGAAGTTTCTACCAGCTCTGGAAGAATACATTATCTCCGATCACAGTGCCCTTCCGGTTTGTTGAAGGCGCATACAGGAAGTAGTAACAGTCGGCTACGGATGAGAGCCGTGCGCCGTTGATCGCATCCTGGGCAACCTGTACTGCCAGGCTGGACGGCCCCTGACTGAGAACTTTGTCAAGCTTGCCAGTCCATGTCGGGGAGAACTGGCCGCTGGCATAGATTACACCCCTGATGGAATTCGGGAATCTCGAGCTCTCAACACGGTTCATGATAACGGTTGCCACCGCAAGCATACAGTTATAATCATGCAGAGCTTCGCACTGGAGAAGAGCTGCCATGAGCGTTACTTCATCGGCTGAAGCGCTGATGCTTCCGCCGGTGGTGACTGAGCCTCCTGAGCTGCCGGAACTTCCGGAACCTCCGGATGAAGCGGAAGAACCTGTCTCTGCGGCAGCGGCTTCAGCCGCGGCGCGGCGGGCTTCTTCCTCGGCGATCCTCCGGGCCTCTTCTTCACGGGCCTTCTGAAGCCGGTTCTGGACGTCGGCCAGGTTGGTGGATGTCGCTGTGGCTTTGGCCTGCAGGGAATCCTGCTGGCTCTGCAGCTGAGACTGAAGATCGTTCAGGGAATCCTGCTGTGCCTTCAGTGTTTCCCGGTGGTCCACAATCTGCTGATGGATATCCTGAAGCACTTTGAGCGCATCGCGGTCATAAGCGCTGAGATTTTCGATGAAATCAGCCTTATTGAGGAAGTCGGCCATGTCTTCAGCGGAAAAAAGCATCTCCAGCAGTGTTGCATTGCCGTGTTCGTACATATATTTAATACGGTCTTTCATATCTTCATACTGCTGGTTTTCATTTTCCATGGCGGTGGCCAGTTCGTCTTCGGTACGTTTCATGTCGCCGCTCAGAACTTCAAGCTGCATCTGTGTGCCGGATATCTCATCGCTGAGCGCCAGGATATCCTCATTGATCCCTGCGAGCTGGTCTTCGAGTGTTGAAGCCTGATTCTCGAGGCTGCTGATGTCATTGTCAGCGGATACAGGGAAGACTGAAAGTACAATCGCGAAAGAGCAGATCAGTGCGATACCTGACTGTATCCATCGTTTTTTGCCTGTCTTCATAAAATAAAGTCCTTTCTTATAATAAAATATCAGGTGCTGCGTTTCTTGCATAGTCTTCGGCGTCAGGAGCGTCCATGTAAGGAACGCGAAACGCCGGGTAATTATTATACTACAAATTGCGTTATTTGGCAAACTCTGATAGAATGAAATAGGTGTAAAAAAATAACAGTTTCAGGAGAATTATCGGAGAAATTGATATGAACAGGATAAAAATGATCGGACTGGATCTGGACGGGACGCTTCTGACAGATAAGAAAGAATTTACGGAACGGTCAAAGCGGGCGCTCCGGGCGGCCATCGACGCAGGGATCGTGGTGCTGATCGCCACGGGCCGCCCGCTGACGGGGATCCCGGAGGAGATCCGCAATTTTCCGGGAATGCGGTACGCGCTTACTTCCAACGGCGCGAAAGTAGTGGACGTGTGGGAAGACCGTGTTGTGGATGAACATCTGCTTTCGTCGAAACTGGCGGAAAAAGCATTGGAAATCTGCGGAAAGTATGATACATTACAAGAGGTATATTATGACGGCGTAAGTTATGCCCCTGCGGATAAGCGGGACCTTATTCCCCGGTATCACAAAAATCCGAATATGTGGGAATATATGAGGAAGACAAGGACCTGGGTGGAAGACATTTTCCGGATGGTCCGGGAGAGTGGCCGGGGGCTTGATAAGATCCAGATGCTGTTTGCGGATATGGAAGAGCGCACAGAGGCGTGGCGGGAACTGTCTGAAGTGGAAGGACTGGAACTGGTAGGTTCGCTGGGCTATAATATCGAGATCAACGCGGCAGGCGTCAATAAGGGGGCGGGGCTTGTAAGCCTCGGACGGCTGCTGGGGATCCGGCGTGAGGAGATCATGGCCTGCGGAGACGGGGACAACGACCTGCTTATGCTGAAGGAAGTCGGCTTCGGCGTAGCCATGGCGAACGCAGAGGAAGAGGTAAAGAAAGCCGCGGATTATATCACCCTTTCAAATGAAGAAGACGGAGTGGCAGATGCGATCGAAAAATTTGCGCTCAGAGGAGGAGATGGAGTATGTTAGACATTTTAAAGGCAATTATATTCGGTATCGTGGAAGGTATCACGGAGTGGCTTCCGATCAGCAGCACCGGGCATCTGATCATCCTTGAAGAGCTGCTGAAGCTTGATCAGTGCGATGCATTTTTTGAAATGTTCCAGGTGGTGATCCAGCTTGGCGCGATCCTGGCGGTTGTGGTGCTGTATTTCCACAAGCTGAATCCGTTTTCACCGACGAAGACGCAGAAGCAGAAACTGATGACCTGGCAGATCTGGATCAAAGTCGTGATCGGATGCCTGCCTGCCGGTGTGATCGGCATCCTGTTCGACGACCTGATCGACAAAGTATTCTATCACTGGTATGTGGTAGCGCTGACGCTGATCATATACGGCGTGCTGTTTATCGTAGTTGAGAATTATCAGAATGGCAAAGAGCCCAAAGCGACGAAGTTCTCCCAGCTGTCGATCCAGATGGTCCTGATCATCGGCGTGTTCCAGATGCTGGCCATGATCCCGGGCACATCCAGATCCGGCGCGACCATCGTGGGCGCCCTGATGATCGGCGTGTCCAGAAGCCTTGCGGCGGAGTATACATTCTTCCTGGCGATCCCGGTTATGTTCGGCGCCAGCCTTCTGAAACTCGTCAAGTTCGGCTTTGCGTTCACGGGAATGCAGGTTGCGGTGCTGCTCGTGGGTATGGTGGTTTCCTTCGGGGTATCCATTGTGGCGATCAAATTCCTGATGAGCTATATAAAGAAAAATGACTTCAAAGTATTCGGCTACTACCGGATCGTCCTGGGCGTGCTGGTATTCCTCTTCTTCGGAATCAAGGCGCTCCTTGCATAAGCATTTGCATAAATTTTCAATTCGGGGTTGAATTTCCGGAGAAATGTGCTAAAATTAGTAAGATAATCTGTATGATTATGCAAAATGTTAATTGATATGGAGGAATGTAAGATGAAGAAGTTACTGGCAGTATGCCTTACGGCAGCGCTTACGGTCGGTATGCTCGCAGGATGCGGCGGCAGTGATAAAGGCGGCAGCGAGGGCGGTTCCGATGACAGCGGAAAAGTAACGGCAAAGGTTATTGATGTGGATCTGACAGACGAGGAGTATGCGTTCGGCGTTGACAAGACTCAGCCGGAGCTCCTGGAGCAGGTAAATACATTTATCAACAAGATCAAAGAAGACGGAACGCTGGATGAGATCTGCGACAAATATTTCGGCGGCGGCGAGCCCACACCGGTAGAGTCCGCGGAGCTTGATACATCCAAGGATCAGCTGGTTGTTGCGACGAATGCGGCGTTCGAGCCGTTTGAGTATATGCAAGGCGAGAGCTACGTGGGAATCGATATGGAGATCGCAGCACTTCTTGCCGAGGAGCTTGGACAGGAACTGGTTATCCAGAACATGGATTTCGATGCGGTATGTCTCTCCGTGGGACAGCAGAAATGCGATATCGCGATGGCGGGCCTGACAGTCAGCGAGGACAGAAAAGAGTATGTAACATTCTCTGAGTCCTACTATCAGGCATCCCAGAGACTGATCGTTCCGAGTGACGACACAACATTCGATGAGATGACGGATGCAGATTCCATCGCGGCAGCGCTTGGCGAGCTGGATTCTTCCGTGAAGATCGGCGTACAGCAGGGAACAACCGGAAACAGCTATGTTGAGGGAAGCGACGACCTGGGATTCCCGGGACTTGCAGCGACATGCCAGACATACAAGAACGGTTCTCTGGCTGTTCAGGATATGCTCAACGGAAGCATCGATTATGTGATCATCGACGCGGCTCCGGCAGCAGCGATCACAGCGGCGATCAACGAGATGCAGTAGGAAATACATTTTATTTTAAATATGCATAAAAAAGATATTTAAGGCTGGAAGGAAAATACAGGCATTATTGACGGTTGACCGGGATGCATGCATTTTCCTTCTTTTAAGAAGGGAAAGCAATGGATAATATTAGTCAGAGAATAGACAAATTTATAGAAGTGTTTATTGAACAGAACGGCTATACACGCGTGATAACCGGTCTGGAAAACACGCTTCTCATCGCAGTCACAGGTCTGATCGTCGGTATCATCATCGGAACGCTGATCGCGACGGTTCGGGTTGTTCCGAAATATAAAAGGCTGCCGCGCATCCTGAACGGGATCTGCAGCTTCTATGTGGCACTGTTCAGAGGAACGCCGATGGTTGTTCAGCTGCTGGTCGGATACTATGTCATCCTGCCGCTTATCGGCGTGCAGATGGATGGCGTGCAGCTATCCATGATCGTGTTCGGTCTGAACAGTGGCGCCTATATCTCGGAGATTATGCGAAGCGGCATCCAGTCCGTGGACATCGGACAGATGGAGGCGGGCCGTGCAGTGGGCTTAAGCTTCGGGGCAAGCATGACGAAGATCGTGATCCCCCAGGCCGTGAAGAACATCCTGCCCACGCTGGGCAATGAGTTCATCACACTGGTGAAGGAGACGTCGGTGGTAAGTTTCGTCGCTGCGGCGGATCTCTACGTGGCATTCAACTACATCGGAGCGAACAGCTATGATTTCATGGTGCCGTATCTGGTTATGGCAGTCATCTACATTGTGCTTGTGCTGCTCATCAGCCTGTTAGTCAGATTACTGGAAAGGAGCCTGAGGAAGAGTGATAGACGTAATTAATCTTAAGAAAAGCTTCGGTGGTCTTGAGGTTCTCAAAGGGATCAACATCACCATCAATAAAGGCGATATCGTCGCAGTGCTCGGACCTTCCGGCTCCGGTAAGAGTACATTCCTGCGGTGCCTCAACTGTATGGAGGACCCGACGTCCGGGAGCATTATCTTCAAAGGCGTTGACATCGCGGACATGAAGGTAGACATCAATCTCCACCGTCGTCACATGGGAATGGTATTCCAGCACTTTAATCTGTTCAATAATAAGACGGTTCTGCAGAATGTCATGATGGCTCCGGCCTATCTGCGCTGTCAGGATCTGAAGAAAGCCAGGCGGAAAAACCGCATGATCAGCTTTAAGAATATATTCAGGAGCAATAAAGAGGAACTGATCCCGGTCACGACGACGAAGGAGCAGATCAAGAGCGAGGCGAAGCAGCAGGCAATGGAACTGCTGAAGCGGATCGGCCTGGATGATAAGGCGGACGTTTATCCGTCCACCCTGTCCGGCGGGCAGAAACAGAGGGTGGCGATCATCCGGTCTCTTGCAATGAACCCGGATGTGATCCTCTTCGATGAGCCAACGTCCGCGCTGGATCCGGAGATGGTCGGCGAGGTTCTGGACCTGATGAAACAGCTGGCTAAGGAAGGCATGACCATGGTCGTGGTGACGCATGAGATGGGATTTGCAAGAGAGGTGGCTTCCAGGGTGATCTTCATGGACGACGGACAGATCCTGGAGGAGGCGGCTCCGCAGGAGTTCTTCGATCATCCGAAAGATGAGCGGCTGAAGGAATTCCTTTCCAAGATTTTATAAACGGTTATTTCGAAAGACAAATCACGCCGGGATCGTGTCATGGTTCCGGCGTGATTTGTTTCTGCGGGGGAAATTCTGCGGCGAAGATATGCGGAAAATGTGAGATAAAGTGTGATAAAGGAGACGACGGCATATGAGATACGAGAGGATCGAACGGGCGGTTTTCCTGGAGCGACCGAACCGTTTTATCGCTTATGTGGAGCTGAACGGACAGAAGGAAACGGTCCATGTGAAGAATACAGGGCGGTGCGCCGAACTGCTGGCGCCAGGCGCGGCGGTCTATATCCAGCGAAGCGCCAATCCGGACCGGAAGACAAAGTGGGATCTGATCGCGGTGGAGAAAGGAAGCCGGATGATCAACATGGACTCCCAGATCCCGAACCGGGTGGTGCAGGAGTGGATCGAGGGCGGGGCCCTTTTTGAAAATGTGACGCAGATCCGGCCGGAGACAACCTGGGGAAATTCCCGATTCGATCTGTATGTGGAGGCCGGCGAACGGAAAATCTTCATCGAAGTCAAGGGCGTGACGCTGGAACGGGACGGGGTGTGCCTGTTCCCGGACGCGCCAAGCGAGCGGGCGGTGAAGCATCTGGAGGAACTGGCCCGGGCGGTGAAAGAAGGGTACGAGGCATACGTTTTCTTCGTGATCCAGATGCGGGATGTGAAATATTTCACGCCCAATCGGGAGACCCATCCGGCATTCGCGGACGCGCTGCGCAAAGCGGCGGCCGCGGGCGTGCGCGTGCTGGCGTACGACTGCGAGGTAAGTCCGGACAGCATCGCGGCCAGGGATCCGGTGGATGTGGTGCTTGGAAGCCCGGAGCTTAAGGAGGCGGCTCCGCTGCTGGTGGACTGGTACCGACAGGAACGGCGCGACCTGCCCTGGCGGAAGCGGATGAACGCTTACCGGGTGTGGATCTCAGAGATCATGCTCCAGCAGACCCGGGTGGAGACGGTGATCCCGTACTTCGAGCGGTTTATCCGGGAACTGCCGGACGTGGCGGCGCTGGCCGCCGTGTCCGACGACCGTCTGATGAAGCTGTGGGAAGGGCTCGGATACTATAGCCGGGCAAGGAATCTGAAAGAGACGGCCTGCCGGATCATGGCGGAGTACGGCGGGGATTTCCCGGAGACATACGAGGAGATCCGCTCCTTAAAAGGGATCGGCAGTTACACTGCCGGGGCGATCAGTTCTTTTGTGTATCATATCCCGAAGCCGGCGGTGGACGGCAACGTGCTGCGGGTGGTAACCCGGATCACGGCGGATGATTCGGATATCGCCAGAGGCGCCACGAAGAAAAAGATGGAGGAACTGGTGGAGGAAGTCATCCCGCGGACGGATCCGGGGGATTTCAACCAGAGCCTGATCGAGCTGGGCGCCATCGTCTGCCTGCCCGGCGGACGGCCGAAATGCGAAGTGTGCCCGGTGCGCCATATCTGCCGCGCTCACGCGGAAGGCCGGGAGCTGGAGTATCCGGTGAAGGCGAGGGCCAGAGCGCGGCGGATTGAGGAGCGCACCGTATTCCTCTTCCGGGACGCCGGGAAGACGGTGATCCGGAAACGTCCGGCAAAAGGACTGCTGGCGGGGCTGTATGAATTTCCGAACCGGGAGGGGCGCCTGACAAAGAAAGGTGTGATCGAATACAGTAAAGAACTGGGCCTGGCGCCGGTGCGTGTCCGGAAGCTGGGCGAGGCGAAACACATTTTCAGCCATGTGGAATGGCATATGACCGGATACGAGATCCTGGTGGATGAGCTGGAACGGGAGCTTCACCCCCAGGATGAGAGCCTGGTCTTCGCGGACATCCGGGAGCTTCAGGAAAAATATGCAATTCCGTCGGCATTCGAGGCATTCATGCCGGAATAAGGGCTGGTTACAGAGTGTACTCTGTTTTCTTGAATCTGCCGGGAACATATGATACAATGGTCGGGACAGAATATTACAGGAGCGTGTCAGATCATGAGTGAGAAACCAACGATTTCCAGACAGCAGCAGAAGTCCAGGGAGACGCGGGAGCGGATTTTCCGGGCAGCGAAGCGGATTCTGGAGAGACAGGGCTACGAAGAACTGTCCATCAAAAATATATGCGAGGAGGCCGGCGTCTCCAACGGCAGCTTTTATCATCATTTCAAGACGAAGGACGATCTGCTTTCCTATTATATCGAGGATCAGCCGAAGATCAATCCGGACCTCCTGGAACTGCCGGACAGTGTGTCGGGCGTGAAAGAAGGGATCATTCAGGTCTATCTCAATTATGTAAAATACTGCCGGGAGCTGGGCGTGGAATTTGTTGCGGAGTACTACGACACAAAGAATCAGGCGCTGAACGCTGCGGTCCGCACCGAGCGTCCCTATCCGGTCCTGACCGTCCAGTCCTATGTGGAAAAGGCCATGGCGGCCGGAATTGTCAGCCTGAATGTAGAGATCGATGAGTTCACCACCGATATCAGGATGATTGTGATCGGAAATGTGTTCGAGTGGTGCGTGAAGCACGGGGATGCGGATTTTGAGGGAAATATGAGCCGGTCGCTTGGGAAATATCTGGACGCCGTACTCTGTGGAAAATAAATAGATTAATGTTTTGTGAAGGCAGTTGTTGTCCGCCTGAAAAAGTGCTATAATCGTGGCGGATTGAGAACATAAGAGGGGAAAACTGTGATCAAAAAGGGGCATTGTATATGAAGCTGAGAGATCGATTCGCAGAACTGGCCGGAAAATATAAACACGCGTGGGTGTTTCTCTATATACTGATCTATATGCCATGGTTCCTCTGGCTTGAGAAACACGTCACGACGCATTACCATGTGATCCAGATCAGGCTGGATGAGCAGATCCCGTTTATCGAGTATTTCATCATCCCGTATCTGATGTGGTTCCTTTTTATTGCCGTCGTATTTCTGTATTTCTTTTTTACGGATGTAAAAGGCTTTTATAAGCTGGCGGCATTCATGTTCACGGGTATGACCGTATTCCTGATCATATCGACGGTATTTCCGAACGGTCAGGATCTGAGGCCGGTTGTATTTGAACGGGATAATATTTTCGTGGATATGGTGCGTACGCTGTACCGGACGGATACATGCACCAATGTATTCCCAAGCCTGCATGTATTCAATTCCCTGAGCGTGTGCGCAGCGGTTGCAGACAGCGAAGCACTGAAAAAGCACCGGGGCGTCTGCATCGGTATATATGTGCTGGCCGGACTGATCATCCTTGCGACCATATTCCTGAAGCAGCATTCGGTGCTGGATGTGCTGGGCGCGGGCGCTTTGGCCGGCATCCTGTATCAGTTCGTATATGCACCGGACAGGCGGCGTGCGCCGGGATATGCGGGACAGAGGCGGAAACGGCCGCTGCTCCAGAATAAATAACGGAATAACGAGGAAAACCAGGAGGGAAAACAAGAATGAGAAAAGTTATGCTTACCGGAGACCGCCCGACAGGGAAACTGCACGTAGGACATTACGTGGGTTCGCTGCGGCGCAGGGTAGAGCTTCAGAATACAGGAGACTTTGATGATATTTTCATTATGATCGCGGACGCGCAGGCGCTGACGGACAACGCGGATAATCCGGAGAAGGTCCGCCAGAACATCATTGAAGTTGCGCTTGACTATCTGGCCTGCGGGCTTGACCCGGAGAAATCCACGATCCTGATCCAGTCCCAGATCCCGGAGCTGTGCGAGCTGTCCTTCTATTATATGAATCTGGTGACCGTGTCCAGGCTGCAGCGCAATCCAACGGTAAAATCCGAGATTCAGATGCGCAACTTCGAGGCAAGCATCCCGGTCGGATTCTTCACCTACCCGATCAGCCAGGCGGCGGACATCACGGCGTTTAAGGCAACGGTCGTACCGGTGGGCGAGGATCAGATGCCGATGCTGGAGCAGACGAAGGAAATCGTGCATAAATTTAACTCCGTATACGGAGAGACGCTGGTGGAGCCGAAGATCCTGCTCCCGGAGAATCAGGCGTGCATGCGTCTGCCGGGTACGGACGGTAAGGCCAAGATGAGCAAATCGCTTGGCAACTGCATCTATCTGTCCGAAGAGCCGGAGGAGATCAAGAAGAAAGTATTCAGCATGTTTACGGATCCGAACCACATCCGGATCGAAGATCCCGGGAGCCTGGAGGGCAACACGGTATTCACTTACCTGGATGCATTCTGCAGGCCGGAGTACTTCCCGGAATTCCTGCCGGAGTATGAGAACCTGGATGAGCTGAAAGCGCACTATCAGAGAGGCGGCCTCGGGGACATGAAGGTGAAGCGGTTCCTCAACAATGTCCTTCAGGCGGAACTGGAGCCCATCCGGAACCGGAGAAAAGAGTTCCAGAAGGATATCCCGGCGGTCTATGAGATGCTGAGAAAGGGGACCGGGAAAGCGGAGAAAGTTGCCGCGGAGACGCTCCGCGATGTGAAAGCCGCGATGAAGATCAATTACTTTGATGATGAAGAACTGATCCGGATGCAGTCGGCAAAATATACGGAGTCGTAAAAAGCAGCATACAGACGCGGAAGTGATATAAAAGGATACGAAAGATGAGCAGTGGGGGAAATACGGGCGGACGTTCAGAACAGGAGCGGATGCGCCGCAGAGAAGCAAGACTGAGAAGACTGAAAAGGAGGAGAAGGATCGCCATAGGGATCCTGTGCGCGGCACTTCTTCTGATCATACTTGTCATAACCGGGATTGTGATGCTCGTAAAACATCTTGTGGGCGGAGCCGATTCCAAAGAGGCAAAGCAGGCGGAGGATCTGACGATCGAACAGCAGGAGGCTGAAAAAGAAGAACCGCCGGTCTCCATCACCATCAGCGCCGCGGGAGACTGCACGCTGGGAACGGATGAGAATTTTGACCAGAGCAGAAGCCTGAATGCCTATTATGATGAGAACGGGCCGGCATATTTCCTGCAGAGCGTAAAGCCGGTTTTCGAGGCGGATGATCTTACCATCGTCAACATGGAAGGAACGCTTACCGAGTCCACGTCGAGAATGGATAAGACCTTTGCGTTCAAAGGGCCTGCCGACTATACGAAGATCCTGACGGAGGGCAGTGTGGAAGCGGCCAATCTTGCGAACAACCACAGCCGGGACTACGGGGAGCAGAGCTACACGGATACCATTGCCGCGCTGGATGCGGCCGGCATCGTAAACTTCGGATATGACCGGACGGCTGTCATGGATGTGAACGGCGTGAAAGTCGGTCTGGTCGGCACATATGAGCTGGCGGAAGGCATGGGCTGCGAGGAAGAGATGATCGCCAACATCAAGGCGGTGGAGGATCAGGGTGCGCAGATCGTCATCGTCAGCTTCCACTGGGGGATCGAGCGCGAGAATTATCCGGATGAGAATCAGGTGAATCTTGCACATTCGGCGATCGACCACGGTGCGGATCTGGTGCTGGGGCACCACCCGCATGTGCTGCAGGGCATCGAGGTTTATAACGGGAAAAACATCGTGTACAGTCTGGGCAACTTCTGCTTCGGCGGAAACAGCAATCCGTCTGATAAAGATACGATGATCTTCCAGCAGACATTTACGGTACAGAACGGGGAACTGGTGGAGGATAATGTGACAAATGTGATCCCCTGTTCGCTTTCTTCCGAATCCGGGCGCAATACATACCAGCCGACGCCGCTGGAGGGAGAAGAGAAAGACCGGGTAATGGCAAAAATAGAAGAGTTCAGCGCGGGACTTTAAAGTTTTGTGAAAAGAGGGGGGGCAGCAGGCACTGCCCCTTTTGAGTTGAAAATGAGCAACAAAAAACTGCCGCATGATCCATGCGGCAGTTTTCGTACGTGCGATAGAAGATTCGAACTCCCGACCTTCTGGTCCGTAGCCAGACGCTCTATCCAGCTGAGCTAATCGCACATATTCAGTTTGCTGTATTTCCTAACAGCATATGCTATTATAGTGGAAATCCGTGCGGATGTCAAGAAATTTGCGGATTATTTTTTATATTTTATTTTAAAAAAATGTTGACAATGACAAAATACTAGTGTACTATCTAACTATAGCACTAGTACAAAAGGAGGCGCATCATGGAATACAACACTAGCGCACCGATTTATCTTCAGGTGATTAATGAGCTGAAGAAGAAAATGGTAAAAGGGGAACTGATGCCCGGGGAGAAGATGCCTTCCGGGCGGGACCTGGCGGTTGAGTATAAAGTAAACCAGAATACGGCGGCGAGGATCTACCGCGAGCTGGAGGCGCAGGGATACTGTTTTACCAGACGCGGGATCGGCACATTTGTGTCAGAGGAGGAGAGTATGTTTCAGGATTTGAAGAAAGAGATGGCATTGGAACTGGTTAAGAATTTTATGCATGAGATGGACGGGCTTGGATTTGAAAAGGGCGATATCATCGAACAGATCGCAGATTATAAGGAGGAAACGGAAAATGATGCTTGAATGCAGAGGACTGACGAAATGGTTCGGATCAAAAGAGGCGGTTGCGGACCTTACGCTGAATATCGAGAAAGGGAAAATATACGGGCTGCTCGGGGAGAATGGAAGCGGCAAAACGACCTGGATGAAGATGGTATCCGGGCTTACAAAACCGGGAACCGGTGAGATCATTTATGACGGACATATGCTGGGATATGAAGACAAGGCGAAGATCGCGTATATGGCAACGGAGCCGTTCTTCTATGATTTCATGAAGGTGCAGGATGTGGGGGAATATTACCGCGCCTTTTTCGAAGATTTTGACATGGACAGATATGTGGAACTGGTCGGGAAAATGGGACTGACGCCGGATATGAAGGTGAAAAGCCTCTCCAGCGGTATGGCGGCGAAGCTTAAGCTGGCGGCGACACTGGCGCGGCAGGCAGAGCTGTATCTTCTGGATGAACCGCTCAACGGGATCGATTATAAAGCGCGGGAGGAGATCATTAATCTCATTCTGGAGGAAGCGGACGGCGAGAACACATTTGTGATCTCCACGCATCTGCTGGAAGAGATTGAAAGTTTCATCGAATATGCGATCTTCATCAAAGACGGACATCTGATAGATAAAGTGTGCCTGGAAGCGGAACGTATGAGGAGCGGCCGGTCCCTTGCAGAGATTTATGTGGACATTATGTAGAAACGGGGAGGATTCTGGATCATGAGTAAACTGATTAAATATGAAATAAGGAAACAGAGAGCTTCGAGAATGGTGATCTTCGTTGCCCTGGCGGCTGCGCTGATCATGTTCTGGGGAGGGCTCTTATTTGAAAATGATATGATGATGGCGATCAGCATTATGGCAATGACGTTCGGGGCATTTCTGGTGCTTTTTTATACGGGAATCGAGAGCATCCTTGTTCTTAACCGGGATCTGCGGACGAAGCAGAGCTATATGCTCTGGATGCTGCCAAAGTCAAGCTGGGAGATCCTTGGGGCGAAATTCATCTCGGCGATCCTTCAGATGCTGATCGTGTTCGGCGTCTGCGGTCTGGCGGTGGGAGTAAGCACGGCACTGGCCGTATGGAAAGTCGCGGGATTTGAGAAGCTGGCAATGGCGGTGAAAGAATTTTCATGGCTCTTTGTGGAAGGCGGGCTGAAGTGGACGGACCTGGTCCTGCTGGCGCTGGTGCTCTTCCTCTGCTGGAGCCTGGTCATCATGGTCGGGTTTCTGGCGGTGATCATTTCACGGACTCTGCTTGTAAAGTCCAGATTCGCCGGCTTTCTGGCTGTAGTACTGTTTTTCATTATAAATATAGTGATCGAACAACTCTACGCAGCGATCAACCGGTTCCCCGGACTCGATTCTTTATCCGGGATAGGGGTAACCGGCTGGAGCATTGTCGATACGATCTATTACATTATCGTAGCAGCGGTTGTATTCGGACTCTCCGGATTGCTGGCGGAGAAGAAGCTGAGTGTGTAGCGGTCCGGGATAGCGTCAGGGTACAGAGGCTGCGGCAACGGTGCGGAGTCAGATCCCAAGGACCCGGCGCATGTCCTCCGGCATGGGTGCGGTAAACTCCAGAGGTTCCCCGGTGACCGGGTGCCGGAATGCGAGCCGGTAAGAGTGCAGCGCCTGACGGCTCATATGCTCCATGTCGGGATTGTAGAGATAATCACCGATCAGCGGATGACTGATATATTTCATATGGACACGGATCTGATGGGTGCGGCCTGTCTCCAGGAAGAGGGAGACGAGGCTGTGCCCGTTTTTTGTATCCAGCACCCGGTAATGTGTGACGGCGTGTTCTCCGTGCTCAAAGTCAATCTTCCGCTCGATCAGTGAACTGCCGGTCCGGCCGACAGGGGCATTGATCGTGCCGACGGGCGGGACAGGTACGCCCCGGACAATTGCCAGATATTCCCTCGTGATCTCATGCTTTACCGCCAGGGCTGACAGGATGCTGGAACTGACCAGATGTTTGGCGATGACGGTCAGCCCGGAAGTATCCCGGTCCAGACGGTTTGTGCAGCGGAAGATAAAGGGCAGACCCTGCGCCTGATAATAGTACATCAGCGCGTTGGCCAGTGAGTTGCGGTAGTTATTGAGCGACGGATGAACGGGCATTCCGGCCGGTTTATTCACCACGATGATGTCTTCATCTTCATAAATGATATCCAGCGGCAGCTTTACCGGCGGAATGTTCGGAGAAGATTCATGTTCCTGAATGCGGACGGTCAGTGTATCGCTGCTATTTAAGACTGTGCGCATATAGGTCCAGTTTCCGTTCACGAGGATGCTCTGCGGCATCTTCTTAAGCAGGGTCAGGTTCTGATAAGAATAGCCCCGGCGGCGGAGGAACTGTTCGATGCGCAGCCCGGCGGAAGCGCTGTCTATATGATAAGTGATCGTGCGGTCCATAATAATCCTCTCCAGTGTGAAAAACGTGTGTGGGTAATTCGGAAAAGTTTTCCGTGGATATTGATATTTTGAAGATTCTGGAGGAAGATGTCAACACACGGTGCATAACTTTTTACAACTTCTGTAAGTTTGTTGGCAAGTACTGTTTTTATAAAATCTTTATTGTTTTCAATCCGGCGCTGTGATATTTTAGGAGTCATCTTAAGAAAACGGTGCAGAAAGTGATCCGTTTCTGCTTCCGCATGCGGCCGGATTATGTTACAATAAGGAGGACAATAGATGGTGAAAAATACTGACAATTTTATAATGCTTCCCACCGTGGACTTCTGTTTCAAGGAACTGATGAAGAACGATAAAGTGCGGAAAGGTTTCGTAGCGGCGATCCTCGGAAAAGCTCCGGAAGAGATCCGCCGGACGACGCTCCTGCCGACAGAACTCCGGAAGGAATCGGAGGATGACAAGCTGGGGATCCTGGACGTGATGATCGAACTGGAAGAAGGTACGCTGATGAACATGGAGATGCAGGTGGCATCTTTCGATTACTGGACAAATCGGATCCTGTTTTATATAAGCAAGATTTATACCGGGCAGATCAGGACAGGTGAAGATTATGATAAACTTCAGAAATGTGTCCACGTCAGCATCCTTGATTTTATCTATTTCCCGGATGATGACAGGTGTTACAGAAAAGCTGCGTTCTGCGATGTAGAGACTGGTGAACTGTATACGGATCTTATGGAAATCCACATGCTTGAATTGAGAAAGCTGCCGCCTGAAGCGCAGAATGAAAAAGGCATCATTCATTGGATGCGGTTCCTCGGAGGGAAGAAAAGAGAGGAGTTCGAGGATATGGCAAAACAGGACGAATATATCGGAGAAGCCTACGAGGAACTGAAGAAGCTGAGCCTGGACGATCAGAAGCGCCTGGAATATGAGCTGCGGCAGAAAGCGATAAGAGATTACAACAGCCAGATGAACAGCGCGATGAGACGCGGCAAAGAGATCGGTGAGGAGCAGGGCTTAAAGAAGGGCCGTCGTGATGCGTTGCGTGAACTCATTGGCAAAAAGCTGGAGAAGGGCATGCCTTTGGAAGATATTGCGGAGTTCATGGAACTGAATCCGGACGAAGTGCGGGAACTCGCGAAAGAGTGGAAGAAAGAGAAATAAAGATTCTGGGGAGCGGATATTCATATCAGAGTATCCGCACCTTTTTTATATAACAGGAATGTGGTAGAATAAAGAGCGAATCTTGAATTTAGAGAGGGCAACATACATGGACATTAATCAGAAATTAACCGAAGAACTGAACGTAAAGCGCTGGCAGATCGACGCCGCGGTGAATCTTATAGACGAGGGAAATACGATCCCGTTCATCTCCCGATACCGGAAGGAAGTCACGGGCTCCCTCAATGACGAGCAGCTGCGGAAGCTGGACGAGCGCCTGAAATATCTGCGGAATCTGGAAGAAAAGAAGGAGCAGGTGGTCGCCAGCATCGACGAGCAGGGCAAACTGACGGAAGAACTGAAAGCGCAGATCCTGGCGGCGGAGACACTGGTGACGGTGGAGGACCTCTACCGGCCGTACCGCCCGAAGCGTCGAACCCGGGCGACCATCGCCAAAGAGAAAGGGCTGGAGCCGCTGGCCGCGTACATCCTGCTGCAGAATGCGAAAGAGCCGCTGGAGCAGACGGCGGCGCAGTACATTTCTGAGGAGAAGGGCGTGGACAGCGCGCCGGACGCCATTGCCGGGGCCATGGATATTATCGCGGAAATGATCTCGGACAACGCGGATTACCGGACCTGGATCCGGAAAACGACGATGAAAAAAGGGAAAGTGACTTCCGCGGCGAAAGATCCGGAGGCAGAATCCGTATACGAGATGTATTACGAGTTCGAGGAGCCGGTATCGAAGCTGGCGGGCCATCGGGTCCTGGCGCTGAACCGGGGGGAGAAAGAGAAATTTCTGACGGTGAAGGTGGAAGCGCCGGAGGAAGACATCCTGCGCTATCTGGAGAAGAAGACGATCCATAAGGACAATCCGTACACAGGACCGGTCCTGAAGGAAGCGGTGCAGGACAGCTACCGCCGGCTGATCGCCCCGGCCATCGAGCGCGAGATCCGAAACGAACTGACGGAGAAAGCGGAGGACGGCGCCATCGAAGTATTCGGCAAGAACCTGCACCAGCTCCTCATGCAGCCGCCCATCGCAGGACGGGTGGTGCTGGGCTGGGACCCGGCCTTCCGTACCGGTTGCAAGCTGGCTGTGGTGGATCCGACCGGCAAGGTGCTCGGGACGACGGTCATCTATCCGACCGCGCCGACGACGCCGAAGAAGATCCAGGCCAGTAAAGATCTGCTGAAGAAAATCATTCCGAAATATCACATTTCCCTGATCTCGCTGGGCAACGGGACGGCGTCCCGGGAGTCCGAGCAGTTTATCGTGGAACTGCTCAGGGAGATCCCGGAGGAGAAAGTTCAGTATGTGATTGTAAATGAAGCGGGTGCGTCCGTTTACTCAGCGAGCAAACTGGCCAGCGAGGAATTCCCGAAGTTTGACGTGGGACAGCGCAGCGCCGCATCCATCGCCCGGAGGCTTCAGGATCCGCTGGCGGAACTGGTGAAGATCGATCCGAAATCCATCGGCGTCGGCCAGTATCAGCACGACATGAACCAGAAGAAGCTGAGCGAATCCCTGAACGGCGTGGTGGAAGACTGTGTAAATAAAGTGGGCGTGGATCTCAATACCGCATCCGCGCCGCTGCTCTCGTACATCGCGGGCATCAGCGGGACGATTGCAAAAAATATCGTGGCTTACCGGGAGGAGCACGGCCGGTTCGCAGACCGCAGAGAACTCCTGAAAGTGCCGAAGCTGGGGCCGAAAGCCTACGAGCAGTGCGCCGGATTTACCCGGATTCAGAACGGGAAGAATCCCCTTGACGCTACCGGAGTCCATCCGGAATCCTACGGGGCGGCGGAGAAACTTCTGAAGAGACAGGGATTTACCCCGGAAGACATCACCGCCCGCCGGCTGACCGGCCTGTCGGCGACCATCCGCGATTATAAGACGCTGGCGGAAGAGCTGGGCGTCGGCGAGATCACCCTGCGCGATATCGTGAAAGAACTGGAAAAGCCGGCGCGGGATCCCCGCGATGAGATGCCAAAGCCCATCCTCCGCACCGATGTGCTGGAAATGAAAGACCTGAAAGAGGGCATGGTGCTCAAGGGAACCGTGCGCAATGTCATTGACTTCGGCGTCTTCGTGGATATCGGCGTGCACCAGGACGGACTGGTCCACATTTCCCAGATCACGGACCGGTATATCAAACACCCGCTGGAAGTGGTCAGCGTGGGCGACATCGTGGATGTGAAAGTCATGAGCGTGGATCTGAAGAAGAAACGGATCCAGCTGACAATGAAAGTGTAACGCCCGCCTCTTGACAACT
Source organism: Candidatus Mediterraneibacter quadrami (assembly GCA_019120575.1). Taxonomy (GTDB): domain Bacteria; phylum Bacillota; class Clostridia; order Lachnospirales; family Lachnospiraceae; genus Mediterraneibacter; species Mediterraneibacter quadrami. Next base: position 18,531 of record DWUU01000011.1, read on the forward strand.
CTGAGAATGGTTGTTATATTACAAATAGAACAATAAAATTACAATCTGTCCGCGCGGGGCGTCTGCTCCGGGCGGATGTTCTCATATCACAGGAAATGTAATAGTCACAGCAGTCAGATTCAGAGATCAGGGAGGGTGGTTGCCATGTCAGTAAAGAGAGATTATTATGATGTGCTGGGCGTCAGCAGAAATGCGGATGAAGCCCAGATCAAGAAAGCATACCGGAAGCTCGCCAAGAAATATCACCCGGATACGAATGCGGGCAATGCGGAGGCAGAGCAGAAATTCAAAGAAGTGACCGAGGCGTATGACGTCCTGGGAAATAAAGAGAAGAGAAAACTGTACGATCAGTTCGGCCATGCGGCATTTGACCAGACCGCAGGAGCCGGTGCAGGCTACGGCAGTGCAGGCGCGGGATCCGGCGGGCCGGGCGGCGGATTCTGGCGGACCTACAGTTCCGGCGGACCGGACGGCGGGTATCAGGAATATCATTTCGAAGGCGGCAATATGGACGACATCTTCGGAGATATTTTCGGGGATATCTTCAATCATGGAAGCGGAAGCGGCGGCGCAGGCCGCTCATCGCGAAGCGGTGCGTACCGGGGAACCGGCGGTTTTGGAAGCGGTTTTGGCGGAAGCGGCTTCGGCGGGGGCGGTTTCCCGCAGAAAGGCAGCGACGTCCATGCCGATGTGACGGTCGGATTCGATGAGGCGGCTTTCGGCTGCGACAAGGTGATCCGCCTGCAGGATCCGTCCGGAAGGGGCGGCGTGCAGTCGCTTCAGGTGCACATTCCGGCCGGGATCGACACCGGCAAATCCATCCGGCTGAAAGGAAAGGGCATGCCGGGCGCAAATGGCGGCGAAGCGGGCGATCTCTTCCTGAAAGTCACCGTGGCGCCGAAACCAGGTTATGAACGAAAAGGAAATGACGTATATACGACAGTCAGCATCCCGTACACAACCGCTGTATTCGGCGGCGAGGCAGTCGTCAGCACCCTGTACGGAAATGTGGTCTGCAAGATCCGGGAAGGCACCCAGTCCGGTACAAAGATCCGGCTGCGGGGCAAAGGCATCGTTTCTATGAAAAATCCGTCCGTGCGGGGCGACCAGTATGTGACGGTGCAGATCAGCGTACCGCAGCACCTGAGCCCGGAAGCCAGGCAGAAACTCCGGGAATACGAGGCAGTATGCGAGGGCCGTGCGCAGACGGCATAATTTCTGCTTCCCTGTAAAGCCGCTGTATTTCACACAGGCCGGATACAGCGGCTTTCTATCTGGAAATTTACCGGTACCTGTGCTATCATATGGGAAATAAAACCGGCCGGTTGAAAAACAGGGTTTAAAGATCTGAAAGTGAAGACCGTGCGGACACAGTATGAGATCTCCCGGATCAAAACCCATTCGGTGCGGCTTGATGTGCTGGCGGAGACGGGAAACGGAAAGCTGTATCATATCGAGATCCAGCGAAAAGACGAAATCGATCCGACAAAAAGGATCCGGTACAA
>DWUU01000012.1 GCA_019120575.1 Candidatus Mediterraneibacter quadrami
GCGGGCGCCGGGATTTTCCTTTATCCGGCGGTGAGCAATTACCTGGCGGAGCGCCGGCAGGATGAGGTGATCCGTACCTATCAGGCGCAGGTGGATGAGATGGATCAGAAAGCGCTGGAGGCGGCCTGGCAGGAGGCGCAGGAATACAACGAGAATCTTGCCGGGGATCCGGTGCATGATCCCTTTATCCCGGGCAGCGGATATGTGCTTCCGGACAATTACGAGGACGTGCTCAATCTTAACGGCGACGGCGTGATGGGGTATGTGGAGATCCCGAAGATCGGCGTCTGGCTGCCGATCGGTCACGGCACGGACGAGGACGTGCTGTCGGAGGGGGCGGGGCATCTGGAGATGACGGCGCTGCCCGTGGGCGGAATGAACCGGCATCCGGTCATCAGTGCCCACCGGGGTCTTCCGGGCGCGGAGCTTTTTACCCGTCTGGACGAGCTGGAGACCGGTGATGAATTCTACATCCATGTGCTGGACCGGACGCTGGCCTACGAGGTGGATCAGATCGAAGTGATCCTGCCGGAAGAACTGTCGCTGCTGCAGCCGGAAAAGGACCGGGATCTGCTGACCCTTCTGACCTGCACGCCCTACTCGGTCAATACGCACCGGTTGCTGGTGCGCGGGACGCGGGTGCCTTATACGGAGCCGGAGAGCGGCAAAGAGGCCGTGCGGCCGGATGGGGAAAGCACGTGGATGAAGGAATATCTCTATGCGGTGGCGGCGGGCGTGCTGCTGGTCGGATTGATCGCCGGGGCGGTGAGAGCGGGACGCCGGGGCAGGCCGGGAGGCCGGAAACAGAGAAGCCGGAGAAAGAGAAGACGACGGAGAAGGACAGGGAGAGACTAGTTATGGCGAGAGCAAAAGACCTGACCGGGCGTCGGTTCGGCCGTCTTCTGGCGGAGTATCCGACAGACAGGCGGGATCACAGGGGTTCCGTCTACTGGCACTGCCGGTGCGACTGCGGAAATGAACTGGATGTGAGTGAATCCAGCCTGATGCACGGACGCTATCAGAGCTGCGGGTGCCTGCGGAAAGAACTGGGCCGGGAACTGCCGGACCAGCTGACCAGGATCGACGGGACCTGCATCGAATTCCTCGAGAACCGGAAGCACCGTCGGGACAATACGAGCGGATTCAGGGGCGTATTTCAGAGAAAGGATCAGAAATACCGGGCGATGATCGGCTTCAAGGGAAAACGGTACTACCTGGGGATCTATGATCAGTATGAAGATGCGGTCCGGGCGCGGCTTGAGGCGGAGGAACTGATATACGGCGGATTCGTCGACGCCTACCGCCGGTGGAAGGAGCGGGCGGATGCGGATCCGGAGTGGGGCGAAGGGCATCCGCTGGTCTTCGAGGTGGAGAAAAAGAACGGCCGGCTGACCATCAGAACCGACTGACAGACCGGGATTTATAAAACTTCCGATTTTTAACAGATCGGGAGTTTTTCTTTTGTGCAGTTTGATGATTGACTTTATTTTTATTTTTGAATAGTATATTGTTAGTTACCGAACAAATACATTGTTCAGAAAGGATGTGCATGAGGATGTGCGGTGTAAAACCGGCGGAAAACTGTGACTGCGGCCATGATGTGGGCAGGCTTATCAACACGCTTTCGCATCAGCTGAAGCGGCAGCTCCCGGTCCCGGAAGAGGAGGACAGCCTGCGGACGAATATGCAGCGGCTCGTGCTCCATTATATCCTGTTCGAGTCTCTGAACCGGGACATTTACCAGCGGGATGTGGAGAAGGAGTTCCAGATCCGCAGATCCACGGCCACCGGGACGCTTCAGATCCTGGAGAAGAACGGGTTTATCACCCGGGATCCGGTGAAGGAGGATGCGCGGCTCAAGAAGCTGACGCCCACGGCGAAGGCCACCGGCGTGCGGCAGCGCATCCTGGACAACATTCATTACATCGAGGACCTGCTGGCGAAGGACATCCCGGAGGAGAAGCTTGCCGTCTGCCGGGAAGTGCTGCAGCAGATGTCCGGGAATCTGTCAGGTGACGAGAAAAAGAGAGAGGAGATAACGGACCATGAATAGAATATTACTTCGTTCCGTCAGGGAATATAAGCGGGAATCATTTCTGACTCCTGTACTGGTCTGTCTTGAAGTGTTCATGGAAGTGCTGATCCCGCTTCTGATGGCAAAGATCATCGACGTGGGCATTGCCGACGGCGACATGGGCTACATCATCAAGATCGGCCTCCTGCTTATTTTCATGGCTATGCTGGCGCTGGCGTTCGGCGCGAAGGCGGGGCAGATGGGCGCGATCGCTTCTTCGGGCTATGCGAAGAACCTGCGCCACGATATTTTTTATAAAGTACAGGAATTTTCATTCGGAAATATTGATCATTTCTCCACGTCCAGCCTTGTGACGAGGATGACGACCGATATCACAAACGTGCAGATGGCGTATATGTTCACCATCCGTCTGCTGGCGAGGGCGCCGATCATGATTGTCCTGTCGCTGATCATGACGCTGACCATCAGCGTGAAGATCGCGGTGATCATGCTCATCACGGTGCCGATCCTGGGCGGCGCGCTGATCGGGATCGCGAAGCTGGCGCATCCGCATTTCATCAAGGTGTTTGACGAGTACGATGTGCTCAACAATACCGTTCAGGAAAATGTCAACGCGGCCAGAGTGGTGAAGGCCTATGTCCGCGGCGACCATGAGGTGGAGAAGTTCGGCAAAGTTTCAACGAGCGTGTTCAACCTCTTTACGAAGGCGGAGAAGATCGTGGCATGGAACTCCCCGATCATGCAGTTCACCGTTTACGCGGTAGTCATCATCATGGTGCTGGTCGGCGGCGAGAGCATCATCCAGGGCAGCATGCAGACCGGTCAGCTGACCAGCGTCATCGTGTACGCGCTGCAGATCCTGATGTCCCTTATGATGGTTACATTTGTATTTACAATGATCATGATCGCCGAGGCGTCCACGGATCGTATCACAGAGGTGCTTACAGAGGTGCCGGAGATGGAGGATGCGGACGACGCGATCCAGGAAGTGAAGAACGGCGACATTGATTTTGAGCATGTGAACTTCAGCTACGCGGGCGAGGGCGGCAACCTCTCCCTGAAGGATGTGAACCTCCACATCAGGAGCGGCCAGATCGTCGGCATCATCGGCGGCACCGGAAGCGCGAAGTCTACGCTTGTGCAGCTCATTCCCCGTCTCTATGACGTGACCGGCGGCTGTGTGAAAGTCGGCGGCGTGGATGTGCGCAGGTACGGGCTGGAGGCGCTCCGCGACCAGGTGGCTGTGGTGCTCCAGAAGAACGTGCTCTTCACAGGAAGCATTTATGAAAATGTGCGCTGGGGCGACGAGAATGCCACGGACGAGGAAGTACAGCGCGTCTGTAAGCTTGCCCAGGCGGATAACTTCATCCGCGAGTTCCCGGCGGGCTATGATACGATGATCGTGGAGGGCGGCAATAACGTGTCCGGCGGCCAGAAGCAGAGGCTCTGTATCGCAAGGGCGCTCTTGAAGAAGCCGAAGATCCTCATCCTCGATGACTCCACCAGCGCGGTGGATACGAGGACGGACGCCCTGATCCGTCAGGCGTTCCGCAAGGAGATCCCGGATACCACGAAGATCATCATCGCCCAGAGGATTTCCTCGGTGGAGGATGCGGATGTGATCATCGTCATGGATAACGGTGAGATCAACGGCATCGGTACATCCGAAGAACTTCTGAAGACGAATGACATTTACAGAGAAGTCTATGAATCACAGGTGAAAGGGGGCGCGGACAATGAGTGAGAATACAACGGTTCACCCGGTGAAGCAGAGATCCGGCGGCGGCCCGGCGGTCACCAAAGGAACGATCAAGACGGCGAAGCGCCTGCTGAACTATGTGTTCAGGTCCTATAAGATCCAGTTCATTGTTGTGCTGATCTGTATCCTGATGAGTTCCGTGGCGTCGATCTCGGTGTCCCTGTCGCTCAAGTTCTTGCTGGATGACTTCATCATCCCGCTGATCGGGCAGCAGAACCCGGATTATACGGAACTGTACATGGCGCTTACGATCCTCGGCATCATCTTCCTGTGCGGCGTCATTTCTACATTTATATACAGCCGGATGATGGTTGTGATCGGCCAGGGCGTCCTCAAGCGGGTCCGCGACGAGATGTTCGCCCACATGCAGACGCTGCCGATCCGGTATTTCGATCAGAATACAAACGGCTCGATTATGAGTCTTTATACAAATGATACCGACACCCTGCGACAGATGATCAGCCAGTCCATCCCGCAGGTGCTTATGTCGGCGTTCACGATCATCGTGACCTTTATCTCCATGCTGGTGCTGAGCCCGATCCTGACGGTGATGGCCGTACTGATGATCGGCGTCATGACCCTCGTATCGAGAGTCGTTACCGGCAACAGCGGGAAATATTTCATCCGCCAGCAGATGGATCTGGCGGACATCACCGGATTCGTGGAAGAACGGATGAACGGACAGAGAGTTATCAAAGTATTCAACCACGAGAAGATCTCGGAGCGGGAGTTTGACGAGCTCAACGAACGGCTCTTCAACAGCGCGGCCAACGCCCATACATTTGCCAGCATGATGGGTCCCATCATCGGAAACCTGGGCAACCTGCAGTTCGTGCTCACCGCGGTGTTCGGAGGCTTCCTCTCCGTGGCGGGCATCGGAAATATTACGCTGGGCGTTATGGCGTCCTACCTGCAGTTCACAAAGAGCTTTACCCAGCCGTTCATGCAGGTGGCGCAGCAGTTCAACTCCATCATCATGGCGTTGGCAGGCGCGGAGCGTATCTTCAACATGATGGATGAAGAGCCGGAGGTAGACAACGGCTATGTAAAATTGGTCAACGCGAAGAAAGACGCGGACGGCAATATCACCGAGTGCGAAGAACGCACCGGCCTGTGGGCATGGAAGCACCCGCACCAGGCGGACGGCACCATCACCTATCAGGAACTGAAAGGCGACGTGCGCTTCTACGATATGACCTTCGGATACACGCCGGACCACATGGTGCTCCATGACCTGACGCTGTATGCGAAGCCGGGGCAGAAGATCGCCTTCGTCGGATCCACCGGCGCCGGCAAGACCACCATCACCAACCTGATCAACCGGTTCTACGATGTGGCCGACGGCAAGATCCGGTACGACGACATCAACATCAACAAGATCAAGAAGGCGGACCTGCGTCACTCCCTGGGCATTGTGCTTCAGGATACGCACCTCTTCACCGGAACGATCAAGGAGAATATCCGCTACGGCAAGCTGGACGCAACGGATGAAGAAGTATACAGGGCGGCAAAACTGGCCCACGCGGACGGATTCATCAGGATGCTGCCCCAGGGGTATGACACCCACTTAAGCGGCGACGGCGAAGAACTTTCACAGGGACAGAGACAGCTGCTGGCAATCGCCCGGGCGGCGATTGCAGACCCGCCGGTACTGATCCTCGACGAGGCGACGTCTTCCATCGATACCAGAACCGAGCAGATCGTACAGCAGGGTATGGATAACCTCATGAGAGGCAGGACCGTATTCGTCATCGCCCACCGCCTGTCCACGATCCGCAACAGCGACGCCATCATGGTGCTCGAACATGGACGGATCATCGAACGCGGTACACATGACGAACTGCTGAAGCTGAAAGGAACGTACTATCAGCTGTATACAGGAAAACTTGAATTATCGTAGTATAATTGGGGACGTAGTAAAATTGAATTTTACTACGTCCCCAATTGAGTTTTACGGTGTCCCAAATCGACTTTTGGGGTGTCCCTTTTTGAAGGTGTTTATAATAAGGCGTAATTATGGTATAATTATCCCATCTTAAAATGAAGAGGAGGGCGCGCGTTATGACGAAGATTATACCAATCAAAGAGCTGAAGAATACGTCGGAGATCTCGGATATGTGTCACCGGACGAAAGGCCCGGTTTATGTTACAAAGAACGGCTACGGCGATCTGGTGATCATGAGTATGGAAAATTATGAAGCGGCGATGCGCCGCCTTGAGTCATATGCCAGGTTGAAAAAATCCGGCGGCTGCATCACAGACGGCGGACTGGGGAAAAGCTGGTATGTGGTCGGGGAGAAGAAAGGCAGGTACGGGATCCGTTATCCCTCACAGCTTAAGAATTTTGATGCGTGGGAGAAGGACCGCCTCGCGGATTATGGCGGTTCCGATCGTAAGGATGGCCTGGTCGCGCCAGACGGGACTTTTTTTCTTATTAAGTATGCTGAAAATCATACGAGGCAGAATCAGCTGGATACCAGCTATGTCAATAACGCCCTCTCGGAATATTTGTCCAGCCATATTCTTGCGATCATAGGATATGACGTACACGAAACATTTCTGGGAACCCGGAACGGGGAGATCATTGTCGCCTGCAGAAACTTTGTCCCTCCGGGAGAAAAGCTGATCGAATTCGCCCGCTATATGCGGAAGCATTATGACTCGCGGGAGATCGGGCGAATCCCGGATATTCAACAGATTAAAAACACACTGCAACGGGACGAGGATCTGGCCCCGGCAGCGGATGAATTATGGAAAATCTGGTGCCGCAGATTTGTAGGAGATGCATTTCTCGGGAATTTTGACCGGCATATGGGGAACTGGGGCTATCTTATGTCAGAAACCGGGCCGGTGAGGCCGTCTCCGGTCTATGATAACGGAAGCACGCTTTTCCCGGCCCTGTCTGAGCATGCCATGGAAAATGAGATCCTGCCGGACCAGAAAGAGATCCTGAAGCGGACGCTGCTGTTCCCGAAAGCTGCCCTGCTGGTCAACGGACAGAAAGCGGGATATCCGGATATGCTCTGCTCGGATTACGAGCCGGAAATATCGGCGGCTGTCCGGGAGATCGTCCCGTTCATAAAAGAAAAACTGCCGGAAATCTGGCAGTTCATAGATGATCAGGAATTCCTGTCGGATGTCAGGAAAAAATTCTATAAGACAATGCTGGACGCCCGGTTCCGGTTCTTACTGCAGCCTGCGCTGGAGATCTGCCGCAGCGGGAATTACAGTAAGGAGGCGCGGAAAAGACTGGAGAAAGGAAAGCCGTATACGGAAGAGGAATTTGAATATGATATGAATACTGCCGGCGGGTGATACCTGCCGGCAGTTCTTGCTGATTAAAGTAATTCGCATTTGGGGACAGGGCAAAACTCATTTTGGGACAGGGTAAAATTCAATCCGGGACGTAGTAAAATTCAATTTTACTACGTCCCGGATTGAAGAAAATTACAATTCCTTCCCTGTCAGCATCTTATATCCCTGCAGGTATTTATCAATCGTTTTCTGCACGATGTCGTCCGGCAGCGTCCAGTTGTTATCCGGGTTGGCTTTGAGCCAGTCTCTCGCGAACTGTTTGTCGAAGGACGGCTGGCCATGCCCTGGCTCGTATCCGTCCGCCGGCCAGAAGCGTGAGCTGTCCGGTGTGAGCATCTCGTCGCCGAGCACGATGTTGCCGTTCTCGTCCAGACCGAACTCGAATTTCGTATCTGCGATGATGATGCCGCGGCTCAGCGCGTAGTCCGCGCATTTTTTGTAGAGCGCGATGGTGTAGTCGCGCAGTTTCTGTGCGTATTCTTCACCTTTGCCCGGGAAATATTTTTCCAGGTGGGCGATACTCTGTTCGTAGGAAATGTTCTCGTCGTGGTCGCCGATCTCAGCCTTTGTGGACGGCGTGTAGATGGGTTCCGGGAGTTTATCGGATTCTTTCAGCCCTTCCGGAAGGGTGATGCCGCATACAGTGCCGTCTTTCTGGTAGCTTGCCCAGCCGCTGCCGGTTATATAGCCGCGGACGATGCACTCTACCGGAAGCATGTTGAGCTTCCGGCACATCATGCTGTTGCCGTCGAACTGGGGCTGGCGGAAGAATTCCGGCATCTCGTTTACATCGGTTGTAATCATGTGGTTCGGCAGGATGTCCTGTGTCATGTCGAACCAGAACTTTGACATCTGTGTGAGCACAGTGCCTTTCTTTGTGATTGTGTTGTTAAGGATCACGTCGAAGCAGCTGATCCGGTCTGTTGCCACAAGGATCAGGCTGTCGCCGTTGTCATAGATCTCGCGTACTTTACCTTCTTTGATTGGTTTCATGTCATACACCTCATTGAATTCGTGATTTAAAACTTCTCTATATAAGAGTAGACAAAATGTCGAAAAAAAACAAGTCTTTTATTCATTATAAGATTTGATTATGAGTTATAAGGAAAAGTATGCTATAATCTACTGGATCAAAAAATCGGAGAATGAGGGGGCACGGATGAACGGACATCATCGCAATGGACATCATAAAAAGGAAAAGGGAAATGGCAAATAAATCGCAGGCAGCGTGCTCTCGATCCTGGTGATCATTGTGGCCATCGGCATCGCGGTCCGGGCGCTCACCGGCGGTTTCCGCCCTGAATGCGGGCGCGGATCCTGGAAGTCAAGCTGACGATGTAAATGCGGGTCCGAAGCCCGCGGAACCGGATGCCGGGGAGCGAACAGCAGTATTCCCGAAGCCCGGGCATGCTCAGAAGGAGAAAATGGAAAATGATAATTGATACACATGCACATTATGATGATGAGCAGTTTGACGCCGACCGGGCGGAGCTGCTCGGACAGATGCGGGAAGGCGGCGTCGGCCTGATCGTAAATGCCGGCTCCACGCTGGAGTCCTGGGACCGGATCGTGAATCTGACGGAGAAGTACCCGTTCGTATACGGCGCCATCGGCATCCATCCGGACGAAGCCGGGGCGCTCACGGAGGCTGATATGGAGCGGATGCGCGAGCTGCTCGATCTTCCGAAGATCGTGGCGGCGGGCGAGATCGGCCTGGATTACTATTGGGACAAGTCCGGACATGATATACAGAAGCGCTGGTTCATCCGTCAGCTTGAGATCGCCCGGGAGAAGGACATGCCCGTGATCATTCACAGCCGGGAAGCGGCCGCGGACACTATGGAGATCATGGAAAAACATGCGGCCGGCATGCGCGCCGTGATCCACTGTTACTCCTATTCGCCGGAGATGGCGGAAGCGTATGTAAAGATGGGATACTATATCGGGATCGGCGGCGTGGTCACATTTAAAAATGCAAAGAAACTTAAAAATGTTGTCGAACAGATCCCGCTCACTTCCATCGTGCTGGAGACGGACTGCCCGTACCTGGCGCCGGAGCCGTACCGCGGAAAACGGAACTGCTCCCTCTATCTGCCTTACGTGGCGGAGCAGATCGCAGAACTCAAAAACGTGAGCGCGGAAGAGGTTGTGAGACAGACGGAGATAAACAGCAGGAAACTGTACGGCCTGCCGGAAGCTGATCCGGATTCCGTGCAAAAACCCGTGAGCAGGTCATGAAAAGAAGGAGAATCATCAATGAAAGAACCGACCCTTGGCAATCCGCAGGAGACCATCGCGGTCCTGCAGAAATATAATTTCGCATTTCAGAAGAAATTCGGCCAGAACTTCCTCATTGATCCCCGCGTGCTGGAGAAGATCATCAAAGCGGCTGAGGTCACGGAAGACGACTGCGTCCTGGAAATCGGGCCGGGCATCGGCACCATGACCCAGCATCTGGCCTGCGCGGCGAAAAAAGTCATCGCTGTGGAGATCGACCGGGCGCTCATCCCGATCCTTCAGGACACCCTGTCCGGCTGGGAAAACGTAAAGATCATCAACGAAGACGTCATGAAAGTGGACCTGGCGAAGCTGGCGGAGGAGGAGAACGGCGGGAAGCCGCTGAAAGTCGTGGCGAACCTGCCCTACTATATCACCACGCCGATCATCATGGGCCTCTTCGAAACCCATGTGCCTCTTAAAAGCATCACGGTCATGGTGCAGAAGGAAGTGGCGGACCGGATGCAGGTGGGACCGGGCACGAAAGACTACGGCGCCCTCTCCCTGGCGGTCCAGTATTACGCGAAGCCCTATATCGTGGCAAATGTGCCGCCCAACTGCTTCATGCCCCGTCCGAAAGTGGGCTCCGCAGTCATCCGGCTGGAGCGGTACGAAGAGCCGCCGGTGAAAGTGAAAGACGAGAAACTCATGTTCAGGATCATCCGCGCGTCATTCAACCAGCGCAGGAAAACCCTGGCCAACGGGCTCAAAAACTCCGCGGAACTTGATTTCACAAAAGAAGAGATCGCCGAGGCCATCGCAGCCATTGGAAAGGAGCCCGGCGTGAGGGGCGAGACACTGACGCTGGAGGAATTCGCGAGGCTGGCGGATGAGCTGTGCAGAGATTAACAAGTATGGACAGATATTGACAGTGACCGGCCGGTTCTGGCCGGTCATTTTTGCGAAGATTGTTATTCAGATCGGAAGTCGGGCTGGCCTGATCCTGCCGATTCTGCATGAGTCGGCGGATACGGAGTGAGCCGGCGGGTAAGTTCGGCTAAGAAGGTGAAAATTGCCGAACAGGCCGAACATTCAGGCGGGCAAGTTCGGCTAAGAAGTCAGAAATCGCCAAACAGGACGAACATTTAGGCAAGTATGTTCGGCTAAGAAGCCGGAAACTGTCGAACAGGCCGAACATTCAGGCGGGCAAGTTCGGCTAAGAAGTCAGAAATCGCTGAACAGGCCGAACATTCAGGCGGCCAAGTTCGGCTCAAAAGTCGGAAACTGCCGAACAGGCCGAAACTGTGCAAAAATACCAGTTCCGGAAAAATTAATAGACTCTTAATTGTATAAATCGGCAATTTTTAGTATAATAGTAAAGGTCATATGAAAAATTAAGAAAAAGAGAGAAGGAGGACACGCTATGGCAAAAGACATTGACAGCATTTTTTTCGACATTACTCCGCAGATTGAAGAATTGGCTCTCAAGTGTGAAACGAACAACGCAATTGACAAGGAGCTGTACACGAAGTATGAGGTCAAACGCGGACTCCGTGATCTGAACGGCAAGGGCGTCCTCGCCGGACTGACCAATATTTCCGATGTATGTGCATCGAAGATCGTGGACGGGAAGAGCGTTCCGTGCGAAGGTAATCTCTACTACAGAGGCTACAACATCAAGGATCTGGTAAAGGGATTCCTGGACGCGAAGCACCCGGGATTCGAGGAGACGGCTTACCTGCTGCTCTTCGGCGAGCTCCCGACGGCGAAACAGTTAAAGGAATTTAATGAAATGCTTGCGGACAGACGCATGCTTCCTCCGAATTTTACACGCGACGTAATCATGAAGGCTCCGAGCCGCGATATGATGAACAGCATTACCCGGAGCATCCTGCAGCTTTATTCCTATGATGAAAAAGCAGACGACACCAGCATCCCGAACGTGCTGCGCCAGTGCCTGAACCTGATCGCGCAGTTCCCGATGCTGATGGTCTACGGCTATCATGCATATAATTACAAACGGGGCGAGGACCTTTATATCTACGCTCCGGACCCGAAGCTCTCCACAGCGGAGAACATCCTGATGATGCTCCGTGAGGACAGGCAGTATACTGAACTTGAAGCGAAGATCCTGGATATGGCGCTCGTGCTCCATATGGACCACGGCGGCGGTAACAACTCTACATTCACGACCCACGTTGTTACTTCATCCGGAACCGATACATACTCCACCATCGCGGCGGCTATGGCATCCCTGAAGGGGCCGAAGCACGGCGGCGCGAACATCAAGGTGACGAGAATGTTTGAAGATATGAAGGCGCACCTGACAGACTGGACGGACGACGATCAGATCCGGGCGTATCTGGAGGCGCTCCTTGAGAAACGGGCATTTGACAACAAGGGCCTGATCTATGGAATGGGCCACGCGGTTTATTCGATCTCCGACCCGCGTGCCGATATCTTCAAGAAATTCGTAAAACAGCTTGCCCATGAGAAAGGCCATGATGCGGAATACGCGCTCTATGAGAAAGTGGAGCACATGGCGCCGGAGATCATCAGCGAGAAGCGGCGCATGTACAAAGGCGTAAATGCAAACGTCGACTTCTACAGCGGACTGGTATACAGCATGCTGGATCTGCCGGCATCGCTCTATACGCCGATCTTCGCGGCGGCGCGTATCGTCGGCTGGAGCGCGCACCGGCTGGAAGAGCTCCAGAACGTGGACAAGATCATCCGTCCGGCTTACAAGCCGCTGGCGCCGTACCGCGATTACGTAAATATAGAAGACAGGTAGTGAGCAACCATGAGAGATGAATTTTATTTCCCTTCAAAAGACGGCAATACCGAGATCCATTCGATCGAGTGGAAGCCGGAGGGCAGCCCGAAGGCGGTCCTTCAGATCAGCCACGGAATGATGGAATATGTGGCAAGATACGATGCATTTGCACAGTATCTCTGTGACCGGGGCTGGTATGTCGTGGGAAATGATCATCTCGGGCACGGGAAATCCGTACAGTCCAGGTCGGAATACGGATTCTTTAATGAAAAATACGGAAATGTCTGTGTGCTGGGGGATATGCATACGCTCCGCCAGCGCACGGTGAAGAAATATCCGGACACGCCGTATTTTATGCTCGGGCACAGCATGGGCTCTTCGCTGATGCGGCAGTACATCCAGATGTACGGCAACGGCCTGGCCGGCGTGATTCTCATGGGAACCGTGGCAGATCATGCGAAAGCGACGCTGGTGTTCGGGAAGCGGCTCTGCCGTCTGATGGCGGTCTGCCGGGGGTGGCATTACCGCAGCAGGCTTGTGGACGGCCTGGCGCTCGGACCATACAATAAGAAATTCAAGCCGGCCCGCACGCAGGCGGACTGGATCACCAGCGATCACGAGATGCTGGAAATGTATGCGTCGGATCCGCTCTGCTCCTTCCGCTTCACGGTCAACGCCTATTACAATATGTTCCTGGGCATGATCAGCATGCAGAAAAAAGAGAGCGTCTATATGATCCCGAAGACGCTGCCCATCCTGTTCGCGTCCGGCGCGGACGATCCGGTGGGAGACTTCGGAAAAGGCGTCCGGAAGATTTATGAGCAGTACAGGAGCGCCGGGCTTCAGGATGTGACGCTCAGGCTGTATCCAGGCGACCGGCATGAGATCTTAAATGAGACCGACCGGCAGCAGGTGTATGCCGATCTGTACGAGTGGCTGGAAGATCACAGAAATAAAGCGTGACGGTGCCCCCAAAGTGCCCCGCACGCTTTCAACTGTATATTAACACAGCAAGAAACCCCGCCGGCTGGCTGACCGGCGGGGTTTCCTGGTTTTATAGTTATCTAAAGGAATGAGAGTAAAGTGCGGCACCTCTCCGGTGCCCTGACTTTATGAGGGGGGAAAGATAGCTGAGTTGTTTATCAACTATCTGAGTATAAGTATAACGGGGAATTGTGACAAAAGTATGAGTGAACCATAAAAGAAGCGGGAAAATTCTAAACGAAAAATAAAAAAACAATAATGCATAACGAAAACCCGCCGGATCATCTCCGGCGGGCCTCGTGTTTATAAGTTATCTAAAAGGAATGAGAGACTATACCGTTTGATTATATCGTGTTATAACTTCTCGTAATGCCTGAAAATACGGCGTTTCTTCAATCGAATACTTTTATAAATTGTTGTAGTGTGTTATGTAAAAGTGCCCCAAAAGTGCCCCGAAAAGTTTTTAATGCTTTAGTCTACTTCTATGCCCTCTGTATCAGGGGAATCAAAACTATATATTGGCTGTTTATCGCCCACTATTTCGACGAGGTGAATAAATCCGCTAAACTGCATATCATATACAGTCATATTTTCACTCCTTGGGGAAATATCAAGTTCATCTTCTTTTTCAATTTTAGCTTCCCATTGATTTACTTCGTCCATTGTCAAATCATCTGTAATAAATCTGCCTGAGGCATCAAGATCTGAATCCAAATATGAATATTTCAAAAATTCCTTTGAAGTCTGATTCCCAGTACCATCCGTTTCAATTTTCAGTGTAAACGGATATGCTTCGGGTTCTTGATATACTGCTTCTTTCATCTTGGATTCTAATGCTAAAGCCGCATCTAATGACTCCTGCAATCGTTCTCGGTCTTCTGGTGGACTATCCGGATCTGGGTTATTTACAAAGCGGCTAAGCTCTTCGATCCAATAAGTACCATCAGAAATTTTTTCTTTAATTTCTTCTTCAAATATTAGTTTGTCGAGTTCTTTTGCAAGTTCTATGATTTCTTCATCCGATAACCCATTTAGATCTGCAAATGTAATGCGAGCTTGATCGATATAAGGTTTAAAAGTTTTATAACGTGTAACATTTCCTTTTCCATCAAATACGAGAATATACTTTATCTCTTCGTCTTTTGTTACATAATCTTCAAAACCAAACCAAATTCCTTCCCGATTGAATGCTTCTGAGGCTAAGACGACTCTATCCTCTACTGCGCTGGTTGCATCTTTTGATTTGCCGCATGCTGTGAATGAGATGACAAGTAATCCAGTCATTATTACCAAAGATAAGATTTTTGAGATTATTCTCTTCATGTTTTTCCTCCCTGTATATATGTATGTTATTCAAAATCCTCGGCATCGCCGATAATCACATTTTTCCTTTTACATTTTCTTAAAGTAAGAGGACCCGTAATAGGAGCAAGTGCTCCGGCAATGGCTATTCCACCAATTAAAGTACCTATAATTTTCAGGATTACGACCCAAAAGCTTCCTATGTGAAACATATTATTAAGTATTCTCCCTATCAGGCTGCGGTTGTACCACCAAAGGGAAAAAGGATAAAAATATGAACTTACTACAGTTAAACCGATAAGAAGAATGACGAGTAAAATATCAATTATATGAGCTATCAAAAGCGGCATTGCGTACAATGCTGGTTCCAGAGGTTCTACAACTATGCAATAGAGGAGTATATAGTAAATTGCAAGTGTTAATGGAGCAACAAGAATTAAATGAAACAGCTTTCTTCTGCGGTAATCCGGATGTAAGTATGAATAGCCTTCTTTCATTGCTTCTTTTATATTTTTGAAATTTATATTTGTAAAATTTTGCGAATTATTATTTTGCCTGGCATCGGTTTCTATAGTGTTATTATTTTGTACGTTATTATTGTCTGGCATCTTTTGTATCCCCCAATATACTATTTGTGTTATTCTCAGCAATTCCATACTAAGCATTTCCGTTTAAAGGTGCGCCTCTATTACCTCCACAGCCGCTTATAAGCATGGAAAGGAAAATTACAGCAACTAAAATTATTGAACGTAATTTGTATATCATAGCTTGCTTTCTCCTGATAAATTCCTGCGTTTTGATGTGATCCTGTTTACAGATATAGTATATTCGACTTGTCGAAGATATTCAAGATACAGAATATAATTTATTGTTATTCCTGAGGAGGAATAGCATATGATTGATTATTCTCCGTTTTGGGAAACTTTGAAAAAATCAGATGAAAATTGGTATACATTAAATCGTAAACATAATATCTCCCACAGTACGTTGTCGCGTTTGAAACATAATAAAGATATATCTATGAGAACGGTTAATGATTTGTGTAGAATTTTGAAATGCAGGATTCAGGACATCGCGGTATATATACCGTCAGATGACGATCAGATTTTATAAAAGTGCAGAAAAATATGATTGAAAAGCAAATGAAAATTAACACCAACCAGAAGACTGTAAAAAGATCATATAGCAACTCTATAAACAACTATCTATCACCGCAACATTCCACAGGATAACAAAAGGGTGCCCGAAAGGTGCCCCAAACACTTAAAGCGGAAAGCCCAAAACAGCGAAAACCCGCTAACCACAAGGGCTAACGGGTTCCGTGTTTATAAGTTGTCTAAAAGGAATGAGAGTAAAGTGCGGCATCCCGGTCCCCCGGGATGCCAATACTTTATGAGGGGGGAGATAGTTGTTTTATCAACTATCTGTGCTTTAGTATAGACAGAAAATGTGTTCAAAGTATGTTCGAATTCTTAAAGAAAAGAGAACTTTCTTAAATCCGCCGGATCCCGGCGCAGCCGTCAGTTTTTCTCAGGAACCCGGATTGTTCTGCCGGCGTAGATCTTATCCGGATCGGAAATGCCGTTCAGTTTCGCCAGCGCATCTACGGTGGTTCCGTATTTCTGCGCGATTCTGCTCAGTGTATCGCCGGGCTGGATCACATAAGTGATGTACTGCGGACCGTACTGCGGACCGTGCGGCGGAACCGGTGCGGTTCCGGACAGATGGTTGAGCCCGGCCCTGCGGATCACGGACGGATAGTCCACATAGGCCAGATCCAGATCCACATTCCCGCTGATCCCGGGTACCCGGCCGGTGCTTGTGTACTGCCAGATCCCGCAGTCTGTCCCGTCAAATGTATCTGTATAGCGCGCGTACCAGAATGCATACCGCTTCGTCAGCGCTGTGCCCAGGTACGTGTTGAAGAAGCTCTGGTTGGAGTAGAACATGGCAAAATAGCCTTTTGACTCAACCCGGCTGCAGAAACTCTTTACCAGTTCCCGTGCAAGGGCCGGCGTGAAAGATACGCCCTGCTTTTCAATATAGTCGGCGCTTGCCTGCTCGATGTCATAACAGACCGGGTAGTCCAGCCGGTATCCGGACACGGTCCGGATGCAGCTGTCCGCTTCCTTCGCTGCATTTTCCGTCGTGGCGGCATAGCAGAACCAGTAGGCGCCAATGGGCAGGCCGATGCGGTTGCACTCGGAGGCGTTGCGGCGGAACTGTTCGTCGACAGTACTGTCCCCGTATCCGGCGCGGAGCATGGCAAACCGGTAACCGGCGGCTTTCACCCGCTCCCAGTCCACTTCTCCCTGGAATCTGCTGACGTCTAATCCTTTTATGCTCATAGAAAGATCCTTCCTGATCTGAAGTCATACATTATATATATGCAGATGTGATGAGAAAGGTGAGCGGTAATCTATTCGTGGCGTGCGTCTGTTTCTCTGAAAAACGTTTTAATATCATTATTTTCTTTAAGAACTACAGATTTTAGAGCTGTGTTCTCAAAACATCTGTCTACAGCGTTTCTGATGTCATGTTCGTCGGTGAGAAGCAGTAAAACATCTTTTTCGGCCTGAAGGTTTGTCGTATATTTTAAAAGTCTTTGAAAGAGCTGCCTTGCTTCTTTTGACTGGCGCAGGATATCCCGGATATCAGGTGTGATTTCAAGCATCATCCCTGTGTCTTTCCAGGCGTTCATACGACGGATATATCCGGCATCTGTCCCGGAACGGGCGGTATATTCTATGATGGAACCAAGGATCAGGCTGTCTGCAGATATGTTCAGGGCATCCGCGATCCGTGTAAGCTGCCGGCTCCGGGGTTCGCGTTTCCCGGATTCGTACTGACGGATCGTGATCTCAGCCATGCCGCATTTTGCGGCCAGCATTTTCTGGGTAAGGCCGGCGGCTTTTCTGTACATTCTGATATTCTCTGAAATACTCATGCGTAACTCCTTGCTCCGGGGTATTGCCCGGCAAATGGTGATTGACATATAAAATAAGATTTTTTATAATAAATATGTCAAGACAGCTGGTAAGGGAGGGTAGGCTCCCCATCTGGCGGAAAATAATCAGCTGATAGCCGTCTATTCTTTACCAGAGATCGAGACGGCTATTTTCTATGTGTATAAGTCAGAATAGCAATAATCAGCAACGCAATGGAAGTCATTATCTGAAATTCTTCAAATTCAGAAATTCCTAAGATTTTCATTCTCTGCTCTTAATTTTTCCCCATTATCATGTATACTAAAGAGAGGTGGCGGCGCTGGTGCCGCTGCGCGCGATAAATTCAGACGAAGGGGGACTTACCATGTACAACATTCTTGTCTGTGACGACGACAAAGAAATCGTGGAAGCGATCGAGATATATCTGTCCCAGGAGGGCTACCGGATCCTGAAGGCCTACGACGGGCTGGAGGCGATGGAGATCCTGGAGAAGGAGGAGGTCAACCTGCTCCTCATCGACGTGATGATGCCGCGGCTGGACGGGATCCGGGCGACGCTGAAGATCCGGGAGAAGAACAGCATCCCGATCATCATCCTGTCGGCGAAGTCGGAGGATGCAGATAAGATCCTGGGGCTCAATGTGGGCGCGGACGACTATGTGACGAAGCCGTTCAGTCCGCTGGAGCTGGTGGCGCGTGTCAAGTCCCAGCTGCGCCGGTACAACCAGCTGGGCGGTTCGGAACAGGACAGCCGGAACAAGGAGCAGATCTACGAGGCCGGGGGCCTGCGGATCAATGACGACCTGAAGGAAGTGACGGTGGACGGGGAGCCGGTGCGGCTGACGCCCATTGAATACAACATCCTGCTGCTGTTGATGAAGAACCGGGGCCGGGTCTTCTCCATCACCCAGATCTATGAGGCCATCTGGAACGAGGAGGCCATCGGCGCGGACAATACGGTGGCGGTCCATATCCGGCATATCCGGGAGAAGATCGAGATCAACCCGAAGGAGCCGCGCTACCTCAAGGTTGTCTGGGGCGTGGGCTACAAGATTGAGAAGGATATATAAGACCGATAATGATATATGAGAAAGGGAGCAATTATGAATCAGTGGTACAGACGGACGCTGACGAAGATCATCCTGGTCCTCGTCGGCGCTTTGAGCGGCGCGGCATTTATCACGTCGCTTGCCATAGCGGTGACATTCGCCGGAACGGCGAACCCGGCCGGGGTTGCCCGGATGGTCAGGGAGCCCTATGAAGAGTCAGCGGATTTCAGCGCGGCCGTAGGCAATATGACGCAGGACGTGCTCGCCCAGTTCCGGGTCCGGGATATGATGGAGACGGACGGGGCGTACAATCCGGACAAGCTCATCGATGTGATGGAATATACGCAGACCGGCCGGATCAGCGGCGGAAATACATCCGGCATCGCCTATACGCTGGGGCAGCTGGAGGACTGGGGAGAGGATTACTATATCAGCGACAGTTCAGCGCTCTACAGCGACAATGAAGTGGTCGTGTGCCGGCGGCCGGACGGGAGCTACTATTATTACTATCTGGATGATTTCCTGAGCCGTTTCGAGCGCGGGGAGATGCGGATCGAATTTACGGATCCTGCCCAGGACCAGGCGACATTCCTGCAGGAGCTTCAGGAAGGGCGGCTTACCGACTCCGGCGGCTATGAGCTGAGGATCTATGACCGCGAGGGCGCGGAAATGTATACGGACTGCTGGAATTTCGGGCAGTCCCTGCGGGAGCGTTATGCGCCGGCCGGCGCGAAGAACCTGCTGGAAGTGGTGAACGGATCGCAGGATATGAACGGACAGCTTTCCGCAATCTATGAAGGTATCGCCATGACTCTTACCGACATTTACGATAACAGTATACAGTATCAGAACGGCTGGGACTGGATGGAGGAAGGCAATACAAACTTTACTTATATCTATATTAATGAAGAAACGAAGCAGGTCTATACGAACCGGGCGGATTATGAGGGGTATGCGGACGCGGAGGCACATATTCAGGATCTGAAGTCCGGGGAAAATGTACGGTATCTGATCGTCCGTCCGAAGCTGCGGGACTTTGAGACCAACATGAATGTGAGTGCGTCCGGCGAGTGGACGGCGCTCAGGAGCAGCAGGCCGGACGGAAATGCAGAGATCGTTTTCGCGGCTGCAGTGGATACGTCCTATCCGGTCCAGGATCAGTTCTATGAGGGGCGGGAGAACTACAACAGCAACCTGCCGTTTCTCAGGAGCGCGCTCATTATGCTGATCGCCGGCGGGCTGATGTTCCTTATCTGTACGGTGTGGCTGTCCGTCACGGACGGGAAGAAACCGGGGGACGAGACGATCCATCTGACGGCATTCGACCGGTGGAAGACAGAGATCGCGGCAGCCCTGATTATTCTGGTCTGGGGTGTTGTGACGCTGCTGCTGTTAAGCGTCGGGCTCCCGGAGATCGACTGGAGCCACGCGGCACAGTCTGCAGAGTACTATATGGATGAATACGGTACGGCTTATCTGTATTCCGGCCTCTTTACCACAGCCATCAGCCTGGCTGACACGACCGGTGTGTTCTGCTACGGGTTCTTCAGCTTCCTCTGCTTCTATGCGGGGTACCTGAGTCTGATCCGCAGGATCCGGGCGAAAATACTCTGGAAAGGGAGTCTCGTTTTCGCGGTCATTCATTTCGTGAAGCGGGCGCTCAACAGCCGTCGCGACACACTTGCAGCCGGCATTCTGACAGTCGGTTTCATCGGGCTCCAGCTGCTGGCGATCGCCTCCCGCAGCGTGCCGGTGGTCTTTCTGTCATTCCTGGCGGATCTGGCGGCGCTCTGGTTCATCCTGACCGGGGCTATGGCGAAAGGCCGGATCCGGAAAGGGATCGAGGAGATCGCTTCCGGCAACCTGGCTTACCGGATTGATCTGAACGGGCTTCGCGGAACCGAGCGGCATATGGCGGAGAAAGTCAACGATATCGGCGGCGGCCTCAACCGGGCGGTGGACGAGGCCATGAGAAATGAACGGCTGAAGACCGATCTGATCACCAACGTGTCCCACGACATCAAGACGCCGCTTACATCGATTATTAATTATGTAGACATTCTCAAACGGTCCGATATCGCGGACGAGAAGATCCGCGGGTATCTGGACATCCTGGAGGCCAAGGCCCAGCGGCTGAAGACTCTGACCGAGGACGTTGTGGAGGCGTCAAAAGTCAGCAGCGGCAATATCACGCTGGAATATATGGATGTGGACCTGCGGGAGATGATCCGTCAGACGGAAGGCGAGATGGCGGAGAAATTTAGCGCACGGAAGCTGACCATGATCGTCAGCCTGCCTGAGGAGCCGGCGGTGGTGCACGTGGACGGGCGGCGGATGTGGCGCGTACTGGAAAATATTTTCAACAACGCGGCCAAGTACGCCATGCCGGGCACCCGTGTATATGCGGATCTGACGGCGTCGGAGACGGAAGTCCGGTTCTCCCTGAAAAATATATCCGAGCAGCCCCTCAATATCCCGGCGGAGGAACTGACGGAGCGGTTCATCCGGGGCGATATCGCACGGAGCACGGAAGGAAGCGGCCTGGGGCTGTCCATCGCCAAGAGCCTGACCACCATGCAGGGCGGGCGGTTCAGCCTGTATCTGGACGGGGATCTGTTCCGGGCGGATCTGACATTTCCGCGGGTGACGCGGGGCGCGGAAGATTCCGGAATCAACACATAAACACACAGAAGACTGTTGCGGTTTGGCCGCGGCAGTCTTTTTGAGTGATATTCTACGAGATGAGCCCGGAGGTCGACTGCCGTGCCTGCGATGCAGGATGAACGTATCGGGCAGGGCAGATCCGCCGCAGGAAATATGAGCCATATGTGGAAAACCGCGGAAATACGGCGTATTTTCAGGTGGAGGGGGGTAAAATATATTGACATATATGACAGCAAAGCCTATAATATGTCAGGAGAATGAGTAAATGGCATTTCAGGAGAAATATCAGATGGAACGATTTGTTGATACACACTGCCATATCATTTTCGGCGTGGACGACGGAGCACAGACGCCTGAGGAAATGCAGAAGATGCTCCGGATGGCTTATGAGGACGGGATCCGTTATATCATCGCGACCCCGCACCATCATCCCCGCCGTGGCAGGAAGGCTCCGGGAGTACTCAGGAAACAGCTGAAGATCGCCAGGGAAGAAGCCGCGAAGATCAGCGACAGACTCCGGGTGTACCTGGGGACGGAAGTCTACTTCGGGCAGGACGCCCCGGAAGGGCTGAGGGAGGGGAAGATCCTCACCATGAACCGCACGAACTTCGTGCTGGTGGAGTTCTCTCATTCGGACACTTACGAATATATCTGCCAGGGACTGCAGCAGCTGCAGATGAAAGGCTTTGAAGTCATACTCGCACATGTGGAAAGATACGGCTGTATGTGTAAATCACTGGAAGATGTGGAACATCTCACGCACATGGGCGTGAGGCTGCAGGTGAATGCAGACAGCATCACCGGAGAAAACGGCTGGAGAATGAAGCGTTTTACAAGACAACTTCTGGACCGCCGGCTTGTATTCTGCGTGGGCACCGACGCTCACGACGCACAGAAACGTCCGCCGCGGATGCGGGCGGCCGCAGAGTACGTAACAAAAAAATGTGGAGAAGAATATGCGAGGAGGATCTTCTTCAGCAATGCGAGAATGATGCTGAAGAAAAAGAAGAGAGAAGATGAATCAGGAAAGAGTAACGCATGAAGTTGTTGAAAATGACGAGATAACGATTGACCTGACGGAATTATTCGCCGTGCTGTGGGCAAGGGCATACATTATTATCATTGCCGGACTGCTCCTGGCGCTGGCGGCATTTGCGGGGACACAGCTTTTCATCACCCCGAAATATACATCGACGACCAGCATGTACATGCTGGCGAGAAGCGATGAGTCCGGCGCGGTTACCAGCGGCGACCTGCAGACCGGTACCCAGCTGACACAGGACTACATGGAGCTGGTTAAGAGCCGTACCGTGCTCGAGGAAGTGATCTCCGTTCTGAATCTGGAGATGGAGCCGGAGGAGCTCAGTGACGCGATCACCACATCCAACCCGGACAACACCCGTATCCTGACCATCCAGGTGGAGGACGAGGATCCGGAAGTGGCCAGAGAGATCGCGGACGCGGTCCGCGAATCAGCCAGCAATACAATCCAGGACATCATGGAGATCGATGCGGTCAATACAGTAGAGGAAGCGAACCTTCCGACGACGCCGTCTTCACCGTCCGTATTCCGCAACACGGCAATCGGCGGATTCATCGGAATTGTCATCGCAATGGGCATCATCGTGCTGATCTACGTATTTGACGATACAATCAAGACGCCGGAAGATGTGGAGAACTACCTCGGACTGAATGTCCTGACGTCCATTCCGATCCAGGAAGGCGAGCAGAAGCCGAAGAGGGTAAAAAGGAAGACCACAAGGAAAATGATGAGGAAAAGACGTTAGGAGGTAGAGATCCGTGCAGACGGTTACATTAAAGAATGTAAGTAAAGATTACAGAACAAACGAAGCGTACAAGACGCTCCGGACGAACCTGGAGTTCTCCGGATCCGACAAGAAATCCATCGTGCTCACAAGCAGCACACCGAACGAAGGCAAGAGCACCGTCTCCCTTGGACTGGCCATATCCCTGGCAGAAGGCGGAAGAAGAGTGCTTCTGGTAGACGCTGACCTTCGTAAATCCGTCCTTATGGGACGCCACAGAGTCATGAATGAAGTAAAGGGCCTGAGCCACTATCTGTCCGGCCAGGCAAGTCTGAGCGAGGTCGTGTGCGCGACGCAGCAGGAAGGCATGTACATGATCTTCGCCGGCGTTGTTCCGCCGAACCCGTCCGAGCTTCTCGGATCCGCGCGTTTCCTGGATCTGATCGAGAAGGCGGAGAAAGAGTACGACTATGTGATCATCGACGCGCCGCCGCTGGGCAGCGTTATTGACGCGGCAGTCATCTCAAAGGCATGCGACGCTTCCGTGCTTGTCGTTGCAGCCAACACGGTAAGCTATAAGTTCATCCGTACGGTTAAGAGCCAGATGGAGAAGACAGACTGTCCGATCCTGGGCGTTGTGCTTAACAAGGTAAATATGAAGCAGAACAAATACTACGGAAAATATTATGGTAATTATTATGGCGAGGGCAGCGGTCATCACAGCCATAACAAATAAAGGAGCAGGATACGAATGAGTAAACGCAGACACCACAGACACCATTCACATCATTCCGGTCATTCCCGTGCAGGGAAGTCCGGCAGAGTCCCGGTTACCCACAATATGCCGGGCAAGCTGATCCTTCTGCTGCAGCTGCTGCTGACGCTGATCTTCATCGCGGCAGTATGGACGAGCGGGATGATCCCGGGAAGCTATATCGCGGTACTGGCGGTAACACTGCTCGTACTGTTCGGCGTACTGTTCGGACTGCAGTTTTTAAAGAGCAAAGTATATATTATCGGTATCGTCTTCAGCGTGCTGATCAGCATCGCGCTTGCGTTCGGAAGCTACTACATGTTCCGCGCCAGCAGGATGCTCGAGCAGGTGGGCGGAGCGACCTACAAGACCGACAACATGATCGTTGTGGTGCGCGCGGATGATACGGCCGAAAATATTCTCGATATCAAGAACTACACATTTGGCATCCAGACGGCGCTCGATCTGGAGAACAACCAGAAGATGCTGGAAGATGTGGAACGCGTCATTGGCCAGGAGCCGGACGTGGAGAATTACCCGGCCATCCAGGAAGAGGCCCAGGCGCTCCTCGACGGGGAGATCGGCGCGGCCATCTATAACGAGGCGTTTACCGGAATCATCGACGAGAGCATCGAGGGATATTCCGATCAGGTGCGCATCATTTATCAGTATGGAATCGAGACCGAGATCGAGCAGGAAGAGACCGACGTCATCACAGAGGATGAGGCGTTCAATATCTACATCAGCGGCATCGATGTATCGGGCCCGATCACAACAAACAGCCGGAGCGACGTCAACATCATCATGACAGTCAATCCGACTACACACAAGATCCTGCTGACGACCACGCCCCGTGACTACTATGTTCCGATCCCGGGCGTATCCGGCGAGCAGCGGGACAAGCTGACTCATGCGGGCATCTACGGCGTGGATGTATCCATGGCAACCCTGGAGAGCATTTACGGCATTGATATCAGCTATTATGCAAGAGTAAACTTCACATCCCTTATCAAGATCGTGGACGCGATCGGAGGTGTGGATGTGAATTCCGAATACAGTTTCTCCGCCGGCGGTTACAGCTTCACAGAAGGCGTGAACCATCTGAACGGCGAGCAGGCTCTGGCATTCTCCCGCGAGCGTCACAGCTTCGCGGCAGGAGACAACCAGAGAGGAAAGAACCAGGAAGCGGTTCTGACCGGCATCCTGCAGAAGGCAATGAGCCCGGCGCTCCTCGTGAACGCAAGTGAGATCATTACCAGCGTGAGCGACAGCGTGGAGACAAATATGACAAGAGCCGAGATGGCGACATTTATCAGCAGACAGCTGTCAGACGGAAGCAGCTGGGACATTGAGTCCGTGGCAGCCGTGGGAACCGGCGACCGGCAGTCCTGCTACTCATCCGGATCACAGTCGCTCTATGTCATGTGGCCGGACACAAACTCTATATCAGAGATCAGCAGCAAGATGAACGATGTCTTAAACGGACAGTGATCCGTATACTCAGAGAGAGGGTGAAGAGATGAGCGTGGACCAGACAATGGCAATCGTGTGCGCCGTACTGGCGGTGCTGGCAGGCGTGGGAATTTATGTCAGGAGGAACTGGCCGAGAAACCGGTTCTCCACATCTGAGAAATAAGCAGTATAAAGGACAAATGAGTTATGAGTGGGACTGAGAAGAAAACAGACTATGTGTGGCTGAAGCGGGCCTTCATATTGCTGTTTCTGGATATTATATCAATACTTGTGTCATATCTGGCGGCGCTGCTGCTGAGATTTGACTTTGTATTCTCCCGCATCCCGAGAGAATATCTGACAGGTTATATATGGTCCATGCCGTACTGGGCGGCTGTGACGGTGGTCGTATTCTACGGCTTCCGCCTGTACCACAGCATCTGGCGGTTCGCCGGCATCGACGAGGCGAAGCGCATCGTCCAGGCCTACATCCTCCTGCCGTTTCTCTATCTGGCGGGGATCCTGGCCATGGATCTGAGGATGCCGCGCTCCTACTTCTTCGTAGGATATGTATTCAGCATCCTGCTGACCACGGCGCTCCGGTTCTCCTACCGGCTGGTCCGGTCTTATCTGAATAAGACGAAGCTGGACAGCGAGGAAGGGATCGACCGGATCATGATCATCGGCGGCGGACAGGCCGGCCTGACGCTCATCCGCGAACTGGTGAGCAGCAGCCACCTGAACGGAAAAGTCTGCTGCGTGATCGACGACAACCTGAATAAAAAAGGCCGTATGCTGGAAGGCGTGCCGATCGTGGGCAACCGCTACGACATCGAGCAGAAAGTAAAAGAGTACGGGATCAGCCGTATCATCTACGCAATTCCGGCCACGACCGGTGAAAACCGGAAGGCCATCCTCAATATATGTAAAAACACCGGCTGTAAGATGCAGACCGTACCTGCAACCTACCAGCTGATCAACGGAGAAGTCAGCGTCAGCAAGCTGCGCGACGTGGAGATCACGGACCTGCTGGGCCGGGCCCAGGTAAAGGTCAACAACGACGAGATCCTCTCCACACTGAAGGGCAAGACCGTCCTGGTAACAGGCGGGGGCGGATCCATCGGCAGCGAGCTCTGCCGCCAGATCGCCAAGTCCGAACCGGCGATGCTGATCATTTTCGACATTTATGAAAATAATGCCTATGCCATCCAGCAAGAGCTGAGGCGGAAATACCCGCGGCTTAATCTGGTGACGCTGATCGGGTCTGTGCGCAACACACGACGCGTGCAGAATGTCATGAACACCTATCATCCGGATATCGTATTCCACGCGGCGGCCCATAAACATGTACCGCTTATGGAATACAGCCCGAACGAGGCGATCAAAAATAACGTTGAGGGAACGTATAAGGTCGCGCAGGCCGCAGCCGCGGCAGGCGTAAAGAAGTTCGTCCTGATCTCCACCGACAAGGCGGTGAACCCGACGAACATCATGGGCGCATCCAAGCGCCTCTGCGAGATGGTGGTGCAGATGATGGACCGCCAGACCGATACCGACTTTGTAGCCGTCCGCTTCGGAAACGTGCTGGGAAGCAACGGAAGCGTGATCCCGCTCTTCAAGAAGCAGATCGCAGAAGGCGGCCCGGTAACCGTCACAGACAAACGGATCATCCGCTATTTCATGACGATCCCGGAAGCGGTGTCCCTGATCCTTCAGGCGTCATACTACGCACACGGCGGCGAGATCTTCATTCTGGATATGGGCGAGCCGGTCAAGATCGACGACATGGCAAGAAACCTGATCCGCCTGTCCGGATATGTGCCGGATGAAGACATCAAGATCGTATACACCGGATTAAGACCGGGTGAAAAATTATACGAAGAACTCCTCATGGACGAAGAAGGCATGCAGGAGACTGAAAACGAACTCATCTACATCGGCAAGCCGATCGAGATGGACGACGAAGACTTTAAGAAAAAACTGGAGCTGCTGGACAAGGAGAGCAGAAACGAATCGCCGCGGATCAAAGAACTCGTGGCGGAGATCGTGCCTACCTATCATCCCGATACGGAGCACAGCGGGGAGACAGCCCGCCAGACCGTGTAAGAAAGACAGTACCGCATGCCATACAGAGGGCTTCTCCTGTATGGCATGCAAAATACAAAAACATAACCGGATCAAATCGTCGCTTTGCCGCGTTTGTATGGGTATGTGGTCATGAGAGAAAGTCGTTTCGTGCGGTTTTTTATTTTTAAAAAACCGGATGGAGTGGCGAAGCATACCCAAAATTCGGAGGAATCGAATATGTGGTACGTACTGCAGGTGCGAACGGGCACCGAAGAAAGCATCCGGACCCAGTGCCGGAGCAACATATCAGAAGCAGTGCTGAAACGCTGCTTCATACCATATTACGAAGAAAAGAGGCGTATCCGGGGAACATGGACGGTATTGAAGAAAGTCCTGTTCCCCGGATATGTTTTTGTCGTAACCGACCGTCTGGACGAACTGTACCAGTCCCTGAAGACCGTGATCGGCCTCACGAAGCTGATCGGTACGGGGCAGGAGATCGTGCCCCTGACCGAAGAAGAAAAAGGTTTTCTGCTGGAGCTGGGTGGCGAGGACCAGGTCATGGAAATGTCCGAGGGCGTCATCGAAGGCGACCGGGTCATCGTCACAAAAGGCCCGCTGAAAGGAAAGGAAGGCATGATCCGGAAGATCGACCGGCATAAGCGGAAAGTGTGGCTGGAGATGAAGATGTTCGGGAAGATGCAGAAAGTTGAGGCGGGGCTGGAGATTGTGGCGAAGAATGTGTAAAGAGAAGAGAGAGCAGATGAGTTGAGAAAGAAAAAGTCCCGGGAGGGGACTTTTTTAGCGTGAAACCGGGAAATAAGGTATTCTGCTCGGATATGACATTTGACGCGACAGTAAACTCGGTGGTTTATGAAGGCGGCGAGCCGGTATTCATTGACACAGAATATGACACCTGGAATATGTATCCGGTGGCGCTGGAGAAAGCGTTTGAGCTTTATTCGGATGTGAAGACAGTAGT
The DNA here is from genome assembly GCA_019120575.1 of Candidatus Mediterraneibacter quadrami. Classification (GTDB taxonomy): domain Bacteria; phylum Bacillota; class Clostridia; order Lachnospirales; family Lachnospiraceae; genus Mediterraneibacter; species Mediterraneibacter quadrami. The sequence goes on from DWUU01000012.1 coordinate 28,070, forward strand.
TATCGCACATCACTACGGGACACCGGAAAAGGTGGATGAACTGAAAGAAATCTGTGACCAGCATGGCGCAACGATTATTGAAGATGCGGCGGAGTCACTGGGGACCACCTATAAAGGAAAGCAGACAGGTTGATTCGGTGCATATGATTGTATTTCATTTAACGGGAATAAGATCATCACAGGTTCACCCGGTGGTATGCTGTTGACAGACAATTTAGAGCGTGCAAATAAGGTGAGAAAATGGTCAACCCAGAGTCGTGAGACGGCAGCATGCTTTGATTGTGTGTTTTTCTTCCTTTTGATTTTCAGCGGACAGGTCTCTGCCAGGGGAGGATCTTGCATGGATTTTTGAGAATGATAATGCTTGAAGATTGATATATTTTTTTAAATTTGAGTAAGGAACTAACGGTATGAACTGGGAACTGAAAAAGGTACTGGAGTTAGTCAAAGGAACCGTAGTATGCATTATAGACGGAGAAAAGAAGGGTTTTGCATCCGGACAGGATGCATTGGAAAAGGTGGCGGGGAAACATGTTATAACGTCAATCTGCGTTGAGGATAATGCAGTTGCGCTTATGTTGGAAGCCGATAGTACGGTTCCAAATGGCATTAATGTTGATTGGGTTAAATCACTTATTGAGAAATACGGCAAAGAGCCAAATCTCTTCGATGAAATGTAATAGAGGGGTGCGAGATGTCTAGTAATGAAACACTGAATGATATTGCAAAGAGAGTTATTCCATTTAGTCCGCCTGATATCTCTGATTCAGAGATCAAGGAGGTAATAGATGCGCTGAAGTCTGGCTGGATCACAACTGGACCGAGAACAAAAGAATTAGAAAAAAGACTTGCTGAGTTTTGTCATACATCTAAAGTAGTATGCCTAAATTCTGCGACTGCAGCCGAAGAACTGAACTTCAGAATCTGTGGCATCGGAGAGGGTGACGAGGTCATCGTGCCGGCTTATACATATACAGCATCAGCTTCCGCTGCTATTCATTGTGGCGCTAAGGTGATCTTTGTGGACAGCCAGAAAGATTCCACGGAGATGGATTATGATAAGGTTGCTGAAGCGATTACGAATAAGACTAAAGCTATTGTGGCCGTTGATTTGGGTGGAATTATCGCTGATTACGAAAAACTCTATGAGGTTGTTGAGTCTAAGAAGGATCTGTTTGTAGCGTCTGGTAATACGGACCTTGGCAGAAGGATCCAGAAGGCTATCGGACGTGTTCTGATTTTCTCTGACGCGGCTCATGCACTTGGAGCAAGTAGGAATGGGAAGAAGGCCGGCGAATTTGCTGACTTTACAGATTTTTCTTTTCATGCCGTGAAGAACTTTACGACAGCTGAGGGCGGTGCATCAACTTGGAGAGATATTTCGGGCGTTGATAGTGAAGAAATCTATAATCAATATCAGCTGTACAGCCTGCATGGCCAGAGCAAGGATGCTCTGGCAAAGAATCAGCTTGGTGCATGGGAGTATGATATTGTAGGACCGTGGTACAAGTGTAATATGACGGATATCATGGCTGCCATTGGTCTGCGTCAGCTTGATCGCTATCCGGGGTTGCTAGAAAGAAGAAAAGAGATCATCGGAAAGTATGAT
>DWUU01000013.1 GCA_019120575.1 Candidatus Mediterraneibacter quadrami
AAACCGTATCATCCATAAATACAACAGAAAGGACGTAATCTTTATCCTCTACCGGATAGGTCTTGAGCTGGAATCCCGGATAACTGTAGACCTTGTCAAGTCCTTCAAAAGCGCAGCTTTCAGATTCAAAACATAATTAAAATAATCAAGCCCGTATTTTTCCGCATAATTCACGATCTGCTCATCCCATTCGTCATACCAGTAGGGATAGAGGCTCGGCGACTTCACCAGCACCAGGTCAATGCCTTTCTCCTCACAGAGCATTCGCATTCTGTCCAGATATTCCACAGCCTTGTCGCCCAGCGTATAGTCGGAGAGTTTCTCCGGTTCCGGAAAATCCTCCGCCGGACGCACATCCACCCTCATATAATAGCCGTTGTGAGAAACTTTGTCCTTATGGAACATATATTTCACATCTTCTGACGACAGGTCCAACCACCGGGAATGGTATCTGAGGATCGGGAAAATATAATCCAGCATGTGTTCTTCCTCAGTCATTGAAGCGCGGATCGCCCCGATCTTGGACGCAGACATCTTCATCCCGTCAATGCTCATCCGGTTGTATGCTTCGCTCTGCGGTTCATTATACTTCATGGCCAGCACGTTAAACACTACAACCTTCGGCGTCTCATACCGGAGCGCATCCTCCAGAAGGTAATAAGACTGCCATGTGAGCTGCTGGGCGGAACCTCTGATGTAGCTCGTGATCCCGTAATCCTCGTAGAGCGTGATCGGGGAAAAATTCTCATAAACTTCACAGTCCCCGACAAACAGGACCTCATGTCCCGTCGTTTCCTTATAATACTCTTTTTCAACAAAAAAGCAGGTTATCCACTTTGTCAAAAGTAAATAACCCGCTTCATATTTCTTTTTACAAGATTGTCATAATCCTTACGGATGTCATTATTTCACGAGCGCCAGCGTCTCTCTTGCGATCGCAAGCTCCTCATTTGTCGGGATAACAAATACGCGTACTTTGGAGCCCGGCTTCGTGATCTCTTTTTCTTCTCCTCTGAGTCCGTCGTTCACTTCCTTATCGAAGTCAACTCCCAGATATCCGAGATAACTGCATACCTGCTCTCTTACGTAGTCGTCGTTCTCGCCGATGCCCGCCGTAAATACGATGCAGTCCACCCCGTTCATGGCTGCCGCGTATGCGCCGATGTATTTTGCTACACGGTAGGAGAATACATCCATTGCAATCTTGGCTTTCTTGTCGCCTGCGTTCATGGCGTCTGTCAGGTCACGGAAATCACTGGAAAGTCCGCCGGAAAGACCGAACACACCGGATTTCTTATTAAGCACGGCCATAACGCCCTCGATGTCGAGATTTTCCTTCTGAGCGATGAACTCCATGATCGCCGGATCGATATCACCGGAACGGGTTCCCATTACCAGGCCCTCAAGCGGTGTAAGTCCCATGGACGTATCTACGGATTTGCCGTTCAGAACTGCGGAAATACTGGATCCGTTTCCGAGGTGGCATACGATCGTCTTCAGGTTGTCGTACGGTCTGCCCATCACCTCAGCCGCTCTTCTGGATACGAAGCTGTGGCTTGTTCCGTGGAAGCCGTAGCGTCTTACTTTGTATTTCTCATAGTACTCATACGGAAGGCCGTACATATAAGCCTTCTCCGGCATGGTCTGATGGAATGCGGTGTCAAACACGCCCACCATCGGCGTATTCGGCATCAGTTTCTCACATGCAGCCACACCGATCAGGTTCGCCGGATTGTGGAGCGGCGCAAGGTCGTTGCACTCTTCCACTGCTTTCTTCACTTCTTCGTTGATCACGACGGAGCATGCAAACTTCTCGCCGCCGTGAACCATGCGGTGTCCCACTGCTCCGATCTCGTCCAGGCTCTTTACAACGCCGGTCTCCAGATTGGTCAGCGCCTCGATCACGAACTGGATCGCCTCGGTATGCGTCGGCATCGGCTTGTCGGATTTCTCTTTCTCGCCGCCTGTCGGCTGATAGGTCAGGCGTCCGTCGATTCCGATCCTCTCGCAGAGACCTTTTGCCAGAACTTTCTCTGATGCAGCGTCGATGAGCTGGAATTTCAGTGAAGAGCTTCCGCAGTTGATAACTAAAACATTCATGTTCTTTTCCTCCCGAACTTTTTTATTTTAATAATGCCTGTCAGATGATGCACGTTTTACTGAGCCTGTGCCTGAACGGATGTGATCGCCACCACGCCAACGATGTCCTCGGCGCTGCAGCCTCTTGACAGATCGTTTACCGGTGCCGCGATGCCCTGAGTCAGCGGGCCGTAAGCCTCCGCCTTTGCCAGTCTCTGTACCAGCTTATATCCGATATTGCCGGCATCCAGGTCCGGGAATACCAGTACGTTGGCATGCCCTGCCACCTCGCTGCCCGGAGCTTTGGATGCGCCCACGGAAGGAACGATGGCCGCGTCAAGCTGCAGTTCTCCGTCCAGTTTCAGTTCCGGCGCAAGCTCTTTCGCCAGCTTCGTCGCCTCAACGACTTTATCTACATCCGCATGTTTTGCGCTTCCCTTTGTAGAGTGGGAAAGCATGGCCACGATCGGCTCTTTGCCGGTCAGCGCCTGGAAGGACTCTGCGGAAGAGATGGCGATATTCGCCAGTTTCTCCGGATCCGGGTTCTGCTCCAGTCCGGAATCCGCGAAGATAAATGTCCCGTTCGCACCCATATCGCAGTCCGGAACAACCATCAGGAAGAACGCGGATACGAGCTTTGTACCCGGTTTTGTCTTCAGGATCTGCAGACACGGACGAAGGGTGTCCGCCGTAGAGTGGCACGCCCCGGATACCATTCCGTCCGCGTCGCCCATCTTGACCATCATGACGCCGTAATACAGGTAGTTATTTAAAAGGATCTCTCTTGCCTGCTCCTCTGTCATGCCCTTCTTCTGTCTGAGCTCCACAAGTTTGGCAATGTATCCTTCTGTTCTCTCATCTGTCGCCGGATCCACGATCACAGCTCCGGAAATATCATATAAGCCTTTATTCTTCTCGACCTCTTCTTTGCTTCCCACAAGAATCAGATCCGCGATCCCCTCTTTTAATACTGCTTCGGCCGCTTTGTATGTACGTTCGTCTTCGGTCTCCGGAAGGACGATCGTTTTCTTGTCAGCTTTGGCTCTTGCCTTGATTTCATCAATAAATCCCATTTCAGTTCTGCCACCTTTCATTTTTATCACACGCCAGCGTCGGAATACACCAACGCGCTGCTAATATTATATAGCAAATCCTTTTTGTATACAAGCAATTCCCCTGTATTTTATGTGCATTTTTAAGTACAACCGCCCCGGATTGCCGTTTTATTTTTAGAAGTTTGTCACAATTTTAACGATGCCTGGCTTCCGGTCTCAGATCTTAAAGAACGCCGTTACGATATTGAAATAAACAAGGATCGTACACGTGTCCAGCACCGTCGTGATCAGCGGCGCCGCCATGATCGCCGGATCCAGTCCGATCTTCCTTGCAAGAAGCGGCAGGACGCATCCGATGCATTTCGCCATGATGACCACTGCGATCATGGTGATTCCCAGCGCCACCGCCAGCATCACATTCCAGTCATACATGATGCAGATCCGGATGCCGTTGACCACCGCCAGCAGGGCGCCCACGATGAGCGCCACACGGATCTCTTTAAAGATTACCCTGAAGATATCCTTAAACTCGATCTCTCCGACCGCCAGTCCTCGGATCATCAGTGTGGAACTCTGGGAACCGCAGTTACCGCCTGTTCCCATGAGCATCGGGATAAAAGTGATAAGCACCGGCATCACGGCCATGGCATTTTCATAATACCCCAGAATCTCGCCCGTGACCGTCGCCGAAAGCATCATGAGCATCAGCCAGGGCACGCGGTTCCTCGCCTGGCGCACCACTGACGTCTCAAAATACGAATCCTCATTGGGGCTGACGCCGGCCATCATGCTGATGTCTTCCGTGGTCTCATCCTGCAGGACGAGCATCGCGTCGTCAACGGTTACAATGCCGACCAGACAGTTTTCGTGATCTATGATGGGGATCGCCACCAGACCGTATTTATTAATCATATTCGCCACATACTCCTGGTCGTCGAGTGTCCGGGCATACAGCACATTTTCATCCATGATCTCCCCGATCAGGCGGGATTCACCGGCCGTCAGCAGATCCTTGACATCGACCATTCCGATGAGTTTCTTCTTCTCCGTCACATAGCAGGTGTAGATCGTTTCCTTATTGATGCCGACCTGACGGATCTTCAGGATGGCATCCGCCACCGTCATTTCCTTGCGCAGGCTGATGTACTCCACGTTCATGATGCTGCCGGCGCTGTCGTCCGGATACTGAAGGAGTGCGTTGATCTTCCGTCTCGTCTCCTCATCCGTCACCATGATCAGACGGTCCACCACATTGGCCGGCATCTCTTCCAGAACGTCCACCGTATCATCAACATACATCTCGTCCATGACTTCTTCCAGCTCGGAATCCGTCAGCGCGCCGATCAGTTCCTCGCGCATGTCGCTGTTCATGTCCGTAAATACTTCCGCAGCCTCTTCTTTTGCCAGAAGCCGGAATACAAGCGTACGCTCCTTCTTGTCCAGTTCTTCAAACGCATCGACAATATCTACAGGATGCATGGATTCCAGTTCTTCTTTCAGTGTCTTAAAATCATGTGTGTCCAGCAGCATCGAAATCCTGCGGACTCTCATTTCCTGATAATTATTTTCCATTTTGCGTCCATCCTTCCTGTATGTTTCCGTCATTTTATAGTATAATATGGTAAAAATCGATATACAAGGAGATTCTTATGAAAATTGCTGGCCTGATCGCCGAATACAATCCATTCCACAACGGACATCTCTATCATATACAGGAAACAAAGCGGATCACCGGCGCCGACGCCGTTATCGTCGTCATGAGCGGCGACTATGTGCAGCGGGGCGTGCCTGCCATCATGCCCAAACGGATCCGTGCGGAAATGGCGCTGAAATGCGGCGCTGCCGCCGTGTTTGAACTGCCTGTCTGCTATGCAACCGGAAGCGCGGAACTGTTCGCTGCCGGCGCCGTATCGCTCCTGGACCGTCTGGGCATCGTAGACTGTCTCTGCTTCGGAAGTGAATGCAGCGACCTGAGAGCCATGGATGCCGTCGCAGATATTCTGTTAAAAGAGCCGCCTGAATACCGGAACCTTCTGAAAGAACATCTCCGTCAGGGCTGCTCCTATCCGGCGGCGCGCCAGAACGCCGTCACCGGATACTCCATGTCGTTCCGGGATAAATCCACCCCTTCCGTCTCCGCCACAAGTCTGACCGATATTATGAAAGAGCCGAATAACATTCTGGGAATCGAGTATCTGAAAGCGCTGAAAAAACTGAACAGCTCCATCAGGCCCTATACAATCCGGCGCGAAGGGGCCGGCTACCATGACCGCAGACTCTCGGACAGTCATTTCAGCTCCGCCTCGGCGATCCGCTCTCTCCTTGCATTCTCCAGTTCCGCACTGAGCACGGAGCAGTCCGCGGATGCCTTTGATGACAATTCATTTTCAGACATCCGGCCCGAACTGGAAGATCAGGTTCCGCCGAACTGTCTGGAACTTTTAAAAGACTGGCACCAGGTCCTGTATCCCGTATACGCGAACGACTTTTCGCTGATCCTGAAGTACAAGCTGCTCAACAAACGGACGGACAGCCTGATCCGCTACGCAGATGTTTCAGAAGAACTGGCCGCCCGCATCACCGCACGGCTGGACGACTTTTTCAACTACCGGCAGTTCTGCGAGCTGCTCAAAACCCGTGAGATCACACAGACCCGGATCAACCGGGCGCTCCTTCATATTATGCTCGGGATAAAAAAAGACAGTCTGATCGAATACACTGGGAACGGATTCCACTGCTATGCCCGCCTTCTCGGCGTCCGTAAAGGCTGTGAAAAAATCCTGGCTAAAATTACGCGGGAAAGCCCGCTTACGCTGATCGCGCGCCTGTCAGACAGTGAAGAACTTCCCCGGAGCGCACAGAAAATGCTCCGGAACGATATCCTGGCGTCAAACCTGTATATGTCCGTAGTGACCAACAAATACAGAACGGCATTTCAGAATGAGTATAAACAGGCGCTGCTGAAAGTGTGAAATTCCTGTTTTCCGGACAGCCTGATTCATTAATGGAAACCACTTAAAGGATTTACGGTTTAAAAATAGCATTTACATATTTAGTCCGTATTTTAGAATTTCTGTACGGTTAATATAAAGAAATCAACTGTTCCGTCGGTATGATTTAGCAAGTGAATACGGACCCATTTTACGATTCCTGTATTTCGTCCGTATTTTGACGAGTTGATATACGGTCTAAATGTCCATTTTAGATAAATGAACCGTAAAAATTTGTCTGGCGTACGGATCAAATCCATATTTTTCCAATCTGGTCCGTATTACTAATACATTTCATACGGACCAGATTCAAGTTTTTAGAAATATGACGGTGTTTATATTTTAAACGTTAGCACAGCTGTTGATAACTTGCCTAATTGCAGTTTATGGAACTGAACCGGCATACTCAAGTACAGAATCTCAGAAGAATTTCCGATCGGATGCGACTTTCACAGAATAAGGGATAAAGCCGGCCCGGTGACTGTGGAGCGGTCTTGGGAAAAGTAAAAACCGGAAAATTGACTTCAGAGCCGCAGATGAGGCTGTCTGAACGTTAGTGACTTCCTCATCTGCGGCTCTGTTTTTTGTCAATGATCCGGTTTTTAACTTTTCATTAGGCTGCGGAACCGGAAACGGGAAGGCTTTATCCCTTATTCCGTGAATCTGCATTCTGATTAAAGTATTTTGCAGTATTCAGTGCTGTGCTTTGACAGTCAGTCCGATAAACAGGAATTTCACAGCCGCTTCGCAATCGCCTTGATAAACTCCTCGCTGTTGAGGACTGTCGGATGTTTGATCGATGTGATCAGCGCCAGGTCTTTTGTCATTTTTCCGGACTCGATCGTATCGATCGTCGCTTTCTCCAGTCTGTCGGCGAATTCCATCAGTTCTTTGATGCCGTCCAGCTCACCGCGTTTTCTCAGTGCGCCGGTCCATGCGAAGATGGTTGCAACGGAATTGGTGGATGTCTCCTCGCCTTTCAGATGTTTGTAATAGTGACGCTGCACGGTCCCGTGCGCCGCCTCATACTCGTAATATCCTTCCGGGGATACGAGAACAGACGTCATCATTGCCAGGGAGCCGAACGCGGAGGATACCATATCGCTCATCACGTCGCCGTCGTAATTCTTGCACGCCCAGATATAACCGCCTTTTGACTTCATGACGCGGGCCACCGCATCGTCGATCAGGGTGTAGAAATACTCGATGCCCGCCTCTTTGAACTTCTCATCGTACTCTGCGTCATAGATCTCCTGGAAAATATCTTTGAATGTATGGTCATATTTCTTGGAAATCGTATCTTTTGTAGCGAACCACAGGTCCTGCTTCGTATCCAGCGCATAGGCGAAACAGCTTCTCGCGAAACTCTCGATGGATTTGTTAATGTTGTGCATGCCCTGAACGATGCCCGGGCCGTCAAACTCATGCACCAGCTCTTTTGTCTGGGTTCCGTCTGCCGCCGTATAGACCAGTTCCACCCTGCCCGCGCCCGGGATCTTCATCTCGGATCCTTTATAGACATCTCCGTATGCGTGTCTTGCAATGGTGATCGGTTTTTCCCAGTTGCGGACGCAGGGCTCGATGCCTTTGACCACGATCGGCGCGCGGAACACGGTTCCGTCAAGGATGGCACGGATCGTGCCGTTGGGGCTCTTCCACATCTCTTTCAGGTTGTATTCCGTCATACGCGCCGCGTTCGGTGTGATCGTCGCGCATTTCACGGCTACTTTATATTTTTTCGTCGCCATGGCCGAGTCGATCGTCACCTGATCATTTGTCTCGTTTCTGTGCTCCAGTCCGAGATCATAATACTCTGTCTTCAGATCGATATACGGAAGAAGAAGTTCTTCCTTGATCATCTTCCAGAGGATCCGGGTCATCTCGTCCCCGTCCATCTCCACAAGGGGTGTCGTCATTTTGATCTTTTCCATTATGCGTGTCCTCCTGTCTGTATCTTTTTATTAAAATCCCTGTTTTTTCAGGTTTTCTATCACGTGAATGATATGTTCGTTTGCCAGCTGTTCCGCCAGCTCGCCGTCTCTTTCCCGGATGGCGCGCAGAATCTGCCGGTGTTCCCGGATGGATCTTCTTGCCCGCTCCTGGGACGCGACGGAAGTCAGCCTGGCCATTTTTACATAATTATGGAAATCTGTCAGTACCCGGGCGAGGATCCGGCTGCCGGAAGCCTCGTAGAGCGCCGCGTGGAACCGGCCGTCGAGAGCCGTGATCTGATCCGGGCTTCCGCCGTTCTCCCGGTTGATCTGAAATTCCGAAAGAACGATGATCTCCTCCAGTTCCGTCAGCTTCTCTTCCGAAATATTCTTGGCCGCCCACCTGGCGCACAAGCCTTCCAGAAGGGAGCGGATCAGATAGATATCTTTGATATCCTTATGTGATATTCCCGTCACAAAAGCGCCTCGGTTCGGTATGATCGTTACCAGCCCCTCCAGTTCCAGCTGACGGAGTGCTTCGCGCACCGGCGTGCGGCTTACGCCAAGCTCTTTGCCGATCGTATTCTCCCGAAGCTCATCATTTTCTTTATACTTCCCGTTAATGATGTCCGAACGGATCTGCTGGAATACTTTTCCGCCCAGTGAACGATCCTGATATTCTTCCATGGATCAAAACCTCCCGGTTACAGTGTTATGCCCAGTTCCCTGCACACATCTCCTATTTTGCCAACTAATTCCTCATCTGTCAAGACAGTCACACGGCCATCCTCATACTGGCTGTCCACCCAGGCTTTCATCTCCTGCACCAGTTCTGAATTCTTGTCCACTTTATGATCGTCGTCCAGTCTGTAGTAGGCGTTGATCCAGTAGGCGATGCCGGCGGTGCCGGACGTGTTGGAAATGGATACGAGCGCCGGGCGGTTCAGGAATTTCTCTGTGTCAAATATATTGTAGATCTCCTCGTTTTTCAGCATGCCGTCCGCGTGGATCCCGGCGCGGGTCACATTGAAGTTCCTGCCCACGAACGGGGTTCTCGGCGGGATGTGATACCCGATCTCTTTCTCATAATACTCCGCAAGTTCCGTGATCACGGTCGTGTCCATGCCGTCCAGCGTCCCGCGAAGCTGCGCGTATTCGAAGACCATGGCCTCCAGCGGCGTATTGCCGGTCCGCTCGCCGATGCCAAACAGCGAGCAGTTGACCCCTGACGCACCGTACAGCCA
>DWUU01000014.1 GCA_019120575.1 Candidatus Mediterraneibacter quadrami
TTTCTGATAAATGATCTCTTCACGCTGCCCGCTCCATCTTTCATTTCCGCCCAGGATCCCGGCGGCATAGGGGTCCCCGTGTACGATAAAGACCCGTTTCACATCATACCCCGTCTTCAGATTGACCACCAGATGATCTTCATCCAGCGCATAGCTCATCTGTTCTGTTGTTTTATGATATACTGCTGCAAAATCCATCTTATCCCCTCCCGGTTTCTCTATATTTTACCGTTCCAGCGCCTCATATACGCGGAGAAGTTCTCCCACGCTCCACGCCTGGGCAAAGCATCCTTTCGAGGAAACCGGCTCCAGCCCGTCGTAGATCTCCGGAAGTCATGTTCTGTTTTATCCGAGCGCCACGTCCAGGATCATCATGATCACGAATCCCACAGCCACCCCGATGGTACTGACATTGGAGTGGGGCCCCGTCTGTGCCTCGGGGATCAGTTCCTCCACCACCACATAGATCATGGCTCCGGCCGCAAAGGAAAGCAGATACGGGAGCAGCGGCACAACCAGGCCGGTCAGCAGGATCGTCAGGAGGGCCGCTATGGGCTCTACAACACCCGAGAGCGCGCCGTATACGAAGGAGCGTCTCTTTGACAGTCCCTGGCTCTGAAGCGGCATGGATATGATCGCCCCCTCGGGGAAGTTCTGAATGGCGATGCCGACCGACAGGGCGAACGCCCCGGCCAGCGTCATCACCGCATTGCCGGTCATCGCTCCGGCAAATGTAACGCCCACCGCCATGCCTTCCGGGATATTATGAAGGGTGACGGCAAGGACAAGCATGGTTGTTTTTTTTAAATGGGCAGGCACGCCCTCCGGTTTCTCCTCCGTGAAATGAAGATGGGGCGTCAGGGTGTCCAGAAGAAGCAGGAAGCCCATGCCGAGCAGGAAGCCCACCGCCGGCGGCATCCACGGAAGCCCGCCCTTCTCTTCCGCCATATCGATGGCCGGGATGAGAAGCGACCACACGGAAGCCGCCATCATTACGCCCGACGCGAAGCCCAGAAGCATCTTCTGAAGCTTCACGTTCATTTCCTTTCGCATAAAAAATACCATGACCGCACCAAGCGCGGTGCCGGCAAACGGGATCAGGATCCCGATCCATACGTTCAGGTTCATATATTTTCTCCTTAACAAGTCTTTTATTTTCCCGATATTTTATCATATGCACAGGAAGAAGGTTTTGTCAACCGTTTACTATATATGGTAAATATGCTCATCTCTTTTTATATTTTTATCCTTTTTTTAGTTGTTCCGCACACCTCTTTAGTGTATAATGAGTATATGATATTTGAGGGGATGAAAATCTCAAATAATACATACATAAAGGAGAGATTCGCCATGGTAAATTTAATCACAGGCCCAAGAGGCAGCGGAAAGACACAGCAAATGATCGACCTTGCAAACGAGAAGGTGAAAACATCCAACGGTAACGTAGTATTTATCAAGAAAAGCCACAAAGACACATACACGGTAGACTTTAGCATCCGTGCGATCCGTATGGCTGATTATCCGGATATACTGACACTCGAGGAATTTACAGGATTCTTATACGGCATGTCGGCCGGCAACCACGACATCGAGGCAGTCTTCATTGACAGCGTGCTGAAGCAGGCAAACATCACACTGGAGAGCCTGCCCGTATTCCTTCAGAAAGTAGATAAGATTGGCAAAGAAAACAACATCGACTTCTATCTGAGCATCGGCGCAGACAAGAATGAGATTTCAGGTATTGACGATTACAATGTGATCGCATAAGATATCAGAATATAAATCATGAGAAAAGCGATGCCCCGGAGTTTTCCGGGGCGTCATTTTTTTCAGTCTTTGAATCTGAATGGTTTCTCTTGATTCATGCATTTTAAATAACTGCAGCGCATTAATAAAAATACCCGGAAAGCTCAACTTTCCCGTTTTGCTTTCCGGGTATTTTTATGCCTGCGGCTCTTCTGCCCTGTTCACCGAGAGCACCGTGTTCGTCTCTTCCCCTTCTTTGTATTCGATGGTCACGTAATCCCCCACATTATAACGGATCACATCAATATAATCCGCCACCGATACGTCGAATATCTCATCCGACCCTTCGATCATCAGATAATAGTGAGAATTTCCTTCCACAACCGCCTGGGCGATCTTTGTTACCGCGCCGGTGACGGTCCGGATCTCCCTTGTGTCCTCTTCCACTTCTTTAATCCCGCTCTGGTACATCAGACGGGTATACTCTTCCTCACATTCGCTGACCGTATCGCCGGTGGCCACGATCTGATATTTCTGCACATTGACCATAGCGTACATTTTCACCAGGCCCGCATCATCCTTCAGCGCGATAAAATAAGTCGGCTCTCCGGAGATATTCAGAAGCAGCGGGAATGTAGCCGTATAGTGCAGGTTCTGCACCTGCCCTTCCGCGGAAGCCATGGCCGAGGCCTCCGTGGCGCCTTCAACCTCGTAAAAACGGGTCTCCATGGTCCGCTGGTTCATAAGCACAAATCCTACATTGGACTGATCTCCGGTGATGGACGTAACGCCGGTGTACACCCACACATCGTCATCAATGGCCAGATAGTTGTACCCGTCCGTCGTCGCCAGACAGTCCTTCTGCCCCAGAACGCTGTTCAGGAATCCGTGTTTCAGCGTCCCGTGATAATCATAAAGTTCCACCAGGAGATCCGCGGAAAACGCCCGGTCGATCCACTGGGGCGCATCCTCGATTGCATAATCCTGCGTCTCACCGGTGATCGCATTGCAGAGCACGACTCTGCCGATGGTCACGCCGCCGAACAGGCCGATGTTATATTTTTTCACCGGACAGATCCAGTACGGCGTCCCGTCCTCATCCACCTCAAAACTCAGATCGTTAAAGATATAAGTCGGATACCGGAAGCGCAGATGCCGGTAAATATTCCGGTTGAAATGATCACTGGTCGTATATTTCATCCCCTGGTCCAGCTTCACCAGTTCCGTATCCTGCGTCGCCATGTCGATCTTAATATAGGCCGGGATACCCTCGCTGTTGTTCGTCAGCCATTTGATAATGCTGGCGTACCGGAGCGGCGACACACGCACCGGGCGGTCCTGGTAGTTAATCTGGGAATACAGGTCATCCACTTCAAACTGGGATACCATATCCACCATGCTTCCCATCTCACGGTTGCCGAGCAGTGCAGCCGAATCCCGGTCCAGGAGCGGGATCTGGTCAAAGGACAACTCCTCGATATCTTTCGTAAACTCGCCGGTCTCCACCGTCAGAAGCTGCTGATATTTCTTCGCGTTCACGATCGGCGAGGAAAGGAGCGCGCCGATCAGGTAGACAACCACCCCGGCGGCGAAAATCCCCATGATCACCTTCAGGCCCTTCGACTCCTTCAGTTCGTATGCATTCAGCCTTTTCCTTCGGATATAGATCCCGGCGATAATGAGGATAAGGATCCCTGCAAACACCCAGATCTCCGCCGAATGGATATTGAGCGGCGGCAGCGCGGCATAATAATAAATCCCGAGCGCGATCACCGCAGCCACGATAATAAGGATCATTCGTTTTGCTTTGTTCATAGTCTGCTTATTCTCCTGTCTCTTTTAATTGGCACTGATATAAGTATACCCCGCAGGAACCCTGCGGGGCAATAAAAATCAGAATTTTTTTCTCCAGAGCGCCGGGGACAGCAGTAAGAGGAATGGAATGATCTCCAGTCTTCCCACCAGCATGTCGAAACTGAACACGATCTTTGAAAGGGGTGAGAACATGTGGAAGTTCTCCACCGGGCCCACTTTCGAGATACCCGGCCCCACGTTATTGATCGTTGTCAGAACCCCGCTGAACGATGTGGCGAAATCAAAATTATCGATAGATACGATCAGCACCGACGCCGCCAGTATCAACACATACGCTGCAAAATATACATTGATGCCGCGCATCGTATCCTGTCCCACTCTTTTCCCGTTGAGCTTGATCACTGTCACTGCGTTGGGATGCAGGATCTTGTGGATCTCATGACGGATGGATTTGATCAGGATCACGAACCTGCACACCTTGATGCCGCCGCCTGTGGATCCCGCGCAGGCACCGATGAACATGATCGCCAGCAGGATCGTCTTTGAAAGTTCCGGCCAAAGTTCGTAATCCGCCGTATAAAACCCGGTTGTAGTGATGATCGAAGCCACCTGGAACGCTGCGTAACGGAATGCGTGGAACACATTCTCATAGATGCTCAGGATATTGGCAGTAATGATCGCGATGGATGCCGCGATCACTCCCAGGTAAGCCCTGAGCTCCTCATTTTTAAGAACGCTCTTCCAGTCCTTGATGAGCAGCAGGAAATACAGATTGAAGTTCACGCCGAACAGGATCATGAACACCGTGATCACACCGTCGATATAGGCGCTGTCGTAGAACGCGACACTGTTGTTCCGGTTATTGAACCCGCCGGTGCCGGCCGTACTGAAGGAATGGACCAGCGCGTCGTAGAGGTTCATCCCGCCCAGCATCAG
>DWUU01000015.1 GCA_019120575.1 Candidatus Mediterraneibacter quadrami
GTGATCACACCGTCGATATAGGCGCTGTCGTAGAACGCGACACTGTTGTTCCGGTTATTGAACCCGCCGGTGCCGGCCGTACTGAAGGAATGGACCAGCGCGTCGTAGAGGTTCATCCCGCCCAGCATCAGAAGAATCACTTCCACCGCCGTCAGGGCGAAATACATCCCGTACAGAATGGTCGCCGTATTCCTCGCCTTCGGCACCAGTTTATCCGATTCCGGCCCGGGCATCTCCGCCCGCATCAGGGGCATGGAGTTCTCATCGTCCAGGGATGTGATCATAAGCACGAATACAAGCACACCCATCCCGCCGATCCAGTGAGTCAGACACCGCCAGAAATTGATTCCCATCGGCAGGCTTTCGATCTCCTGCAGGATTGTGGATCCGGTCGTTGTAAAACCGGATACCGTCTCAAAAAACGCATCGATGTACGCCGGGATGCTGCCTGAGATCACAAAGGGGAGCGCCCCGAAGGCCGACCACAGAAGCCAGGCCAGCGCAACAATGGCAAAACTTTCCTTGCCGTAGATCCTCGTGGATTTCGGCCGCTTCCTTCCGAAGATCAGGAAGACCACGCCCAGGATCAGGCTCACGATCAGAAAAGAGAATCCGCTCTTCTCCTGATAAAGCAGCGAAACGAATGCCGGGATCAGAAGAACAGCCCCCTCAACGCCCAGCATTCTGCCAAGTATATATATAATCATTCGTTTATTCATTTTTCCGCACCTATACCAGAATATCCTCTAAATCTTCGATATGACTGTCCATCGTCACCACAATCACGCTGTCGCCCGGCTCCATGCAGTCATCACCGCCCGGGATGATGATCTGACGCTTTCTGGCAATGCAGGCGATCAGATTGTTCGGCTTAAGCTGAAGTTCCTTGAGCGGGATCCCTGTATAAGTTGTCGCGGACCGGATGACAAACTCCAGCGCTTCGACTTTCTCATCCACGAGCTGGTAGAGGGTCTCCACGTTGGCGCTTCCCTGGGAGTTCTTTCTGGCTCGCACATAGCTCAGGATGGCGTCCGCAGTGGCCGTTTTGGCCGACACGATGCTGTCGATCCCGAAATCCTCCACCATGCTTGCCCGACGGTCCTCGTTGATCTTCGCAATAATCTTCGACGCGCCCTGGCTCTTGGCAAACAGCGCCGTGATAATATTCTCCTCGTCCATACCGGTCAGGCCGACGAAGGCATCCGCCTCCTCGATTCCCTCCTCAATCAGCAGGTCGTGGTCCGTTGCGTCTCCGTTGATGATCGTCGCCTTCGGCAGGAGTTCGCACAGCTCCTCGCATCGCTTTACATCCCGCTCGATGATCTTGATCTGCATGCCCAGCTTGCCAAGCTGCATTGCCAGATAATAGGACACTCTTCCGCCGCCGCAGATAATAACTTTGCGGATCTTTCCCCGGTGCTTTCCGAACATACGGAAGAACCTCTCCATTTCAATATGGGAAACCGCGATATGCAGGCGGTCGCCTTTACTGATCTCATAGTCGCCGTCCGGGATCAGCACGTCTCCGCCGTGTTCCACCGCGCAGACAAGCAGTTTGATCTGGAACCGCGCGTACATATTCGCAAGCGTGACCCCGATCAGTTTGCTGTCCTCAGGGATCGCATATTCGATCAGCTCCACTCTTCCCTTTACAAATGTCTCGATCTTGCTGGCATCCGGGAACAACAGCAGTCTGCTGATCTCATCCGCTACGATCAGTTCCGGGTTCACTGCCATGCTCAGATGGAGGTCTTCCTTCAGAAGCCCGATCTGCCTGAAATAGATCGGGTTTCGCACGCGCGCAATCGTATGTCTTGCCCCGAGCCTCCTGGCAATCAGGCAGCTCAGCATATTGCACTCGTCCGCAGACGTGCAGGCGATCACAAGGTCCGCGTGGGGCACGTCCGCCTCCTTCTGAACCTCCGCATCTGCCGCATCGCCGGTCACGCAGGCGATATCCAGACGGTCAACGGCATATTTTAATTTCTTTTCATTGCTGTCGATCATCACCACATCATAGTTTTCGACAGAAAGCTGTTTTGCGAGTTTATACCCTACTTTCCCATCTCCGATGATAACAATCTTCATTCCTTTTTCCTCTGTAATGTCAATATTTTAGTGCCGGCACGGGCCGACACTAATTCTCGTTTTCTCAAGGAGCAGAGCAATTATATCACCTTTGCATATAAAGTACAATATTTTAGCGCTTTCTTAGCGCGTATCTTAACACTATCTTAATACAGGCGGCAAAAAACGGGCAGGAAACCGCCTGGTCTCCTGCCCTGATGACGGGATCTTCATCCCGCATGATCCTTTATTCTTCTGACGCTCTCGCTGCAATCTCTCTTTCCTGTACGTCCGACGGAGCCTGCTCGTATCTTGCGAACGTATACTCGTACGTTCCGCGTCCGCCGGTCATGGAACGGAGCGTTGTACAGTAGCCGAATACGCCGGTCATCGGGATATCCGCCTCAATGACCTGTTTGCCGCCGGCGATCGGGTTCATGCCGAGCACGCGGCCGCGCCGCTTGTTCAGATCACCCATGACGTCTCCGGTGTACTCGTCCGGAACCGTAACCTTAATGGATGCGATCGGCTCAAGGAGCACCGGTGAAGCCTCAAGAAAGCCTTTCTTGAATGCCTGGGATGTAGCGGTCTTGAACGCCATCTCCGAGGAGTCTACCGGATGATAGGATCCATCGTACAGGATCGCTTTCACGCCCACAACCGGATATCCGGCAAGCGGTCCTTTTACAACCGATTCCTGAAGCCCCTTTTCCACAGCCGGGAAGTAGTTCTTCGGAACCGCGCCGCCTACAACGCATTCTTCGAAGATATACGGCGTATCCAGATCTCCGGACGGCTCGAACTTCATTTTAACGTGTCCGTACTGGCCGTGTCCGCCGGTCTGTTTCTTGTACTTCATATCCACATCGGAGTTCTTGCGGATCGTCTCACGGAACGCAACCTTCGGCGTCTCCAGATTGATCTCCACTTTATATCTTGCGGCAAGCTTGCTCGCCGTGATCTCCAGATGCTGGTCGCCCATGCCGTAGAGAAGCGTCTGACGGTTCTCGCTGTCATTTACAACCTTCAGCGTCACATCTTCCGCCGTCATCCTTGCAAGAGCCTGGGACACCTTATCCTCATCGCCCTTATTCTTAACCGTGTATTTCATGAATGTATACGGTACGGAATAGTCGGTCTTCGCATAGGATACCGGTGACGCTTTTGTGGAAAGCGTATCGCCCGTGCGTGTATTCGCCAGTTTTGCGATGGCGCCGATGTCTCCGGCGAACAGTTCGCTTACTTCTGACGGCTTATTGCCGCTCATCGTATAAAGTTTGCCCGGCTTCTCCTCTGCGTCCGTATCTGCATTATAGAGAACATCGTCGCCCTTGAGCACGCCGGAGCATACCTTTACAAAGGAATATTTTCCGATAAACGGGTCAACCATTGTCTTGAATACATATGCGGTCTTCGCCTTGGAGAAATCATAATCCGCCTCGAAGATCTCGTTCGTCCTGCGGTTGATGCCCGCGCATTTTCTCTTGTCCGGGCTTGGGAAGAAACGGACGATATCGGACAGCAGGTTTGCAACGCCCTGCGCCTGGATGTTGGATCCCATAGCTACCGGAACGATGTCGCCTTCCATAACTTCCGTACGCATGGCCGCACGGATCTCCTCAATGGAGAATTCCTCGCCGTTGAAGTAGCGCTCCATGAACTCTTCACTGGTCTCTGCAACCGCCTCCATAAGAGAATCCCTCAGGATCTCCAGGTTCGGTTTACAGTAATCCGGGATCTCGCACTCTTCTCTCTGGCCGATGCCTGTGTATCTTCTTCCTGCATTCTTGATCACGTTGATGTAGCCTACCAGTTTCTCGTTCTCGCGGATCGGCTGGAAATGAGGCGCGATCTTCTTGCCGTAGCGCGCCGTAAGATCTTCCACGACCTGACGGAAGCTGGCGTCATCCACGTCCATCTCTGTCACATAGACCATTCTCGGCAGATTGTATTTGTCGCAGAGCTCCCACGCTTTCTCCGTGCCAACCTGCACGCCCGCCTTGCCGGATACGACGATGACCGCCGCGTCCGCTGCGCTGACCGCTTCCTCAACCTCGCCCACGAAGTCGAAATATCCCGGTGTGTCAAGGATATTGATCTTCGCTTTTTCCCACTCGATGGGGATCAGGCTCGTGCTGATGGAAAATCCGCGTTTCTGCTCCTCTTTATCGAAATCGCTCACCGTACTGGCATCTGAAACTTTGCCCATGCGGTTCGACGCACCCGATACGTACAGCATTGCCTCAACAAGACTTGTCTTTCCGCTTCCGCCGTGTCCGAGCAATACCACGTTTCTAATTTCGTCCGTTCTGTAAACCTTCATGCTGCTGCCTCCTTGTTATGTAGTTATTCCGCCCGCCTCATGATCTTTCCGGCAGGCACATCATGGATATATTGTACTAAAATCAGCACATAATTACAACTATTTTATTCATTTTTCACATATATTATTTATCGTTTACTTTTACGATGTAAAGTGCTAAGATATCCCTGTACATCAGTTCTGTTTTTTCCTGTAAAATCATGGAAAAACAGAGAAAGGATTTTGACTTATATGGATTCTGTAAAAATCGGATTTATCGGGCTGGGCCTGATCGGCGGTTCTGTCGCCAAAGCCATCCGGAAGTATTATCCGGATCATGAGATCATCGCATTTGACAAAAGCCGGGAAACGCTGGCGCTTGCCGTGCAGGACAATACGATTGATACGGCCTGCGCTTCCATTGACGAACATTTCGGAAGCTGCAACTATATCTTCCTGTGCGCGCCCGTCTCCTGCAATACCGCGTATCTGGCACAGCTTAAGACCATTATAAATAAAGACTGCATCCTCACGGATGTGGGCAGCGTTAAAACGTCCATCCACGAAGAGATCATCACGCTCGGTATGGAAGAAAACTTCATCGGCGGCCACCCCATGGCCGGTTCCGAAAAGAGCGGCTTCGCAAATTCCAGGCCGCACCTGATCGAAAACGCCTACTATATTCTGACGCCTTCAGGGAAAGTATCCCGGGATAAGATCGACGCTTACCGGGCATTTATTGAATCCCTGAAAGCCATCCCGGTCATCCTGGATTACAGGGAGCACGACTGCATTACCGGGACCATCAGCCATCTGCCCCATCTTATCGCAGCAACGCTTGTCAACTACGTGAAAGACCACGATACAAAGGATGAGCTTATGAAGGCGCTGGCGGCCGGAGGATTCAAAGACCTCACAAGGATCGCGTCCTCCTCCCCCGTCATGTGGCAGCAGATCTGTCTGAAGAACGGCGGAAATATTTCCCGCATACTGGACGGCTATATCCGGGCCCTTGAAAATGTAAAGAACGCAGTTGATTCCGGCAGTGAAAGCGCGCTCTATTCCCTGTTCGAGACATCAAGGGATTACCGGAACTCCATGCCGGGCGCCTCGGCCGGCCCGATCAAGAAACAGTACGCGCTTTACTGCGATATCATCGACGAGGCCGGCGGGATCGCGACCATCGCGACCATCCTCGCCAGCAACAATATCAATATTAAAAACATCGGGATCATCCATAACCGGGAATTTGAAGAAGGCGCGCTGCGGATCGAATTTTATGATGAAGATTCATCCGTAAAAGCCGTGGAACTGCTTCAGAAGTTCCATTATATTGTTTACGAGACATAGCTCCCGGGCCGGGCGCAGCCGCCTGAAACCGGAAGCCGGATCCAGATATAATAGAAAGGACATTACTGACCATGGAATTATGCAGTATAACAGGACTGAAAGGATCGATCAGCGTTCCGGGAGACAAATCCATCTCCCACCGCTGCGTGATGTTCGGCTCTATCGCCGAAGGAACAACGGAGATCCGTAATTTTCTGGAAGGCGCGGACTGTCTTGCCACGATCCGCTGCTTCCGCACGCTTGGGATCGACATTGAGGAAGACAAAGACACTGTGCTCGTGCACGGGAAAGGCCTGCACGGACTATCCGCGCCTTCGGACATCCTCGATGTAGGCAACAGCGGAACGACAACTCGCCTGCTGTCCGGGATCCTGGCCGGTCAGCCCTTTGAATCCAAAATATCAGGCGATGAATCGCTAAACGCCCGCCCGATGAAACGGATCATCGATCCTCTGACTGAGATGGGCGCCAATATCTCAAGCGTTCTGCGAAACGGCTGCGCTCCGCTCTACATTACTCCCGGAAAGCTCCATGGGATCCATTATGAATCACCGGTCGCATCCGCCCAGGTAAAATCCTGCATCCTGCTGGCCGGACTCTACGCAGGCGGAGAGACATCCGTAAGCGAGCCCGCGCTCTCCCGCAACCACACGGAACTGATGCTGAAGGAATTCGGCGCGGACCTCCGCTCCGTCCACGAACTGGGCAGCACGAAAACAACCGCTGTCATCCGTCCGTGCAGCGGGCTGTACGGTCAGAAGATTACGGTGCCCGGCGATATTTCTTCAGCCGCCTACTTTATCGCAGCCGGCCTGATCGTTCCGGACTCCGAGATCCTTATTAAAAACGTCGGGATCAATCCGACCCGCGCCGGCATCCTGAAAGTCTGCGAAGACATGGGCGGAGACATCACACTCCTGAACGAACGCACCGAAGGCGGAGAAAAGATGGCCGACATCCTCGTCCGCACGAGCAGACTGCACGGCACAACCATCAAAGGAGATATTATCCCGACCCTCATTGACGAGATCCCGGTCATCGCCGTCATGGCCGCTGTTGCAGACGGAACAACCGTCATCAAAGACGCTGCCGAGCTGAAAGTAAAAGAGACAGACCGCATCGAAACCATATGCGATAATCTCAAGGCCATGGGCTGCAATGTCACCCCGACTGATGACGGCATGATCATTGTCGGAGGAACACTGAAAGGGGCCATGATCCACACGCTGCTCGACCACCGCATTGCCATGGCATTCAGCATCGCCGCACTTGTGGCGGAGGGGAATACAAAGATCCTGGACAGCAGGTGCGTGGATGTGTCCTATCCCACATTTTATGATACATTCGAAGAATTGCTGTAACTTCCTGTTTTCGAACAGCTTGATTCATAAATGTTTTCAGCATCAATAAGAGGATAGTGAACAGATTCTGTCACAGCAAAAGATGTGTCCAGGCTCAGTTCGAGAATTATGAAAAATCTAAGGCCACGGAAAGCCGGCTAAATACGAAAAGAGGAATTGGAGAACTCGCCTTTCAGGCTCAGACAACTCCAATTCCTCTTTTAACGCCGACTTTCCGTGGCCTGATTTTTCTATAATTCTCTCAAATTCACCTGCCCACATCTTTGCTGCGCAGAATCACTTCCCCATCACAGAATCTACTGCCCAATACTTTTATCACCCGTCTGAAAAACAGGTGATTTGCTGTCAGCCTGCTATTTGCCGAATCAGTTCCACAAACTTGAAGCATAAATGGAAACCGCTTAAAAGATTTACGGTTTAAAAATAGCAGTTATATATTTAGTCCGTATTTTTTAAACACCTATACGGTCAATATAAAGAAATCGACTATTTCGTCGGTATGATTTAACAAGTGAATACGGGCATATTTTACGATTCCTGTATTTCACCCGTATTTTAACGAGTTGACATACGGTCTAAATGTCCGTTTTAGACAAATGAACCGTAAGATTTTTTCTGGAATACGGATCAAATCCTTATTTTGCGAATCTGGTCCGTATTATTAATAAATTTCATACAGACCAGATTCAAATTTTTAGAAATATGACGGTGTTTATAAAAACATCACTCCATTTTCACGAAATACGGGATAAAGCCGTTCCGGTGACTGTGGTCCGGCTTTATCCCGTATTCCGTGAATCCGCATTCTGATTAATTTAATCCTCAAAGACCTCTTTCATCTTGTCCATGAAGCCTTTCTTTTTCTTCTTTTCTCCCTTTCCGGAGTCATCTGCATCATCATTCTGATGCAGGGTATTTCCGGTAAGTTCATCGAATCTTCTGAGTGCTTCTTTTGCCTCGGCGCTCAGCCGCTCCGGCGTCTGGATCACAAGGGTGACATAGTGGTCGCCCCTTACCTGCGGATTGCGCAGTGACGGCACGCCTTTGCCTTTCAGACGGACTTTTGTATCCGTCTTTGTGCCCGGTTTTACTGTGTAAATGACATCTCCGTCCACCGTTTTGATCCGGATATCTCCGCCCAGCGCAGCCACGGCAAATGAGATCGGGACTGTGGAAAAGATATGCACGTCCTGTCTCTGGAATACCGGATGATGAGATACATTCACCTCAACAAGCAGGTCTCCTCTCGGGCCGCCGTTGAGCCCCGGCTCGCCCTTGTCGCGGATGCGCACGCTCTGGCCGTTGTCGATGCCTGCCGGGATCGATACCTGGATCTTCTTCCGGCTGGATGTATAGCCTGTACCCGCACATTTCGGGCACTTCTCCTTGATCACCTTGCCGGAACCGCCGCAGTTCGGACAGGTCTGCACATTCTGCACGGTGCCGAAGAAGGACTGGGAGGTGTAAACTACCTGGCCCCGGCCGCCGCACTTCGGACAGGTCTCAGGAGATGTTCCAGGCTTCGCCCCTGTTCCGTTACAGTCTTCGCACGGATCCTTCAGGACAAGGTCAAGTTCCTTTTCGCATCCGAACACAGCCTCTTCAAACGTGATGCGGATGCTCTTTCGGATATTCGCGCCTTTCATCGGCCCGTTGCCGGCACGTCCGCCCCGGCGTCCGCCGCCGAACAGATCCCCGAATATATCCCCGAAAATATCGCTGAAATCCGCGCCGCTAAAGTCGAATCCGCCGAATCCGCCGGCGCCGCCTGCTCCGCCCTCGAAAGCCGCATGACCGAACTGGTCATACTGACGGCGTTTGTCCGGATCACTCAGAACGGCATATGCCTCGGAAGCTTCTTTGAACTTTTTCTCCGCTTCCTTGTCACCCGGATTCATGTCGGGATGATACTTTTTCGCCAGTACACGGTAGGCTTTCTTAATAGACGCCTCATCGGCATCCCGGCCCACCCCCAGCACTTCGTAATAATCTCTCTTTGCCTCTGCCATAACTGGAATACTCTACCTTTCACGAAAAATTCTACGAAACCGCCTGCGCGGTCCCGTAGAATTTTTCTTATTTATATCTCTGATCTGAGGGAGATTTAAACTTCTTTGTAGTCTCCGTCTACCACGTCGTCGCCCTGGAAGCCGTCCGGAGCCGGACCTGCACCCGGGTTCGGGCCTGCGCCTGCGCCCGGATTCGGGCCGCCTGCAGCGCCTGCTCCTGCCTGCTCATACATCTTTGTGAACAGTTTCTGAGCGCTCTCCATCAGTTTTTCTTTTGCAGCTTTGATCTCTCCGACATCTGCGTCTGCCGCTGTCTCCGGCGTTGATTTAGCCAGGACGTCTTTGAGCGCCTGAACGTCAGCCTCAACAGCCGCCTTATCATTTGCATCCAGCTTGTCGCCTACATCTTTGAGTGCCTTCTCTGTCTGGAATACCATTGCATCCGCTTCGTTTCTTGCATCAATGGCTTCTTTTCTCTTCTTGTCCTGAGCCTCGAACTCAGCCGCCTCTTTGACAGCTTTGTCGATATCGGCGTCAGACATATTGGAGCCTGCCGTGATCGTGATGTGCTGCTCTTTGCCTGTACCCAGATCCTTGGCGGATACATTTACGATACCGTTGGCATCGATGTCGAATGTAACCTCGATCTGCGGGATTCCGCGCGGAGCCGGCGGGATTCCGTCCAGTCTGAACTGTCCGAGGGACTTGTTGTCCTTCGCGAACTGTCTCTCGCCCTGTACCACGTTGATATCTACGGCTGTCTGATTGTCGGCAGCTGTAGAGAAGATCTGGCTCTTCTTTGTCGGGATCGTCGTATTTCTCTCGATCAGTCTTGTAGCCACACCGCCCATTGTCTCGATGGATAGTGACAGCGGAGTAACATCCAGAAGAAGGATGTCGCCTGCGCCAGCATCGCCCGCAAGCTTTCCGCCCTGTACGGATGCGCCGAGCGCCACGCACTCATCCGGGTTCAGGGATTTGCTCGGCTCTTTGCCGGTCAGTCTCTTCACCTCATCCTGTACAGCCGGGATACGTGTGGAACCGCCGACCAGAAGCACCTGTCCAAGATCCGCAGCTGTGATGCCTGCATCGGAGAGCGCGCGTCTTACCGGCTCTGCCGTCTTGTCTACGAGATCTCTTGTCAGTTCGTCGAATTTTGCTCTTGTAAGGTTCATATCAAAGTGCTTCGGTCCCTCAGCCGTAGCGGTGATGAACGGAAGGTTGATATTCGTTGTTGTTGCGCTTGAAAGTTCTTTCTTTGCTTTCTCTGCCGCTTCTTTCAGTCTCTGGAGCGCCATCTTGTCGCCTGAGAGGTCTACGCCCTCTTTTGCCTTGAAGTCAGCCAGCATGTAATCTGTGATCTTCTGGTCGAAGTCATCGCCGCCGAGACGGTTGTTTCCTGCGGTTGAGAGAACCTCGATCACGCCGTCGCCGATCTCGATGATAGATACATCAAATGTACCGCCGCCCAGGTCGTATACCATGATCTTCTGCTCTTTCTCATTGTCAAGTCCGTATGCCAGCGCTGCCGCCGTCGGCTCGTTGATGATACGTTTTACGTCAAGTCCTGCGATCTTGCCGGCATCCTTTGTCGCCTGACGCTGCGCGTCGTTGAAGTAAGCCGGAACGGTGATGACCGCCTCTGTCACTTTCTCGCCAAGGTATCCTTCTGCATCCGCTTTCAGCTTCTGAAGGATCATTGCGGAGATCTCCTGCGGAGAATATTTCTTTCCGTCAATGTCTACTTTGTAATCTGTACCCATCTCTCTCTTGATCGAAGAGATCGTTCTGGTCGCATTTGTTACGGCCTGACGTTTTGCAGGCTCTCCTACCAGACGCTCGCCGGTCTTTGTGAATGCCACGACTGACGGTGTTGTTCTTGCGCCCTCTGTGTTTGCGATGACTGTCGGCTGACCGCCTTCCATAACAGCCACGCAGCTGTTTGTTGTACCAAGGTCAATACCAATTATTTTGCCCATTGTAAAGTTCCTCCTTCTAATGATTAAAATGTTTATATTCTGAATTTGGGATATTAGTTTGCAACTTTTACCATGCTGTGCCGCACGACACTGTCACGGTACATATAGCCTTTCTGGAATTCTTCGGTGATGATGTTCTCACCGGCCTCCTCGTTCTCCTCATGCATGACCGCATTATGGAAATCAGGATTGAATTCCTGCCCTACTGCCTCGATCGGCTTCACACCGATCCCGTCCAGCGTGGTCATCAGCTGTTTGTAGATCTTCTCCATTCCTTCCGCGAAAGGAGTGGCTTTGTCTTCCTCGGACATGGATCCCAGGCCCCGCTCAAAATTGTCCACCACCGGAAGGATCTTTTCTATGATATCCTTCGCGCCGATCTCGTACATCTGGGATTTCTCCTTTTCCGTACGCTTGCGGAAGTTATCAAACTCCGCCATCTGGCGGGTAAGACGATCGGTCAGTTCCTCGATCTTCTCATCCTTCTTGTCTTTCTTATTCTTCTTGCCGAAAAGCTTTTTCTTTTCGGTCTTTGAAGCCTCGTCTTCCGGATCGCTTTCTCCGGCATCCTCTTCCGGCGCTTCCGTTTCCGCCTCTTCAGTCCCGGCAGCCTCCCCGGCCTCTGCGGCCTCTTCAGCTTCTCCGGCCTCTTCGGCTGCTTCAGCTTCAGCGGCTTTTGCTTTTGCTTCTTCCACCGCTTCTTTTACCATATCTTCTTTGCTCATTTTATCGCTCACCAGCTTTCCACCTTCCTATTCTTTCGGATTTTTATTGTAAATCGCATCCAGTTCGCTTTGCAGCGTTTTCAGCGTCTTCATGACATGTTCATAATCCATTCTTTTCGGGCCGATGATACCGATGGTTCCCTTCAGGCCCTCGCCAAGTTCATAGGTGGCTGTCACCACACTGCAGTCCTTCATGGTCTTCACCGGAGCCTCATCTCCGATGTACACCTGGATGCCGTTGTTATTCTCACTGGCGAGTGTTTCCGTGACCAGATCCTCCAGCTGCTGCTTTTCCTCGAACGCGCTGATGATCTCCTGCGCGCTCTGCTTATCGCTGAGCTCCGGATATTTGAAAATATTCGTCGCGCCGCTGGTGTAGATCTTCATGTCGTCATCCACATGGATGATCTCCGCCACCGCGTCCAGCACATGCCCCACCACCTCACTGTGGATGCCGGCCTGTTCTTTCAGCCTGGCGATCAGGCCCAGTGTGATCTGATCGATGGACATTCCGTTGAGCGTTGTGTTGAGAAGCATATTCAGCTTCAGCATCGTCTCATTGCTTAGTGTTTCACCGACCTCGATGATCTTATTCTTGATCACATTGCCGCCCAGCACGATCACTGCCACAACCTGTTCCGCATCGACCTGCGAGAGCTGGATGAACTTCAGCGTGTTCCGGCTGTTGATGGGCGCCGAAACCATGGTCGCATAGTTCGTATTGGAAGCCAGCACTTTCGCGGCCTGCTGCAGGACTTTCTCCACCTTGTCGGCCTTCTCGAGCATGGCGTCCTCGCGCTCGGTGATCTCCTGTTCTTTCTCCTCCATGAGCATATCCACATACAGCCGGTATCCTTTATCCGATGGGATCCTGCCAGCTGATGTATGGGGCTGGAAAATATAACCCAGATCTTCCAGATCCGCCATCTCATTCCGGATCGTCGCGGAACTTAAGTTCAGCTCCGTGTATTTTGAAAGAGTACGCGACCCGACCGGCTCGCCGGTCTCAAGGTAATTCTGGATGATGGCTTTCAATATGATAAGTTTCCGTTCACTTAAATTCGTACTGACCGCCACTTCATTTCCTCCTTTCGCGCTATTAGCACTCCCTTTTTATGAGTGCTAACACCTTTCGTATACTAAGATAGCACTCGGTTTTCCGTTTGTCAACCATTTCAGAAAATAAATTCGCTGAATACATAATTGCTGATATCGGTTCCCCGCTCCGTGAGGAAGAGCCGTCCTTCCGCCCCGTCAAGAAGCCCCTGCTCCGTAAGTCCGGCGATCTGGTCCCCGTACACCTGCCGGATCTCTTTCCCGAACAGATTCCGGAAATCCGCTTCCCGGATCCCTTTCGTTTTGCGAAGGCCAAGGAACATAAACTCCTCCATCCGGTCATTCAGCGTAAGTTCTTCAAAATCTTCCGCGGCGCTTTCTCCGGCTGCCGGATCTGACATTTCACCCCTCGCTCCTCCGAATATGTTCACATATTTCTCCATATCCGTCGTGTTGTGGAACCGGCGTTCCCGGATCAGCGACGCTGCGCCGAGCCCCAGCCCCAGATATTCTTTCCGGTCCCAGTAGCCCAGGTTGTGCCGGCACTCGTATCCTTCCTTCGCATAATTGGAGATCTCGTACCGGTGGTATCCGTACGATGCCAGGATTCGCTCCGTCGCCTTATAAATCTCACGTTCCGCATCCTCATCCGGCAGCGGCGGCAGGATCCGGTTCGGTCCGTCCGCACGGCGGGCCTGCACATCCTGCCCCGGCTCCCCGTATACTTCATAAAAAGGGGTGCCCTCTTCCACGATCAGACTGTAGGCGGAAATATGTTCCGGATCAAGCTCCGCCGCAGCGCGAAGTGTTTTCTCCCAGCCTCCCGGCGTCTGTCCGGGCAGCGCCGAGATCAGATCAATATTCACATTGTTGAATCCCGCCCGGCGGACGATCCCCCATGTATCAAGAAAGGCTTCAAATGTATGGATCCGCCCCAGCATTTCCAGTTCCCTGTCATCCGCAGACTGAAGCCCGATGCTCAGGCGGTTGACGCCGCACGCTCTCCACATCTCTGCCTTTTCTTCGGACACAGTCCCCGGGTTCACTTCCATGGTGATCTCCGCATCCGGAGAAATGTCATAATTGTCAAAAAGGGCATGAAAAATCCGGGCGGTCTCGCTCCCCTCCAGGATGGAAGGGGTGCCGCCGCCCAGAAACACCGTGTCCACACGGTAACCGCTGTATTTTCCTTTCATTGTTCCCATTTCCCGGACCAGCGCATCCACATAGACGCGCTTTGTCCGGTCATCCGCCGGCCCGGACAGGAAATCACAGTAGGCACATTTCTTTATGCAGAACGGAATGTGCACATACAGTTCTAATCCACGTTTACTCATCTTATCGCTGTCAATCAGTCGTCATCCAGTTTCAGGACGCTCATGAACGCCTTCTGCGGGATCTCTACACTGCCCACCTGGCGCATACGCTTCTTTCCTTCTTTCTGCTTCTCCAAAAGCTTCTTCTTACGGGAGATGTCGCCGCCGTAACACTTCGCCAGCACGTCTTTTCTCATTGCTTTCACGGTCTCGCGGGCAATGATCTTGCTTCCAATAGCCGCCTGAATCGGAATCTCAAAGAGCTGTCTCGGGATCTCCTGTTTCAGCTTCTCGCACATCTTCCTTCCGCGCTCGTAGGCGCTTCCGGCAAATACGATGAAGGACAGCGCGTCCACTTCTTCTTTATTAATAAGAATGTCCAGCTTCACAAGCTCCGATCTCTGATAGCCCAGCATCTCGTAGTCGAAGGACGCATAGCCTCTCGAACGGGACTTCAGCGCATCGAAGAAATCGTAAATGATCTCGTTGAGCGGCAGATGATAATGAAGCACGGCGCGCTTTTCTTCGATGTATTCCATGCTCTGGTAGATGCCGCGCCGCTCCTGGCACAGGTCCATGATGGCCCCGATGTACTCGGATGTCACCATGATCTCCGCCTTGACCATCGGCTCTTCCATATAATCGATCTCCGACGGATCCGGCATGTTGGTCGGGTTCGTCAGATCAATGACCTCGCCATCCGTCTTATGGATCTTGTAGATAACACTGGGAGCCGTCGTAACCAGATCCAGGTTGTACTCCCGCTCCAGACGCTCCTGTATGATCTCCAGATGGAGCAGTCCAAGAAATCCGCAGCGGAATCCGAAGCCCAGGGCTACGGACGTCTCCGCCTCGAACTGGAGCGCCGCATCATTCAGCTGCAGTTTCTCAAGGGCGTCCCTGAGATCCGGGTATTTTGCGCCGTCCGCCGGGTAGAGTCCGCAGTAAACCATGGGATTGACTTTCTTGTATCCCGGAAGGGGCTCATCACAGGGATGTTCCGCATTGGTAATGGTATCGCCTACACGGGTCTCTTTCACATTTTTCAGGCTGGCGGTAATATAACCCACCATGCCGGCCGACAGCTCGTCGCAGGGGATGAACTGACCCGCGCCGAAGGTTCCCACCTCCACCACATCGGCTTTCGCGCCGGTGGCCATCATCAGCATGGGGGTTCCTTTTCTTACCGTTCCCTCCTTGATCCTGCAGAAAACGATAACCCCTTTATATGAATCATATTTGGAGTCAAAGATCAGCGCTTTTAAGGGTGCGTCCGGATCGCCCGTGGGCGCCGGGATCTTCTCCACGATCTGCTCCAGCACCTCGTGGACATTAAGCCCCGTCTTGGCCGAGATAAGCGGCGCATCCTCCGCATCCAGACCGATCACATCCTCAATCTCCTCTTTCACCCGCTCCGGATCCGCGCTCGGCAGATCGATCTTATTGATCACCGGCATCACATCCAGATCGTGATCCAGCGCCAGATATACATTGGCCAGCGTCTGGGCCTCCACGCCCTGGGCCGCGTCTACCACGAGGATCGCGCCATCACAGGCCGCAAGGCTCCGGGAAACCTCGTAGTTAAAATCCACATGCCCCGGGGTATCGATGAGATTGAACATATACTCCTCCCCGTCGTCCGCCTTGTAGACCGTGCGGACCGCCTGGGCTTTGATCGTGATTCCCCGCTCCCGCTCCAGCTCCATATTGTCCAGGACCTGGGCCTGCATCTCCCGGTCCGTCAGGAGCCCGGTCATCTCGATGATCCGGTCCGCCAGCGTGGACTTGCCGTGATCGATGTGAGCAATGATACAAAAATTTCTGATTTTACTCTGATCTATTACTGCCAATTTTATTCCTCCAGCCTCCGGCCTGACGCCGGAAATATTATGCCTGTTCGTTCTGCGAATGCTGTACGATAAACAGCTCTACCGCAAGCTCATCTGAAATATATCCTGTCTTGACCCGCTGCTCCAGATCCGCGATCTCTTCCATAACGGATCTGAGCTGTTCAGATGTAAATCTCGCGGAAAGCTTTTCCCTCTGCTCCGCAGCATAACGGTGAAGTTTCAGCCGGTCAGCCAGCTCTTTCCCCCGGCATCCCTGCCGCAGAAGCGCCTTGATATGATACATATCCTTATACTGCATGGATATTTTAGCCAGAATGGACATCGGTTTTTCCTTCAGTTCCAGAAGATCATGGTACAGCGCCAGCGCCCTGCGCTGATCGTGCAGAGTCATAGCCCGGATCATATCGTAAACCCGGTTTGTAATATGGGTAATGCATACCGCATCAATATCCGCCCGTGTCAGCACAGTCTGATCCATGCAATAACAGAACAGCTTTTCGAGTTCTCTCGTAATATTCTCCATATCCGTGCCGACTTTATTTATAAAGTAAGCCGCATCCGCAGACGCGATTTCTTTCTTTTCTTTCCGGGCAAGACTCTGAATCCATTTTCTAAGCGTCGCTTCATCCTGAACCGACAGTTCCACAATATGCCCGGCTTTGCTGACCGCTTTATACAGACCGGACCGCCTGTCCACTTCGCTCTCGATAAAAATGAAAAAAGTTGTGGAGGGCATGCCGCTGTTAATATAGTCAGCGAGATCCCCGCCGCCGCTTTTGAAAAATCCGGTATCCTCAAACACGATCACCCGCCGCTCCGCAAAAAAGGGCAGAGTCTCGGCGAGATCGATCACTTCTTTTATGTCCGTCTTTTTCCCTTCATACCGGGCGAAATTCATCGTATCCCCTTCCGGCACCATGGCTTTAATAAAACGGTCTCTGTACTGCTTCTTAAGATAGTTCTCTTCCCCGTACAGCAGATAAATCTGTTTAAATTGTCCCGTTTTCAAATCTTCATTCAGGCTTCTCATAACTCTTGTATTATATAGGAAATCCCCCTGTTTTGACAAGACTTTCTCTCAGTCCGCCGCCGAAACCTTTCCACGGATCCCGAACCGCCGGCCGTCTGTCCATACGGTCAGCGCCCCATGATCCTGCGTGGACCAGATTGTGCTTCCCGCCTCCGTCAGCCGCCTGACCGTCTCCGCATGGGGATGGCCGTACCGGTTTTCCCGGCCGGCGGAGATAAGCGAGACTGCCGGCCTGACCCTTTCAAGAAAACGTTCCGATCCCGAATTCTCTGACCCGTGATGAGCGGCTTTGAGCACATCGCACGGCTCCAGCCTTCCGCTTTCAGTCAGCGCCTCTTCTCCCCGGCCTTCCAGATCCCCGGTGAGGAGCATACGGAACGCCCCGTATTCTGCTTCAAGCACAAGAGACGCCTCATTTCCGGCCTCCACAACAGTCTCCGTCTCCGGCGCCAGGCATTCCAGCGTCAGTCCGCCGTCCGTAATCTTCTCTCCCGCATTCATAACAAGAACCCGCGTCCCTGCGCCGGCCGCCGCAAAGGCCAGTTCCTGCAGCGCCCCGTCGTGATATTTCTGCGGCGGAAGAACCAGATTGCGGATCTTTACGCCAAATGTCTGATCTGCAAGCATTTCCCGGATCCCGCTGATGTGATCCTGATCCCCGTGTGTAACAAAAACATAGTCCAGACAATCCGCGCCCCGGCTCAGGAGATACGGTTCGATCCGGTATGTACCCGCCTCTGAAACATCGCTGCTTCCGCCGTCGATCAGGATATCCGAAGAAGGTCCCCTGATATGGATGCAGTCTCCCTGTCCCACGTCCAGCACCGTAATCTGAATCTCATCCCGCAAAAGGGGGCCGTCCCTGCTCCCGCTCCGGCACAGAAGGATCATTGCAGCCGAAAAGACCAGCAGCATGGCGCCCGGAATCCGGCACGGTTTCTCTTCGTTCTTTTTCTTCAGAAAAATATATAAACCAAGGCCTGCGCCAATCGCCAGATAATACAGGATTAACTGCCATATCTCCGGCTGTCCGGTCACGATCCGTCCAAACGGAAGGCCGCTGCCCCATTCACACGCCAGATCATATCCGGCAAGCACCGCCCGGCTGATCTGAAGGATCCCGCCTCCGGCGCCGTCCCACAGGAGGGCCGCCGCGGATCCGGCAAGGCCCGCCCCCATCAGCGCCGGCATGAGCGGGATCACCGCCAGATTCAGCAGGACCGAATAAGGCGGAATTTCAAAGTAAAACCAGAGCAGCGGACCGAGCAGCATAAGATTCACGGCAAGACTGGAGGAAAGCCCTGCAAGCCCCCGACGGATCCCCGCGTAAAGCCATCTGACAGGCGCCGGTTCCCGCGCGCTGTCTTTCCGGATCTTTCTGCAGGAAAGGAAATCAGAAAATACCGATTCAAACAGAGCGATTCCCAGGATCGCTCCATAGGACAGCAGGAACCCCGCATCGGTCAGATACAGCGGCTGCCCTCCGCACAGAACGGCCGCCGACACGGCAAGACCGGTCAGCAGGTCATAATCCCGCCCTGTCATCTCGGCTCCGATCCGTACAAGAAACATGATCAGGGCGCGCAGACTGGACGCCCCGGCGCCGATCATCAGACTGTACAGGATCAGGAGGACCGCGCCCGCCGTTCCGGAAAGCGTGAATCCCAGCCCGACCCGCCGGAGCAGTCTGTAGATCCCCATCCCGAGGAAGGTCATGTGAAGCCCCGATATGGCCAGGATATGACTGATCCCGCATTTCTGGTACATGGTCTTCATTTCACGGTCCAGCCCGCTCTTCTCACCCAGCAGGATGGCGCTCATGGTCCCGCCGTAATACCGGCCCAGATGACGAACCAGAAGCCGGTCCCATCTCTGCCGGAGTTCATAGAGCCACTGGCGAAGCCGGTCCGTCTCTTTTGACAGCACGTCGGCCCGCTCGGCCCACACAAGCACATGGATCCCCTGGCGCCGGTAATACGCCTGCTGATCAAAATTCCCGGGATTGCGCGCAGTATCAAAGCGCTGCATCTCGCCCCGGATATGCAGAACGTTCCCGATTTTTATCTGATTATCGCTTTTTCCCCCGGAAAAATAAACAAGAATTCTGGACTCCGCGAGATCTCTGCCTGCGGCGGACACTGCATTGTCTTTCAGATAAAAGGCCGTAACCTTTTCCTTTTGTTCGATTTTATACACGGTTCCTGTCAGGCTCAGACTGTCCTCATTTACGGCCAGCTTTTCCAGCGCGGAGGGTTCCAGATCCTCCACGCCGGAAAAAAGAACTCTGACGGTCTGTATAATAAGAAATATAACGCATATTGCACAAAGCGGTCGTTGTCTCATTCATCATCTCTGACTGCGAGCAAATCCCGATTTTCAGAAAGCGGCTGGGAAAGATCCACCGTATCCATATATTCTGCATTTGATTCACCGTTAATTGTAATCTGCACCTGTCTGGCCTCTGTTCCCTCAATCAGAGAATTAACGATCGAATATATGGTAAGTTCGGGAAGAATATCATACTCCCCGTCAAGAAATGTACTGTCAAAATTCACATAACAAATATCATCCTTTGTCGTCACGCTGAGCAGGTTGGCATTCGGATTGATCGTCGGCCCCGCGCTGCTGCCGGCCGGCCCCTGCATCAGTTTCTCCACGATCAGTTTATCTTTGGATACATTGCTGCTGTAGCGGACCGTCGTCTTCTGTTCCACCAGCCTGTTCCCGTCTGCATTCGCGAAATACAGCGTAAGCATATCCGTCTGATAAGAACTGGGCGAAGAACTGGTATTTCCGACAAAGTCATCTTCATTCATGAGCCCGGTCTCCGCACCGCTGCTGTCCTTAAACGGCTCGCCCCCGATCATGAACCGGACTGCATTGATTCCTTCAATCCGGACAAGGGACTGGACCACAGCCGCCCGGATCAGCTTCTCCTGTATCCGTTCGATATCCAGATAGGTACTGCTGAAATTCACTTCCAGTATGCTTCCCGTAAGCGCAAAGCCGATCACTTCCACATCCTCCGGAATCGGTCTTATATACTCCAGGTCATCGGACTGTTCCCCGAGCAGCTTAAGAACCTGCCCCGCCTGTTCCTCCGGTTCCCCGTCCGGGATCTCACATTCTTCTTTTACAAGCCCTGTGCTGTCGGCATTCAGACAATAAATGAAGGACTCATAGTCTTCGTCATTCTCCGGGTCAGACCGGCCGCATGCGGACAGCGCCGCAACAGATACCAAAACGGCCAGAGCAAGCGCAAAGATCCGTATTCTTTTATCCATCCCTGATTCCTCCTGTGCCCGTTGTTCTCTAGGCCGCCACATAGATCAGCGGGATCCGGACCGTAAATGTCGTTCCTTCCCCCACGCTGCTGTACACTTTGATCGATCCCCGGTGTGCGATCACAGCGCTCCGAACAAGCGCAAGCCCGAGTCCGGTACCGCCGATCTCCCGGGAATGAGACTTGTCCACCCGGTAAAACCGTTCGAAAATATGCGGCTGATCCTTTTCCGGGATCCCGATGCCGGAATCCTCCACTTTAATATAAAAATACTGGTGGTCCGCATTAAGCGACACATGAACCCAGCCGCCTTCGTGATTGTATTTGATCGCATTTTCCACAAGATTCGAAACCGCAAGAGAAAACTTCACTTCGTCGATCTCCGCGATAACCGGGCGGAAGCTTTCCATAACCACTTCTACATTTTTCTTATTCGCAATCGGACGGAGCCGCTTCAGCGTCTGCTCCAGAAGGTCATTGATATTGACCGAAGTGATATTCATCGTCTGGCCGGTCTTGTCCATCTTGACAAGGGAAAGCAGATCTGTAATGATCTGATTCTCCCGGTCAATCTCCTTTGCGATATCCTCCATGAACTCCCGGTACATTTCCACCGGCGCGTCCGGCATCTCCAGAAGGGAGTCGGCCAGAACTTTCACCGAGGTCATCGGCGTCTTCAGTTCATGGGAGACATTTGAAACGAATTCCTCCCTGGATTCATCCAGAACTTTCAGCCGTCCCAGCATCTTATTGAATGCTTCGCTTAATTTTCTTGTTTCCGTAAACGTATCCACATGAAGCACATCATCGCCGTAGCCTTCCGTGACGGTCTCGATCCCTTTCGTGATCCGCCGGACCGGCCGTACCATCCGGTCCGCCGTAAATACGCTGAGCACCGCCAGGATGATCATGATTATTCCCACAACGATGCCGCCCTGGGTAAGGATAATCTGCCTGGTCACTTCAATATTATCGGTAGCGACACTGGCCAGCATCACTCCGATCACATCCTCGCCTCCGGGTTCAAAAATCGGTGAAGTCACTTCGATGTAATGGTTTTTCCTGTCATAATGGTTCGTTGTCTCGCCATTCATCATACATCTGACGACGTTCTCCGATACATCCGTCTTGCCCTCATCCAGACTGTATGTATCTTTTACAACTTCCAGCTCACGGTCAATGATCATTACCCGGCCGTTGTAAATATTGGTGAGCTGGGCCAGGTTCGCATTGATCACCTCGGATGTCGGATCCGTCAGGTAGCTGTAATTATCCAGCTGGTTGCCGAGGATCGTACACTGGTTCTGGATCTCGGCCGTCCGGAGTTCCACGGCGCGGAGTTCGTAGAACTTTTCCGCTCCGAAAAGCACAACCAGGCAGGGCAAAAGCCCTGCCAGCATGACTAAAACAATAATGCGCACCCGCATATTTTTAAAAATCCTGTCCCGAAGTATAAACGGGCGTTTATCCCTGGAAATAATAACCCACTCCCCACTTTGTATGTACATATTTCGGTTCACTCGGATTGAGTTCGATCTTCTCTCTCAGACGCCGGATATGCACATCCACGGTCCGGGCATCTCCCGGATAATCATATCCCCAGACAAGATTCAGCAGATTCTCCCTGCTGTATACTTTATTCGGGTTTGTGGCAAGAAGTTCCAGCACGTCAAACTCTTTGGCGGTCAGGTTGATCTCTCTGTCTCCGATGAACACGCGCCTGCTCTCACAGTCAATCTTCATATTCCCTTTAATAAGCATCGGACTTGCGGTCGTTTCTTTCCGTTTGGATGTCCGCCTCATAATCGCTTTGATCCTTGCCTTTACCTCAAGGATATTAAACGGTTTTGTAATGTAATCATCCGCACCGTACTCAAGGCCGAGAATCTTGTCCATGTCCTCGCTCTTTGCCGTCAGCATCACGACCGGCATATCCGAAAACTCACGGATCTGCTGACACACCTCAAATCCGTCCAGTTTCGGCAGCATAACGTCGAGGAGAACCAGATCATATTCACATTTTCTGGCGCACTCAAGCGCTTCCTCCCCGTCATAGGCACAGTCTACTTCCATGCCTTCCTGTTCCAGACTGAACCGGATCCCTTTCACGATCAGTTTTTCGTCATCTACAACCAATATTTTCTTGCTCATACTCCCTGCTCTCGACTCCTGTGTCATATTGTTATGTCATCTTTTATTTTCTCAAATACACCTTCTTTGATGCCGCTGATCTCCATCAATTCCTCCGTAGACTGAAATCCGCCGTTCTCCTCCCGGTAGCGCATAATGCTTTCCGCTTTTGCCTCGCCGATCCCTGTCAATGTCATCAGTTCCTCCGCAGAAGCTGTATTGATATTCACTTTTCGCGGCACATCCGCAGACGCGCCTTCCGCCCCCGGCACCATTCCCTGAGACGCCGCTTCCTCCAGTGTGGGAATATAGATCTGCCCTCCGTCCTCGGCCTCACGGGCCAGATTGACAGAATCCTCCGAAGCCTCCTCCGTCATGCCGCCGGCAAGCTCAACCGCCTCATACACGCGGGCGCCTTCTTCAAGTTCATAGATCCCCGGTTCACAGACCGCCCCGCATACATATACACAGATACGGGCTCTGTTTTTT
The DNA here is from genome assembly GCA_019120575.1 of Candidatus Mediterraneibacter quadrami. GTDB lineage: Bacteria > Bacillota > Clostridia > Lachnospirales > Lachnospiraceae > Mediterraneibacter > Mediterraneibacter quadrami. Next base: position 22,948 of record DWUU01000015.1, read on the forward strand.
GCCTCCGTTTCGCCTGCGCCGTCCTCTTTCAGGTCCGTCCCGTCACCGTCCGCAGCGCCGGATCCCGGATCCGCATCAGACGGTTCTTCCGCGGCGGCCATCTCGGTGAGCCCATGTTCCTCTGTCTCTGCCGCACAGCCCGCGGGAAATAAAAATGCTGTTATGATCAGCATTCCGACGAAATAGTTTTTCAGTTTCTCAAAAAATATACCCTGCATTTTCTCCCTGCTCTTTCTGCCGGAAGAAATACCCCTTAAATGCCGGATATGATTATTGTAACGAATCTTTTCAGAAAATACAATAGATAATTAAATGTTTGTTAAGGATTTGACGTTATGTTACAGGTTTATTACAATTTGATTTCTGCATTTCTTCATTCCCACTGAAATACCGCGATCCCGACAACCGCAATGATAAGCCCGGCAAGTTTTCTCAATGAAAACGGTTCCCGGTCCATCCCGAACATACCGAAAATCTGGATCAGATAAGACACGGCAATCTGCGCCACAACGATCAGCAGCGCCGACTGCGCCGGCCCCAGCGCTTCGATGCTTTTGATCACGGTCCAGGTGATGCCCGCACCGATCACGCCGCCCAGGAGCAGATACCGGGGCTCGACTTTTCCGATGGCGGCAATGCTGTCCCTGCCTGTAAAGAACCACACCGCCAGGCAGACAGCGAAGGCCGTGATCTGCACCCAGCCGCTGCTCACCCACACGCCTGTCGTTTTGGTTACCTGTGTGTTAAAAACCCCCTGAATGCTCATCAGTGCGCCGGATAAAAGCGCAATAAAAAAACCGGTCATAAGATTTCCCTCCCATACAGTTTATGTCTGCTGAACGGTTAGTATGTCCTGTAACCGGTTTTCTATGCATATATTGTCCTGTTTAAACCCGCTTTATGCGCCGAGCGCTTTCCTCAGCTTTCCGATCATTTTATCGATATGCTTCTCTTCCACGATCAGCGGCGGCACAAAACGAAGAACATTTCCCTCCGCCTGGATCACCAGCAGGCCGTCCTCCACGCAGCGGCGGTTGACTTCGGCAACCGGCGTTGCAAGCTCCAGCCCCTGCATCAGACCTTTTCCTTTCCGTTTTACCACACAGTCCAGTTCTTCAACAAGCTCATCCAGCTTCCGGGTAAGATACGGCGCCACTTCATTTACATGATCCACGATATGCTCCCGCTCGAAGATCCCGAGCACCGTTTTCACCGCCGTGCAGGCCAGCGGATTACCGCCGTAGGTCGCTCCGTGATCGCCAGGCCTTAAGGAATGCTCCGCCACTTTCTCCGTCATGGCAAACGCCCCTACCGGAATCCCGTTTCCGATGGCTTTTGCCATCGTCATAATGTCCGGTCTGGTGCCGAATCCCTGCCATGCGAACATGGCGCCCGTCCGGCCCATCCCGCACTGCACCTCGTCACAGATCATCAGGATATCATTCTCATCGCAGATCTTCCGAATCCCTTCCATGAACTCCTGTGTAGCCAGGTTGATCCCGCCCTCGCCCTGGAGCGGTTCCAGGATGATCGCGCAGGTTTTATCATTTACCAGTTCTTTTACACTGTCCAGGTCATTGAACCGCGCAAACTTCACACCTGGCACCAGCGGCTCAAAAGGCTCCCGGTACGGTGCATGTCCCGTCACAGATACCGCGCCGAACGTCCGGCCGTGAAAGGAGTGTTCCATGGCGATAAACTCATATCTGCCCGTTCCTTTCGTACAGGCATAGCGTCTCGCGGATTTCAGCGCGCCCTCGATGGCCTCGCCGCCGCTGTTGGTAAAGAACACCCGGTCCATACCGCAGGCGCGGTTCAGTTCCCGTGCCGCCTCCCCGCAGCTTTCGTGATAGTAAAGATTCGACGTATGGTACAGTTTATCGATCTGCGCCTTCAGCGCCTCATTAAGTTCTCTGTTATTATAACCAAGGCCCGTCACCGCGAACCCGGCGGCAAAGTCCAGATACTCCTTTCCGCCCGCATCATAGAGATACATGCCTTCCCCATGGTCCAGGACCACCGGAAAACGGTTGTAGACATGGATCAGATTCTCCTCCGCCGCCTGTATTTTATTATTCACCATGATAATACCTGCTTTCTTCACTGTTTAAAATGGCTGTGCCGATTCCTTTGTTCGTAAAGATCTCAAGGAGCAGACAATGGGGGATCCGCCCGTCCAGGATATGCACCCTGGAAACCCCCGCCTCAATGGCGTCAATGCAGTTCTGAATCTTCGGCAGCATGCCGCCGCCGATATAGCCGCTGTCCATCAGTTTCCGCGCATCGTCCACATGAAGCTCTGAGATCAGCGTGGACGGATCGTCCGGATCCTTGTAAACCCCCTCGATATCTGTCAGGAACGCCAGCTTCTCCGCCTTAACCGCCTTTGCAATGGCGCACGCCGCGTCGTCCGCATTGATATTGTATGTATGGAAATCATCATCCAGTCCAACCGGGCAGACGATCGGGAGAAAGTCCTTCTCCAGAAGATCGTAGAGGATCTGACCGTTCACCTCTTTTACATCTCCGACATAACCGATGTCCTCGCCGTTTGAATACTTTTTGTCCACCTTCATCAGCGCGCCGTCCTTGCCGCTGATGCCGATGGCACGTACGCCCAGACTTTCCACCAGCTGGACCAGACTCTTATTCACACGGCCGAGCACCATCTCCGCCACTTCCATCGTATCTTCGTCCGTCACGCGCAGACCGTTGACAAACTTCGGCTCCATGCCGACTTTTCCGACCCACTTGCTGATCTCCTTGCCGCCGCCGTGGACAATAATCGGCTTGAATCCGACCAGCTTCAGGAGGGTCACGTCCTCAATCACCCGCTTCTTCAGTTCCTCATCAACCATGGCGCTTCCGCCGTATTTCACAACGATGATCTTACGGTTAAAGCGCTGGATATAGGGCAGGGCTTCAATAAGCACCTGCGCCTTTTCAAGATATTGCTGCATATTACTGTTCATACTTAACCTCCTTCAATTGGGGACGTAGTAAAATTCAATTTTACTACGTCCCCAATTGAATTTTACGGTGTCCCAAATTGGATTTTACCCTGTCCCTGTTTAGATCAACTACGATAATCTGCATTGATATTGATGTATTCATGCGTCAGATCGCATCCCCACGCAGTTGCCTCAATATCACCTTCTTTTATATCAGCCGTTACAGTCACTTCTGCCTGTGATAATATTTCCGTCGCTTTTTCTTCGCTGTAAGTAAGGGCAACCCCGTTTTCTATAAGCTGAATTTTCCCGGCGACGCTCTCAAAATACAAATCAACTTTCTCCGGATCGAATTTTGCGCCGGAGTAGCCCATTGCACAGAGGATCCTGCCCCAGTTGGCATCATGTCCGGCGATGGCTGCCTTTGTCAGATTGGAACAGACAATTGATTTCGCCAGTGCTTTCGCCTGTTCTTTTGTGTCCGCGTTAATAATCTTTGCTTCAAAAAGCGCGGTTGCACCCTCGCCGTCCCCGGCCATTTTCTTTGCCAGTGTCTCGTTTACATAATGAAGCGCCTGTTTGAAAGCTTCATATTCCCATGTTCCGTATGTGATCTTTTCATTTCCCGCCGCGCCGTTCGCCAGCAGCAGTACCGTGTCGTTCGTGGACGTGTCTCCATCCACGGAGATCATATTATATGTATCCTGCACATCTTCGCTCAGCGCCGCCTGGAGGGCTTTTCTGGAAATCTTTGCGTCCGTTGTGATAAATGCCAGCATGGTGCACATATTCGGATGGATCATGCCTGAGCCTTTCGCCATGCCGCCGATCGTTATGATCGTATCACCGATCTCAACCGTGACCGCCGCTTCTTTTTTGCGCGTGTCCGTCGTCATGATGGCCAAAGCCGCCTGTGTTCCCGCCTCAGTTCCGGCTTTTTTTGACAATGCAAGCTCACGAATCCCGGCTTTTACGCGATCCATTGGAAGCTGCATCCCAATCACTCCTGTAGATCCGACAAGGACACTTTTTTCATTCACACCCAGTGCTTTCGCCGCTTCTTTTGCCGTTTCGGCACAGTAGTTCATCCCTTCCTCGCCGGTACATGCATTTGCAATTCCGGAGTTCACAACGACCGCCTGGGATTTCAGACCACTCTCAACAATCGCCCGGTCCCATTTTACCGGTGCCGCTTTTACCAGGTTCGTGGTAAATGTTCCGGCCACTTTACACGGTTTTTCACTGTAAATAAGCGCCATGTCCGTACGGTCCTGATACTTGATCCCGGCCGCCACAGCCGCCGCCTCAAATCCTTTCGCCGCTGTTACGCCGCCTTCAATAATCTGCATGGATATCCCCCGCTTTCTTTCATTCTAAACTGTAAATGTGTTTTCACTGCCCATTAAACGCAGTAATATTCGCTTCATTTAATGTAAAATCATAATAATTAAGGTCCAGACGTTCCGTCCAGCCGATCGTATTCCAGAACGCATTTCCTATATCATTTTTTGTAAATGCGATCAGCGAAACCTTATTGATCTTCTCCGCCTGGAGCGCTTTCATCGCATGAACAACCATCGCCCGTCCGATCCCGTGACGCCGGTACGCTTCATCCACACACACATGATAGAGACAGCCCCTCCGCCCGTCATGTCCGCACAGAATACTGCCCACGATCTTTTCGTCTTTGACCGCAACCACACTGGTCGTCGGATTCCGCTTCAGAAAACGTTCCACTCCCTCCCGGGAATCATCGATGCTGCGAATTCCAAACCCGCGGATCTTCTTCCACAAAGCATATACTTCATCATAATCATCTATTGTCATCGTGCGTATCATCGCCGTCTTCTCTGCCTTTCATTCATTTTGGGACACCCCATTTTTCAATTTGGGACACCGCAAATCTCAATCCGGGACGTAGTCAAATTGAATTTTACTACGTCCCTAAGGGAACATCGGCACCAGTTCAAGGCCTTTGCTCTCTTCCAGTCCGAACATCAGGTTCATGTTCTGAACCGCCTGTCCCGCCGCCCCCTTGACCAGATTGTCGATGGCGCCCATCATGATGATCCTGCCGGTCCGGGGATCGATCTTAAATCCAATATCCACGTAATTGCTTCCCTCGACCCATTTTGTCTCCGGGCAAACGTCTCTGTCGAGAACGCGCACGAATTTTTCTTCTGCATAATATTTGTCATAAACTGCTTTTACTTCTTCCCAGCTCACATCTTTCGTGAGTTTTGCATATTCTGTGGCCAGGATGCCGCGGTTCATGGGTACGAGATGGGGTGTGAAATTCAGTACGACCTTTTCCCCCGCCGCATAGCCCAACTGTTCTTCTATCTCCGGTGTATGCCGGTGCGTGGCAACACCGTATGCCTTGATGTTTTCGTTCACCTCGCAGAAAAGGTTTGGCAGTTTTGCTCCTCTTCCGGCGCCGGACGTCCCGGACTTGGCATCAATGATCAGGGTGCTCATATCGATCAGCCCCTCTTTTGCCAGCGGATAAGCCGTCAGGATGGAGCATGTAGTATAGCAGCCCGGATTTGCGACCAGGCGTGCTTTCTTCACGTCTTCACGGTTGATCTCGCACAGGCCGTAGACCGCCTCCTCTATATACTGCGGGGCTTTATGTTCGATCTTGTACCATGCTTCATAAACATTCACATCTTTAAGCCGGAAATCCGCGCTCAGGTCTATGATCTTTGTCTTTGACAGGATCTCTTCGTTTACAAGAGACGCGCACAGGCCCTGCGGGGTGGCCGTAAAGATCACGTCGACCTGGGACGCCAGCTCTTCCATGTTGTCATCCATGCAGGCCGCGTCCACGATCTGAAACATGTTTCTGTATACATCCGCATATTTCTGATCCACGTAGCTGCGCGATCCGTACCACCTGATCTGTGCATCTTTATGCCCTGTCAATATTCTTACGAGCTCGCCGCCCGCATAGCCGGTGGCTCCGATTATCCCTACTCTGATCATTCTTTCTGTCCTTTCATAATCTTATCTGTCATACAGGTTTTTATCATATACCCGGATGCCCCGGAAGTAAAGCGTTTCCATGAAATCCGACTGTATAAAAATAAAAGCGCTTGCATAATAATACATCTTTTCTGCATATTATGCAAGTGCTAATTCATTTTATCTTTTACTTTTCCGCTTATCCGGAGATCCGCTGCACGGAAACGATTACTTCCTCACCTGTCCGTTTCCGAAAATAATATACTTCGTCGTTGTCAGCGCCTCAAGCCCCATCGGCCCTCTTGCGTGAAGCTTCTGTGTACTGATTCCGATCTCCGCGCCGAATCCGAACTCAAATCCGTCCGTAAATCTGGTGGACGCGTTCACATACACCGCCGCCGCATCGATCTCGTCCTGGAATTTCAGCGCATTGTCATAATCTTTTGTAATAATCGATTCTGAGTGGCCGGTATTGTATTTATTAATATGCGCGATCGCCTCGTCTATAGAATCCACCGTCTTCACCGAAATAATGGCATCCAGGTATTCTGTCCCCCAGTCTTCCTCCGATGCAGGGATAATATAATCCGAAACCGCATGCGCGCGCTCATCTCCCCGGATCTCAACGCCGTGGTTCTTCAGTTTCTGCACGATCGGAGGAAGTGCTTCATCCAGAATCCCGCTGTGGATCACAAGCGACTCACATGCATTGCACACGCCCATGCGCTGTGTCTTGGCATTCTCAATGATATCCGCAGCCATCCGCACATCCGCCGTCTCATCCACATAAATATGGCAGTTTCCGGTTCCCGTCTCGATCACCGGAACCGTACTGTTCTCCACTACATTTGCGATCAGCCCCGCCCCGCCTCTCGGGATCAGGACGTCGATGCCGCCATGCATCTTCATCATCTCGGAGACTACCGCACGGCTTGTATCCTCGACGAGCACGATCAGATCCTGGCAGAGGCGTTCTTTCCGAAGGCCCGCTTTGATCACATGTACAATCGCCTGATTGGAATGGATCGCGTCACTTCCGCCGCGCAGGATCGCTGCATTGCCGGTCTTAAAGCAGAGTCCGAACGCATCCGCCGTCACATTGGGCCTGGACTCGTAAATGATGCCTACAACGCCCAGCGGCACCCGCTTCTGACCGACTCTCAGCCCGTTCGGCCGTACCTTCATATAGAGCACCTCGCCCACCGGATCATCCAGCGCCGCGATCTGCCGGAGACCTTCCGCCATATCGGCGATGCGCTTTTCCGAAAGAGCCAGCCGGTCGATCAGAGACTGTTTGGTTCCTTTCTCTCTCGCCGCTTCCAGATCCTTTTCATTTTCCTCAAGAATCATGTCCTGCTGTGCAATCAGTTCCTCCGCCACAGAGAGAAGTCCTCTGTTCTTATCTTCCGTACCAAGCTTTGCCGCTTCCGCCGAAGCATCCTTTGCGCGTCTTGTCAGCATTTCCATATATGTTTCCATGCGATGCGTTCTCCTTTCCCGCTTTACTTTGCTATGACAATGTAGTCCTCTTTTCTCGGTTTTGCCTTCGGGGTCGCCTCACCCGCCGGATAGCCGAGGATGCAGTGGCCCACTCCGATGTAATCGCCCTCTACGCCCCACTTTTTAAGCAGGGCCTTCCCTTCTTCCGAATCAAAGACTTCCCTTGCCCGGTGGATCCAGCAGGATCCCACGCCGAGAGCATGAGCCGCATTCATGAGATTCCCCATTACAAGCGAGCCGTCCTCCACACAGGTGGGACGCTCCCTGTCCGCCAGCACGACCAGCACGGTGGGGGCTCCGTAGAACGGATCGCTCCCGCTTCCCATATATTTATCATTCAGTTCAGACAGGTAATCTCTTGTCTCCTTATCCTGTACAACGATAATCTTCGGAGACTGCATCCCCATCCCTGTGGGCGCGTAAGTCCCGGCTTCAAGGATCTTCTGCAGATCGTCATCCCTGATCTGATCCGGCTTGTAGGCCCGGATGCTCCTTCGCTCTTTTAAATCTTTCAATGTCGACTCCATTGTTGTCTCCTCCTTACATTCATGCGTTTTGTATCTGTTATCCCCTGGCATTCTTATAGATCTGATACATATCCTCACGGTACAGTTTCTTTACGCAGCCGATCGTACGCGTTTCAAATTTACTGCATTTCATCGCCAGTTCATGCAGCTGTTCCTCTGTCACATCAATTCCCATGTCCTTAATGCAGACCGGCATATCGATGGAACGGTAAAATGCTTCCATCGCTTCAATGCCCTTCACCGCGGTCTCCGTATCATCCGCACCCGGAGTCACACCCATGACGCAAACAGCAAACTGCGCAAACCGCTCCGGACATGCGTCCATGACATAGCGCGCCCAGCTTCCCCATACAGCCGCAAGGCCAGCGCCGTGTGCCACATCAAACATGCCGCCAAGCTCATGCTCCAGCTGATGGCTCGCCCAGTCGCCGCCGTCTGTCCCGCAACCGGTCAGCCCGTTGTGCGAGAGGCTGCCCGCCCACATCACTTCCGCACGGGCGTCATAATTGTCCGGCTCCTCCATCAGGATCTTCGCGTTCTTCATCACCGTGCGGATCAGATTCTCGCTGATGCCGTCCGTCAGTTCCATATTGTCCGACCGGTTAAAATATCGCTCCATCGTGTGCATCATAATATCCACGCACCCGCTTGCCGTCTGGTATTGCGGCAGAGTCATAGTCAGTACCGGATCCATGATCGCGAATTTTGCGCGGCAGTAATCACAGTTATAGCCTCTCTTCAGCCAGCCGTCCTCATTCGTGATAACCGAAGAGTCGCTCATCTCCGAACCGGCCGCAGAGATCGTCAGTACGACGCCGATCGGAAGACAACCGTCCGCCTGACGTTTTCCTTCATAAAAATCCCACACATCGCCATCATTGTACACGCCGTAGCCGATGGCCTTGGCGGAATCGATCACACTGCCCCCGCCGACGGCAAGAATAAAGTCCGCGCCTTCCTTTTTACACAGTTCAATCCCTTCATATACGAGGGACAGCCTCGGGTTCGGCACCACGCCGCCAAGTGAAATATAGTCGATCCCGGCCGCATCCAGGGAGCGGTAAATGCGGTCCAAAAGACCGCTCCTTACCACGCTTCCGCTTCCGTAGTGAACCAGCACTTTTTTACAGCCCTGCGCTTTTACAAGCTCACCGGTCTGATCCTCTGTTCCTCTGCCGAATACAACTTTTGTCGGTGTGTAATACTGAAAATTTTCCATGTACCCAACTTCCTTTCTTTCTGGTTATCCTCTGAAAATATCCGGGCAATACAGATATCCGCAGATCACACGATCCCGATCTGACACATCTTCATCGCTTCCGCCGCCTGGTCATGTGTTGCAGGCGTGACGCCCGCGCAGCATGAAATGTCAACCTCAACCGGCACTTCCGGCAGATACGCTTTCAGAAGCAGTGCATTGGAGATCACACAGATATCGGTGCAAAGCCCGATGAGCGTGATCTTCTCCACCGGTTCCTTCTCATCCAGTTCCCGGACATATCCGCCCAGATCCACACTGCCGAAAGTTGGCTTGTCAATGATCCTGCTGCCCGCTTTCGCAAGCACAGCCTCTTCCACGTCCGGATGGAGCTGCCACCCCGGCGTATCCTTTACACAGTGAACAACTGGAAGATGCCGGCCTTCCTCTGTTTCCAGATAATCCGCCCCGTGGGTATCCCGGGTCGCGATCACCGGCCCCTCAAACCCGCGGATCTTCTCCACAACGCCCGGCACGATCGCCACCGCTTCCCCCGTTCCGAGGGCGCCGTCTATAAAATCTTTCTGCATGTCCACAACTACAAGCACGTTCATCTGTCCTCACCTCGCTGATCACAATCGAATAATCGTTACCATGGCGCAATCATTATACTGCGTGCGCAGAGAAGGAAGCGCTGCGAAGCAGCATTTACTTCTCAAGCCGTGGCTTGCCGGTATAATCTCCGCGCAGCGGAGCAGCCCGGGTTCCGGGCTGGATTGCACGCATGTGCAATTATTATACCACAGATGAACGCAAAATGACAGCGCCTATGAAGCGCTGCCATTCAGTGTCTGATCTATGATGCTTCTCATAATATCTTCCGTCATCTGACCGGGTACGTATCCGTATACATTTCCGTCTTTATCGATCATAAATGTAGTCGGGAATGCAGAAATCCCGTACTGCGTAAACATTTCCGAGCTCTCATCCATGAGCACCGGATAGGTATATCCGTTTTTCTCCATAAAAGCGGCGATGTCTTCCGCCGATCCTTCCTGACCGATCTCAGGTCCGGCCACGCCCAGGATCACCACTTCCGCTTCATCTCCCCGGGCGGCGTACTCCTCGTAGAGTTTCTGAATATCCGGCATCTCATTGCGGCACGGTCCGCACCAGGTGGCCCAGAAATTCAGAAAGACCACCCTGCCTTTATAATCTTCCAGCCTGTGCACATTTCCGAACTGGTCCGTCAGCTCCAGGTCAGAAAGCGGCGCCGGCGTCAGCGCCCGCTCCTCTTCTTCCTCATCATCCGCTGCGCCCTCAGCCGTGCTGTCCGCACTGCCGTCTGCATCAGACGATTCTTCCGCTTCGTCTCCGACATTTTCCCGGGCCGGATCCTCCTGTACTGTTTCCGTCTGTACCGCAGACAGATATCCGGTAATATCGTTCATCTTCCCGGTAAACATCAGCGCGCCCATCAGGATCATCAGCACGCCGCCCGCCTTCACGGTATAGCGGACAACCTTCATATGACGTCGGAAAAATCCGAGAAGCTGCGCCGTGAAGATCCCGGCCGCAAGGAACGGCAGGATGAACCCCAGCGTATACACCCCGATCAGCAGGAATCCCAGCCCGCTGCTCTGCGCGCTTCCGGCCATCAGGAGCACGCTTGTAAGCGCCGGTCCCACGCAGGGCGTCCAGGCAAAACTGAACGTAAATCCCATGATCAGCGCCGTGAGCGGGGACATGGTCATCTTCTCCAGCCTGAACGGCAGCCGGTGCTCTTCCCCGAGCACCCTGGAACTGCCGAACAGGCCCAGCTGATACAAGCCGAACAAAATGATCAGCACACCGCCGATCCGCGCAAACAGCATCCGGTGTTCCCCGAAGAAACCGCCCGCAGCCGAAGCGCCCAGGCCGAGGACAAAAAATGCGCCACTGATCCCCAGCGTGAAGCAGAGGACGCGAAAGAAAAGCTTCGCCTTTGCAGCAGCAGCCCCGGCATCCGCCTCTTCCACCTCACCTTTAATCCCTCCTGAAAGATAGCCCAGATACAGGGGCACAAGAGGAAGGACGCAGGGCGAGAAAAAACTGAGCAGCCCCTGAAAAAAAACGGTCAGCACCGATACGCCGGTTTCAATAGAAAATCCCATACCATCTTATCTCCTGTCTTTCATTTCTGTTCTGAAATCTTATCATACTTCAGGCAAAAAAGACAGTGACAAAATCACCCGATCTTCTGCACTGTCAGATTAATTCCACTGTACGCGAAATCGCCGCCCTGCGCCTCTACCTGAAGCGTGGCCGGCACGGATGTTACGTCAAGAATCTGTGAGAACGCCAGATTTGTCGAATCCGTGGCATTCTGGAACGTATGCTGTGCAGCCGCACCGGCGACCGGCGTACCGTTCTGCTCCAGATACAATCCGATCGTAAGCGGCAGTGTTGAAGTGGATATCGGCGCGAGATTCCCGTTAAACGACACACTGTAGTATCCCGGCGTCCGGAGCGTTATCTGTGAACTGTTCTGATCATGTGTAATGTCCGTTCCGGCCTGGGACGCATTCCGGTCAAAGATCAGCATCGTCCCGTTCGTTCCGGTCTGGGCCGGCGTTGCATAGGCCGAAAGGAAGCTGGTCGGTGCGGCTGTTCCCGTTGCACCTGTAGCGCCTGTTGCGCCTGTTGCGCCTGCTGCACCCGTAGCGCCTGCTGCACCCGTAGCGCCGGTTGCACCGGTCGGGCCTGTCGCGCCGGCAGGACCTGTAGCTCCGGTCGGACCGGTCGCACCGTCTGCTCCCGCAGGACCCGTGGGTCCGGTGGCCCCGGTTGCACCTGTAGCTCCGGTCGGTCCGGTAAACCCGGTAAGTCCGGTCGCACCGGCGGGACCTGTAGCGCCCGTTGCTCCGTCTGCACCTGCAGGACCTGTCGGACCAGTTGGGCCGGTCGCACCTGTTGGGCCGGTTGGACCTGTTGCGCCCGTCGGGCCGGTCGGGCCTCCTGCCGGACCGGCTGGTCCCGTGGCGCCCGTCGGACCTGTGGCCCCGGTTACGCCGGCAGTTCCGGTTGCTCCAGTCGGGCCTGTGGCTCCGGTTGCCCCGGCCGGCCCCGTCGCGCCTGTCGGACCGGTCGGTCCCGTGCAGCAACAGGGCTTCGGCGGACAGGGGCGGCATCCGAATGGATTCCACTGTCCTGAACCCGGAGACGACCCGCAGCCGCACCGGCAGTCCGCGGACTGCTCACGGATCTCCATATCCTGCGATGAATCTTCTGTATCCTTTTTTCTAAACCATACCATATCTTCTGACCTCCTTTCATATCCAGTATATGAAGGAATTGTCAGATTGCCATGAATGGGCTTTTTACCGTGTCCCGATCTTCTTTATGATCTTCCTGAACTGCACCGTAAACAGGATGGACGTAAACGTTACAGCCAGGGTGTCCGCGATCGGCTCGGCCAGATAAACGCCCATGGTCTGATCACTGCGGATCACGTGCGGCATAATGTAGATCAGCGGGATCAGAAGCACGAACTTCCTCATCACAGCCACGATGATTGATTCGGTCGCCTTTCCCAGCGCATTGAATGTCATCTGGCAGGCCATCTGGATCCCCATCAGGAACATAGCCGCCATATAGATCCGGAGCGCGGTCCTGGTGTAGTCAAGCAGCGCTGCGTCGGAAGTAAACATAGCCGCAAATCCGCCCGGCAGCAGCATCACGAGCAGCCACAGAAGGGTCGCGTACCCCAGGCTGACCTTCAGAAGAAGCCGGAATGCCCCTCGCACCCGTCCTGCATCCCCGGCGCCGTAGTTATAACTGATGATCGGCTGGGCGCCCTGCCCCAGCCCCTGGAGCGGCAGCATGGCGAACTGCATGACGCTCGTGAGGATCGTCATTGCGCCGACGGCTACATCCCCGCCGTATTTCTGCAGGGAGCTGTTGAAGCACACGGAGATCACACTCTCACTGGCCTGCATGATAAATGTCGCCACACCGAGTGCAAGGCAGGGAAGTATGATCTTCGGCGAAAGGCGCAGGTTGACCTTACGGATCTTCAGGTATGTCTTCTTTCCACACAGGAAACGGACCACCCAGATACAGGACAGGGCCTGCGAAATGATGGTCGCCAGCGCCGCCCCCTGCACATCCATATCCAGTCCGAAGATAAAGACCGGATCCAGGATGATGTTGGCCACCGCGCCGATCAGGACAGACAACATGCCGGTCTTTGCGAACCCCTGGGCAGTAATAAAGGCGTTCATCCCCAGCGTGATCTCCACGAAAACGGTGCCCAGCGCATAGATATTCATATACCGCACGCCGTATTCAATGGTATTTTCACTGGCCCCGAAGGCCATCAGAAGGTCCCGGTTCCAGATCAGAAGAACGGCCGTAAGCACGACCGAGATCAGGATCTGCAGCACGAAGCAGTTTCCCAGCGTCTTTTCTGCAGACACCCTGTCCTTCTTTCCCATAAAGATGGACGCTCTTGGCGCGCCGCCGTATCCCACCAGAGCAGCGAACGCGGAGACGATCATGATCAGCGGCATACACACGCCCACGCCGGTCAGCGCCGCGGCGCCGATCTCCGGAATGTGACCGATATAGATCCGGTCCACGATATTATAAAGCATATTGATAAGCTGAGCGGCCACCGTGGGGAGCGCCAGCTTTAAAAGCAGTTTCCCCAGCGGTTCTGTCCGCAGAAATTCTTTATCGTTTGTCTGTTCCATAGTCATGAACCCATCCTTTCCATTGCTGCTTTTACATTCCCTGTGAGACGCTGGAACAGCCTGTCCTGCATGACCAGTTCCTCTTCGGCGAATCCTTCAAGAATATATTTTCTGAACTCTTTTCCTGCCCGGTCGATGCTTTCTGTCACCGGAACAGCCTCCGGCCTCAGCTTCAGGTGGATCCGCCTGCGGTCTTCCGTATCCGGGATCCGTTCCAGGAGCGACTTCCGGATCAGTTCCTCCACAGCTTTTGAGACCGCACCTTTGGAAATCATACGCAGTTCCACAATATCTGCGGCCGTATCTTTCTTTGGATTGTTCCGCAGGAAGCTGACCACCTCTGCTTCCACCAGTGTGAGGCCGTGCTCTTTGCACACATCTTTCAACATATGGTCATAGAGTCTGAGCAGACTTCGAAGCCCCGTCCATATTTCCGTTGTTCTTTCCATAATCTTTCTCCTGACAGTTTTTGCAATTAGTTTCTTTGTGAACTGTTTTCAAAAAAACATTATACCGCTTTAAAATCTCTTGTCAACCTATCCGGGCCGGCTCACGCGCAAAATATTTTTATTCTCCAGATAATACGGCGATTCCGGTTTATACGATCCGGCAAGCTCGTTATATTTCACAGCCTCCTCCCACCGCCCCATCCTGTCATAACAGACGCACAGACTGATCGCCGGCAAAAACCCGTAACAGTCTTCTTCAATAAACGCGCCGGACACCTCCGCCTTTTTCGCATGCAGCGCTTCTTTATACCAGAATACGGCCTGGTCATATTTACCTCTGTCCATGAAATGCCGGCCCAGGTCGCAGCATGTTTCACCTCTCGGAACATCGTATTCAAATGTGCGGAACAGCCATCCAAGGGCCGCGCCCTCATCTCCCATCCCGTAACAACAGGCCGCAAGCTTCCGGGCCGCGTCGATCCGGTTCTCGATCCAGCCGTCCGGGCGGTCGAGGAATTTTTCCAGCACATCCGCGGCTTTTTCATATTTCCGGTGATACAGAAGTTCCCGCCCATAGTAATAGAGTGCCCGGCTGTCAAACGTCTCTTTCGCCCTCTCCATTTCTTCATAGATCCTCAGATTCCGCCCGCTGTCCGGCGCCTTTATCTTATGATGTTCTACCCGGATGTCCGAATAAACGATCTTCCCCGACGGATTGACCGCCTCATGCACTCTGCCCTGAAAGTAATAGCCCGCATGGTTCCGGACGATCCGTTCTCTGTAATAGGTAAATGTACTCCGTCCCGCCCCGTCAAAAGAAACCGCATAGGGCATCATCACCACATCCGTATCCGGCGCGAGGGTCTCTTTGAACCGCTTAAACCGCTCCGCCTCTCCCCCGGGGATCACGTCGTCCGCGTCCAGCCACATGAGGAAATCCTTTGTTCCTTTAGAAAAAGCAAAATTACGGGCTGCAGAAAAGTCATCACGCCACTCGAAATCACAGATCTGTTCCGTATAATGTGCCGCAATCTCTTTCGTGTGGTCATCAGAACCGGTATCCACGATGATGATCTCATCCGCCAGATCTTTTACACTTTCCAGACATCTTCCAAGTACATCTTCTTCATTTTTAACGATCATACACAGACTGAGCGAAACCATGAAAGCGCTCCTTTTTCTCTTTATATATCAGTCTATGTCCGTATAACAGAAAAGTTCTGTACAAAAAAGGAAGGCTTCCATATCAGGAAACCTTCTCTCTGCCATATTTATCATGTGATCGGTCAGATCCTTGCCACGCCGCTCTTTCTTGCCGCTTCTGCCGTTGCCTTTGCCACAGCGTCCTTTACGCGGGGGTCGAATGCCGCCGGAAGAATATACTCCGGATTCAGCTCCTCATCGCTGACCAGTCCTGCGATCGCGTACGCCGCCGCAACCTTCATATCATCATTGATATCAGATGCCCGCACATCCAGGGCTCCGCGGAAGATGCCCGGGAAGCAGAGCACATTGTTCACCTGGTTCGGAAAATCCGAACGGCCCGTGGATACGACAGCCGCGCCTGCAGCCTTCGCCTCATCCGGGAAGATCTCCGGCGTCGGATTCGCACATGCGAAGATGACCGGATCTTTCGCCATGCTGCGCACCATATCCTGCGTTAATGTGCCGGGAGCAGATACTCCGATAAATACATCCGCGCCTTTGATCACTTCTGCCAGCGTGCCTTTCTCATGGTTAAAATTGGTAATCTTCGCCATCTCCTCTTTGATCGGGTTCAGATAGTCACGCCCCTCATAGATCGCACCGTGACGGTCTGTCATGATCACATTCTTCAGCCCCATGGACATCAGAAGACGGATGATCGCGATCCCCGCCGCGCCCGCGCCGGACGTTACGATCTTAATATCTTCAATCTTCTTGCCGACGATCTTCAGCGCATTGATCATACCTGCAAGCGTAATCACTGCCGTGCCGTGCTGGTCATCGTGAAATACAGGGATATCACAGCATTCTTTCAGCCTCTTTTCGATCTCAAAACATCTCGGTGCGGAGATGTCCTCCAGGTTGATCCCGCCAAAGCTTCCTGCCAGAAGGCTTACAGTTTTCACAATATCATCCACATCTTTTGATCTCACACAAAGCGGGATCGCGTCCACATCGCCGAATTCTTTAAAGAGAACACATTTTCCTTCCATAACCGGCATACCGGCTTCCGGTCCGATATCGCCAAGTCCGAGTACAGCCGTTCCGTCCGTCACAACGGCAACCGTATTCCAGCGTCTCGTCAGGTCAAAGCTTTTAGCCGGATCTTTCTGGATCTCCAGACACGGCTGGGCAACGCCCGGCGTATATGCAAGGCTCAGTGCTTCCGTGGAATCCACTGCCGCACGGCTCTTCACTTCGATCTTGCCTTTCAGTTCATAGTGCATTTTTAATGATTCTTTTGCGTAGTCCATAACTGCCTCCTGTCGTTTATTATATATTGAAGCACACGGATCTTCCTGCCGGATCTGATTTCAGCCGTATAATCCGTGATTTCATTACTCCTGCATTATTATACTTCTTTTTTTATCATTCGGCACTATATTTTACAAAAAAATACAAAATTTTTCTCTACGCACACCAGATCCGCCTGTTTTCAGAGGCTGTATTTTTATGCATTTCTTCTGTATATTCTGTTTTTTTCTGTTTTTATGCTTGCATAATTATAAATTCTGTTGTATAGTATTTTCTGGCTTACAAAAAGCGGAAATACATGCGGATGGCACGGGATGATCTCCCGACCGTAAAAATTAATAAAAATACATTCAGGAGGCATTTTAAAAATGAGCAAAGAAAAAGTTGTTCTGGCCTATTCAGGCGGACTTGATACAACAGCCATCATTCCGTGGCTGAAAGAGACATTCGGTTATGACGTGATCTGCTGCTGCATTGACTGCGGTCAGGGCGAAGAACTGGACGGACTGGACGAGCGCGCAAAGCTCTCCGGCGCTTCCAAATTATATATCGAAAATATCGTTGATGAATTCGCCGAAGATTTCATCATGCCCTGTGTAAAAGCCGGCGCTGTGTATGAAAACGCCTATCTGCTCGGAACGTCCATGGCACGTCCCGCCATCGCGAAGAAACTGGTGGAGATCGCACGTAAGGAAGGCGCAGTTGCCATCTGCCACGGCGCGACAGGAAAAGGAAACGATCAGATCCGTTTTGAGCTTGGCATCAAAGCCCTCGCTCCGGATATTAAAATCATTGCTCCGTGGCGCATGACCGATCTCTGGACCATGCAGTCCCGAGAAGATGAGATCGCATACTGCAAAGCCCACGGCATCGATCTTCCCTTTGATACAAAGCACAGCTACAGCCGCGACCGCAACCTCTGGCACATCAGCCATGAAGGTCTGGAGCTGGAGGATCCGTCCGTGGAGCCGAACTACGATGATCTGCTCGTATTAAGCGTATCTCCGGAACATGCACCGGATGAACCGGAATATGTGACCATGACATTCGAAGCCGGCGTGCCGAAGACCATCAACGGCAAATCTATGAAAGTCGCTGACATCATCAAAGAGTTGAACCGTCTGGGCGGAAAACACGGCATCGGCATCGTTGACATCGTAGAGAACCGTGTCGTCGGTATGAAATCCCGCGGCGTATACGAGACACCGGGCGGAACGATCCTCATGGCCGCGCATCAGCAGCTGGAAGAGCTGATCCTTGACCGGGCGACATACGAAGTGAAGAAAGACATCGGAAACAAGCTCGCCCAGGTCGTATACGAAGGGAAATGGTTTACCCCGCTGTGCGAGGCGCTCCGCGCTTTCGTGGAAGTAACGCAGCAGTATGTGACCGGCGAAGTGAAATTCAAGCTGTACAAGGGCAACATTATCAAGGCCGGCGAGACTTCCCCGTACTCACTCTACAGCGAGTCACTGGCAAGCTTCACCACAGGCGATATGTACGATCACCACGACGCCGACGGATTCATTACCCTGTTCGGACTGCCGCTGAAGGTCCGCGCCATGAAAATGCTGGAGCATACAAAAGAAAATCAGAAATAAATATAAGACAGATAAAACGAGGACGGTTCCATTCGAGCCGTCCTCTCTCTTTCTAATTTAATGTAAACACCCAGAGATTATTGATCTGATACTCCAACCGGTCATAGTCCCACAACTTCTCACTCCGCTTGCGGCTGTTCGGATCATTGACCCGGATCTTTCCGTCTTCCACGCCCGTCAGCACAATAAAATGTCCTGTTGTCGTAAAATCTCCCGGACGCATGCTGCAGATGATCGGATGTCCGGCCTCCAGTTCTGAAAACACGGCGCTTTCATCAAGTCCAAGTTCTACGCCGCAGATACCAAAATGCGCTGCTCCTTCCGTCATCAGTGTCCAGCTCGTTCCCGAATCGCCCGCGTAATATCCGTTGTCCGCTGAATACCGGGCCACTTCATACGGCGTGATTGTATTGTCCCCGGTCAGCCCCGCAGCCACCATGGCAACGGCAGTCGGCCCGCAGCCGTTCACCGCGATCATTTTGTCCCCGTACAGACCATACCCCCAGCGTTCATCCCACTGAAGGAGAAGGGGAATCTCGTCCGGCGTCAGATCTCCGACCGTCTCTGCAGGCGGCAGATCCTTCTTCTCCGGATAGTCAAGCACAAAGTCCGCCGCTTCCTCATTTCCCCGGACCAGATCAACCAGTTCGTCCGGATACTGTTCCCGGTTCATCAGAATCTCTCTGACCTTCCCGTTCGTAAATACTGCCGTGGTAAAACCGCTGCCTCCTGCTATCCTGTCCTTCACGCGCATCCCTGTCAGGATCACCAGGATGATCAGAAACAGGCCAAGACATCTTCTCAGAAAACGCCGTTTTTTATATCTTCTTTTATATCGGTACGGCCGCTCTGATTCATATTCTTCCCACATGGATTTTCTTCCTCCTTATCTTCTCCCGGACCTGTGTTCAAGTCCGGCTTTCAGATCATAAGAAGATTATAGCCATGTGTTCCGAAAGATTTTGAGAAAGCTTTATTAAGATTTGCATTCCAAAATTTTAAAAAATTCTGTATATATTTCCCGTCTTTTACATATGCTGTCAGAAACATCTGCATGGAGGAAGTATGGAACCAAAGATCGGAATCATTGTCTGCGGCTTTGACGGCGACCGCCAGTTCATCCCAAATGCATACATCCAGTCCGTCCGCTACTCAAAAGGGCTACCGCTGGTGCTTCCGGTTGTGCGAAGCGACCGCCTCATCGGAGAATATACCAGGCTCTGCGACGGTTTTCTATTTTGCGGCGGCAAAGACATCACGCCGCTCCTGTTCGGGGAAGAACCCTGCCGCGGAAACGGAAATACAGATATCACCGTTGACCTGTTCCAGATCCGTCTTTTAAAACAGATCCTCAGCTCAGGCAAACCCGTCCTGGCCATCTGCCGCGGCATGCAGATCCTGAATGCAGCCTGCGGAGGAACGATCTGGCAGGATCTCTCGCTGGCTCCCGGTCATACACCGGATCACATGCAGAAAACCGTATCACACAGCGAGGCAAGCCACCGAATCCGTACGGAGCGCGGAAGTCTGATCCGGGAATATTTCGGCCCACAGTTCACCGTAAACAGCTTGCATCACCAGGCCATCAACACGCCAGGAACCGGCATACATGTAAGCGCCCGGGCAAAAGGCAGTACAATTGCGGCCATCGAACTTGAAAAACACCCTTTTGCCGTCGGTGTGCAGTGGCATCCGGAATGTATGTACCGGACATCCCCGGAAACGCGGACTCTTTTCCGTGAATTTGTATTCCGGTCCAGCGTCAATTTGTGAAAAAAGTGTGAACCGGGACGTAGTAAAATTGAATTTTACTACGTCCCGGTTCACACTTTTTATTCCTCACGCAGGATGGCCTGCACGCATTTTTTTGTCTTCGGCAGCCAGAACTGGACCAGCGGACCGGTCAGAAATACCGCCACAACCGTACCGGCGCCCACGGTTCCGCCCAGGATGTATCCGAGCACAACGAAGAACAGATCGCACCCCACTCTCACCCAGCGGAATTCTACTTTTTCGATCTTATCGGACAGGATCACAGCCACCAGGTCATTGGGGCCTGTTCCTGCGTTGCTGTTGATGACGATGGACATGCCCGCCGCAAGGATCACGCAGCCAAGCAACATGCTGATGATGCGGACAGCCATGGCGGAGTCCGCGTTAATGTAATCGCCCAGAAGCCAGGTAAACAGATCAATGATCGGCCCGCCGCAGAACGCGCATACGACAGTCCCGGGCTTTACATAACCTTTCGTGGTCAGCAGCATGACGACCATCAGAATGCACAGCACGATCACATGGACCGTTCCAACCGTCAGCCCGAATACACGGGACAGACCCTGGATGAACACGGTGAAGGTATCTGTCCCCAGCTCCGACAGAAGAAATAATGTGACGCCGAGGTGGGCAACCGCCAGTCCGACCAGCAGGATGACCAGCGCCTTCGCCCAGACCGCCGCATTCCGCCCGGATGTGTCAGATGCAAATTTTTCTTTCTTTCCCATAACGCTCCCCATTCCTTTCATTATCTGAAATAATAAAAATTCCGCTCCACATTTTCAGTCAATCGCGGAGCGGAAATCATATCATGTGTCAATGTATGGAATTACTCAGTCTCTGAAAACTGATCCTTGCCTACGCCGCACAGCGGGCATACGAAATCTTCCGGCACATCTTCCCATTTTGTGCCTGCCTCGATCCCGTTATCCGGATCGCCTGCTGCTTCATCATAAATGTAACCGCATACGTCACATACGTATTTTTTCATCTGAACCTACCTCCTGTACAGTTATAAATTTTCAGTGCTTTGCTGTTCTGTTCCGGAATTTTCATTCCTCAGATATCATACCATAATACACGGTCCTTTTCAATCGGATTTTCCGCCGTCGCCGCCGCTTTGTTCATGCAGCCCCAGGATCCCGCCAACCAGAATCTTTACATCATCGAAGATATAATCAAAGGCCCCGACCTGACACATATTGATGAGCACCATACCGATGGGCACTGCCAGGATCATCCAGAGGATCCCGCCCATCCGGTATCCGATATATAGGAGGATGAGCGTCACCAGCGGGTTCAGTCCCACGCTGTCGCCCACGAGCTTGGGCTGCAGCAGCTGGTGGACCGCCTGTGTGATCACGTAAATGATGACCAGCGCCACGGTCATTTTATAGTCGCCCATAAAGAATTTGTACACCGCCCAGGGGATCATCGCCGTCCCGGTTCCGAAAAAAGGAAGGAAATCGAGAAATGCGATCAGGAAAGCCACCAGCACAAAGTAGCCGGTGCCAAGCATCCCCAGTCCTACAAGAAGGATCAGAAATACAATCACCATGATCTTAAACTGCGCCTTGAAGTATCCGCCCACCGCGTACCGCAGATTATCCATCACAAGGGTCATCCGCTTCTGTACCGCTTCCGGCGCCACTTTCTTCATCCAGCCCAGCACTTCTTCCCGCTGTACGATAAAGAAATACGCTGAGAGTACAGACACCAGGAAAGAGATCAGATAGTAAGGCACCCGTCTGGCGATATTGCCGGCAGCCGTGACCGTCGGCTCGCTGATATTGGACACCAGATCCCCCATGTACTGATCCAGATTCTCCACCATGGTTGTCCAGCCGTTCTGAACCCCTTTCGGAAGGCGCTCAAAGATCCCGTACAATGTATCCCCGATCTGACGCAGCCCGGCTTCCAGCTGGGCGTACATCTCCGGGAAATTCCGGATCAGAGAACTGATCTCCACTGCGAGACGGCTGATCCCGAAGTAAAGTGCCAGTACGATGGCCGCAAGGACCATGATAACGATCAGCGCTGATCCGAGTTTTTTAACGATCTTCAGCCGTTTCTCCAGCCAGTTTACAAGGGGAGCCGCGATCGCTGCGATGATCCATCCCACCACAAAGGGGATGAAGAATCCGAGCAGCTTCCATCCGATGATCACAAATGCAACGGTGGCTGTGATGCTGAACAACAGGCGCAGCGCCACCTGCCAGTAAGGGCGGTTATTATTCATTCTCTTCCTCCGGAGTCAGACTTAAACATTCTTTTTCGATCAGTTCCCAGATCTCATCCCGCCCCTGCTTCGTCTGTGAAGAGAAGGGGATCACTTTCGTTCCCGGGACAAGATCAAGACCTTCTTTTAACATTTTAACATGTTTTTGCACCTGGGAGCGTTTTATTTTATCAAGTTTTGTCGCAATGATGATGGGGTTGTACCCCTGCTCCACCACCCACTTATACATCATCCGGTCATTGGCCGACGGATCGTGCCGGATATCAATGAGCAGGAACACGGCTTTAAGCTGCGCCGAACCGTGAAGGTAGCGCTCGATCATCTTTCCCCAGCGTTCCTTCTCTCTCTCGGACACTCTGGCATAGCCGTATCCCGGCAGATCGACCAGATACATCTCGTCATTGATATTGTAGAAATTGATCGTCTGCGTTTTGCCCGGCGTGGCGGAGATCCGCGCATAGGACTTCCGGTTCATCAGCGCGTTGATCAGGGACGATTTTCCCACGTTTGATTTTCCGGCAAAAGCCACCTCGGGCTTGTCATTTTCCGGCAGCGTGCTCGTGACGCCGCAAACGGTTTCCAGATTGATACTTCGTATTACCATCTTCTTCTCCTTTATTCGGGATCTGCTGACGCCAGTGCTTCTTTTAATACTTCCGTCATCGTCTCCACGGGAATGATCTCCAGCCCCTTTGTGATCTCAGACGACAGTTCTTCCACGTCCGGCACATTTTCCTTTGGCACAAGCACGGTCCGGATCCCTGCGCTCTTCGCCGCCAGGAGTTTCTCTTTGAGTCCGCCGATGGGCAGGACCCGTCCCCGGAGCGTGATCTCGCCGGTCATGGCCAGATCCGCACGGACTTTTGTCTCTG
This sequence comes from Candidatus Mediterraneibacter quadrami, assembly GCA_019120575.1. Lineage (GTDB taxonomy): Bacteria > Bacillota > Clostridia > Lachnospirales > Lachnospiraceae > Mediterraneibacter > Mediterraneibacter quadrami. The sequence goes on from DWUU01000015.1 coordinate 46,215, forward strand.
TGACCGCGGACAGGATCGCCGTGGCCATGGTGATCCCGGCGGAAGGTCCGTCTTTCGGGACTGCGCCCTCCGGAATATGTACATGCACGTCATGTTTCTCAAAGAAATCATCGGCTATGCCGTAATTTCTGCTGATCGAACGGATATAGCTGATGCCGGCCCGGGCGGATTCCTTCATTACGTCGCCCATCTGTCCTGTGAGGAGAAGCTCCCCGCTTCCCGGCATCACATTCACCTCGATCTGCAGCGTATCGCCGCCCACGCTCGTCCATGCCAGTCCCCGGACGATCCCGGTTTCCGGCGCCGGGTTGACCATCTGATAAGTATATTTCTCCCGGCCGAGGAATTTCTGGATATTGCGGTCTGTCACACTGATCTTTTCTCTTCCTTCGGTCAGGATCTCTTTGGCCGCCTTCCGGCATACGTTGCCGATCTCCCGCTCCAGCTGACGGACGCCGGCTTCCTTCGTATAGTTGCGGGCCATCTTCCAGATCGCCTTTTTGCTGAAAGACAGCTGCTCTGCAGACAGGCCGTGGCGCTCCAACTGCTTGGGCACCAGATGTTCCATGGCGATATGAAGCTTCTCATTCTCGGTATAGCTGCTGATCTCGATCACTTCCATACGGTCCAGAAGGGGCCTCGGAATCATCTGCAGGGTATTGGCCGTCGTGATAAACATAACCTCCGAGAGATCCAGCGGCACCTCCAGATAATGGTCACGGAACCGGCTGTTCTGCTCACTGTCCAGCACTTCCAGAAGGGCGGAGAAGGTATCCCCCTTATAGTCTGTACTTACTTTATCGATTTCATCCAGCAGCATCACCGGATTCTTCACCCCTGCGGTCCGGATGCCGGCTGCAATGCGTCCGGGCATGGCGCCCACATAGGTCTTCCGGTGGCCGCGGATCTCCGCCTCGTCCCGGACGCCGCCCAGCGAAATGCGGACATAGGGTTTCTTCATGGCCCTTGCAAGAGACCGGGCGATCGACGTCTTGCCGGTTCCCGGCGGCCCGGCCAGGCAGAGGATCGGGCTGTTCCCCTTCTTCGTCAGATTCCGGACGGCAAGGTATTCCAGAATCCGCTCTTTCACCTGTTCCAGCCCGTAATGATCCTCGTCCAGGATCTGCTTTGCATAGCCAATGTCATGATTGTCTTTTGCCGCTTTATTCCAGGGCATCTCCAGAAGCGTCTCGATATAGGTCCGGATCACACCGCTCTCCGCCGGTGAATTCAGTGAACTCTTAAACCGGTTAATCTCCTTCTGAAGCTTCTCCTTTACTTCTTTCGGTGCTTTCAGCTTCTTCAGCTCATTTTCAAACTCTTCCGCATCGGATACTGTGGAATCTTCCCCCAGTTCCTCCCGGATCAGTTTGAGCTGCTCGCGCAGGATGTACTCCCGCTGATGGCGGTCCACCCGCTCCTTTACTTTCCTGCGGATCTCCTCTTTGATATTCATGATCTCCATCTCGTTGACGAGTCTGAACGCCAGCTTCTCATAGCGTTTCTGAAGATCCGTCTCGCTTAAAAGCTCCTGCTGGTCCGTATACTGGAGCGGGATGTTCGCCGCGATCTCATCCACCAGCCTGCGGAGCCCTTTAATCTCAACAAGCTGTGACACGGATTCCTTTGACATCTTCCCGTTTCTGGCCGCGAAATCGATCAGCATATCTTTGAGGCTCCGCTCCATCGCCTCTGTGCTGACATCTTCCTCCGCATCATCGGATCCCTCATCGATCACCGCGACTTTCGCCCGCATGTATGGATCTTTATATTCAATTTCCTGAAGACGTCCCCGGTGTTCTCCGGCAACCATAACCCTCAGGATCTGTTTCGGGAGACGGATGATCTGACGGACCTGCGCCACTGTACCGATCTCAAACACATCTTCCGCATCCGGATCTTCTGTATCAATGGAGCGCTGGGTGACCAGAAAGATCTCCTGCCCTTCCGCCATAGCCTCCTGAACCGCCGCAATGGACCGTTGCCTGCTCACATCGAAATGCACCACCATTTCCGGAAGGATTGTCATTCCCCGCAGCGGAACCATGGGCATGCTCTTTATCTCATTGTCCATTCGATTTCCTCCTGAATACAGCAATGCGGGCGCAGGCCGGAAATACTCCTGCTTGCACCCGCATAACGGCTTTGTCCGCCGTAATTATGCTTTTATAATCTATGCGCTCTCTGATGTAAGAAAGGACTTGCGTTCCTCTCCGTCCCTCATGTAGAGCGGCTCGCCTTTTCCGAGCACTGCGTCTCTGGTAATCCGACACTCCTTGATCGTCTCATCGGACGGCACCTGGAACATTGTATCCATCATGATCTTTTCCATGATCGCGCGAAGTCCCCGGGCTCCGGTCTTTCTCGCCAGCGTCGTCTCCGCAATGGCCGTCAGCGCATCCCGGTCGAAATCCAGCTTCACGCCATCCAGTTCCATCAGCTTCTGATACTGCTTCACGATCGCGCTCTTGGGCTCCGTAAGGATCCGGATCAGCGCCTCCTTATCCAGCAGTTCAAGGGAAACCGTAACCGGGAGACGTCCCACCAGCTCCGGGATCAGCCCGTATTTAACAAGATCCTGCGGCAGCACCTCGTGGAGCAGCACGTCCATATCATACTCATGCTTCTCCGCGATCTCTGCGTTGAAACCGATCGACTTCCGGTCCAGACGGGTCTCGATAATCTTGTCGATCCCCTCAAATGCTCCGCCGCAGATAAAGAGGATATTGGTCGTATCGATCTGGATCAGTTCCTGATGGGGATGCTTCCTTCCGCCCTGGGGCGGCACGGAAGCCACCGTTCCTTCTATGATCTTCAGCAGCGCCTGCTGCACGCCCTCGCCCGACACATCACGGGTAATGGACGGATTCTCCGATTTTCTGGTGATCTTATCGATCTCATCAATATAGATGATCCCGTGCTCCGCACGCTCGATATCGCCGTCCGCCGCCTGGATCACTTTCAGAAGGATATTCTCCACATCCTCGCCTACATATCCGGCTTCTGTCAGCGCTGTTGCATCCGCAATCGCGAACGGGACGTTCAGGATCTTCGCCAGCGTCTGCGCCAGAAGGGTCTTGCCGCAGCCGGTCGGTCCCAGCATCAGGATATTGCTCTTCTGCAGCTCCACGCCGAGATCCTGTTCCGCCATGATCCGTTTGTAATGATTGTACACCGCAACGGAAAGGACTTTCTTTGCCTCATCCTGCCCGATCACATAGTCGTCAAGAAATGCTTTCATCTCTTCGGGCGTCAGAAGATTTATGTCATTAAACGGAGCTTCGTCATTATAATCCAGCTCTTCTTCGATGATCTCCGAGCAGATCGCCACGCAGTCATCGCAGATATAGGTGTTATTCGGACCCGCGATCAGTTTCCGCACCTGTGCCTGCGTCTTGCCGCAGAAAGAACATCTTACGACGTCATCCATCATTTTGCCTGCCATACTCATTCACCTCATACATCAGCTTTGTGATTGATCAGTGATTTACGATCACTTCATCGATCAGGCCGTAATCTTTCGCCTCCTGCGCGGACATAAAATTATCACGCTCTGTATCGGCCTTGATCGTCTCCAGATCCTGTCCGGTATTGGCTGCCAGGATCTCGTTTAATTTCTGCTTCGTGCGCAGGATGTGTTCCGCAGCGATCTGGATCTCCGTCGCCTGTCCCTGGGCGCCGCCTGACGGCTGATGGATCATGATCTCCGCATTCGGAAGTGCAAAACGTTTGCCCTTTGCGCCGCCTGCAAGAAGAAATGCGCCCATGCTCGCAGCCATGCCGATGCACACGGTAGACACATCGCATTTGATATATTTCATGGTGTCGTAGATCGCCATTCCGGCTGTCACAGATCCGCCCGGGCTGTTGATATACAGCTGGATATCTTTCTCCGGATCATCCGCTTCAAGGAAGAGAAGCTGCGCCACTACAATACTTGCGGACACATCATTTACTTCCTCACCGAGGAAAATGATCCTCTCCTTTAAAAGTCTTGAATAAATATCATAGGACCGCTCGCCGCGGCTTGTCTGTTCGATGACATAGGGTACTAAACTCATATATATGCCTTCCTTTCTCCGGTATAATCTGATAAAAGGTGCGCCCTGCGGCACACCTTTCTTATGTCCTGCTTAACCTTCTACTGCCGCATCGGCAATGAGTGTCACTGCCTCCTGAACTGCAATATCTTCTTTCATCTGTTTTTTCTCGTTTTCGCCCATGAATTCTTTGAGCTTGTCAACTTCCATCTGGTAAGCATCAGCCATCTTCTGAAGTTCCTCGTCAAGACGCTCGTCGGAGATCTCGATATTCTCCGCTGCGACAACCGCCTCAAGCACCAGTCTCGTGCGGATGCGCTTCTCTGCCTGCGGCTTGAACTCTTCCATCATCTTCTCCTCGTCAAGGCCTGTGAACTGGAAGTACTGCTCCATGCTCATACCCTGCTGCATGATGCGGCGTGCAAAATCATCCGCCATCTGTCTTGCCTGAAGATCGATCATCGGCTCCGGGATATCCATCTGTGCGTTGGCAACCGCCTGCTCTACAGACTGATCCTCTCTCTTCTGCTTTCCTTCGTTCTCCTTGCGCTCTTTGATCTTGGCCTTTACTTCAGCCTTGTACTCGTCAACCGTCTCGCTCTTGTCAGAAACGTCGGATACGAACTCATCGTCAAGCTCCGGAAGCTCTTTCGCCTTGATCTCATGCACCGTGCATTTGAACACAGCGTCTTTGCCTGCCAGGTTCTCCGCCTGATAATCCTCCGGGAATGTAACTTTTACTTCTACTTCTTTGCCGATCTCAGCGCCGACAAGCTGATCCTCGAATCCCGGGATAAAGGAACCAGAACCGATCGTCAGCGGATACTTCTCGCCTTTGCCGCCTTCAAACGCCTCGCCGTCAACAAATCCTTCAAAATCGAGCGTAACCTGATCTTTATCCTGAACCGCCCTGTCTGTCACCTCAACGGTGCGGGCATTGCGCTCACGCTCTTTCTCGATCTCCTCATCCACTTCTTTCTGTGTCACTCTCGTGGAGACCTTGTCTACCTTCAGTCCTTTATATTCGCCAAGAGTTACTTCCGGCTTCACTGCAACTTCCGCTGTGAAGATGAACGGTTTTCCCTTCTCCAGCTGAACAACCTCAACCTTCGGCTGTGAAACGATGTCCAGTTCGCACTCATCGTAAGCGTTGCCATAGGCCTCTGATATCATATGATTTGCAGCTTCATCATAGAACACTTCCGGGCCGTACATCTTCTCGATCATCTGGCGCGGCACCTTGCCTTTGCGGAATCCCGGAAGGCTGATCTTTGAACGTTCTTTCAGGTACGCCGCCTGAAGCGCCTTCTCCACTTCCTCAGCTGACACTTCGATGGTCAGCTTCGCCATATTATGTTCTAATTTTTCTACCTGTAAACTCATTTTCTTCCTCCTTGAATGTACAAAGGCCGTAAATCTTGTCCGTCACTGGCCTGCACGAACATGCCTTTGCAGTCATTGAAACAGTATAGCACATAAATCCGCATATTTCCAGTGTTTTTTACACATTGTACACGATCGATGCACTGATCTCCTCTGCCTTCTCTTTTCCGCAGAGAATCTCCGTCAGACGGAGGGCAAACGGGATCGCGGCGCCCATTCCTCTGCCGGTCGTAATATGACCGTCCGTAACCACCGGAACCTTAAGCACTTCCGCACAGTCAAGGGTCTCTTCAAAGGACGGATATGCGCATGCCTTTCTTCCTTTCAGCATGCCCAGTTCACTCAGGACCGACGGAGCCGCGCAGATGGCAGCCAGATATTTCTTCTCCCTGTCAGCCTTCACGAGCAGTTCTCTAAGCCCCGCATGGGCTTTCAGATGCAGGGTTCCGGGCATGCCGCCGGGCAGGACCAGAAGATCCGCGTCGCTCAGATCCAGCTCCTCAAACACATTGTCCGCCCCTACCGGAATCCCGTGGGACCCGCTGATCTCTTTTCTACCCATTACGGATACCGTAACCGTATCAACGCCCGCACGGCGCAGCACGTCCACAACGGTCAGTCCTTCGATCTCCTCAAATCCATCCGCAAGAAATACATATGCTTTGCTCATAGTCAGTCCTCCTGTACTTATCTTTCAGTTGATTATACCATTTTCCACTGGATTCGTGCACGCTTTTTTCTTATAATGAAAAACAGAATGGAAAAGAAAAACAAAGAGAGGATTCTATAATGGAAATCGAACGCAAATTTCTTCCTGATCTGACCGGCCTGCCTTTTGATCCGGCGGATTACCCGGTCCGGGAGATCGAACAGGGATATCTCTGCACCGAACCGGTCGTACGGGTGCGGAAGGACAACGACAGTTATATCCTCACCTACAAATCAAAAGGACTCATGGTCCGCGAGGAATACAACCTCCCGCTCACGGAAGAAGGATACCGGCATCTCATCGCCAAGGCCGACGGGCGTGTGATCCGGAAAAAAAGATATGTGATCCCGCTTGAGGACCACCTGACTCTGGAACTTGATATTTTTGAAGGGGATCTGAAACCGCTTGTGATCGCCGAGATCGAATTTCCGGACGAAGACACGGCGGTTAATTATGAGCCTCCGGCCTGGCTGGGTGAAGACGTCACCTGCTCTCCGCTGTATCATAACAGCGTGCTCAGCCGCATGGAACCGGCTGACAAATAAGAATCTTTCATATGTGCAACAGTTTGTTGCTTTCTTGTTTATATTCTCTATTCTGTTGCGCAACACTTTCTTTACGGGAAAACTTGATATAATGATCTAAATTTTTAATTTCCCTGTAAATGGAGGTGTTTCCGGTGTCAAATATCCAGCTGGCGATCAATCTGCGAAGACTGCGGCTTGACCACAATTACACGCAGCAGCAGCTCGGTAAAATGCTTAATCTGTCCCGCCAGGCCTACTCGAATTACGAGACCGGCAAACGGATCCCCGATATCGACCTTCTGATCCGCATCGCAGACATTTACGGCGTGAAGCTGGAACAGCTCATCACACAGACCTGTACCGGGAACGGTGTGGTCAATGAAACCGCAGGGCCCTATCTCACCGGAAAACTGCAGGACGGGAACGACAGCATCTATCTCACCGCGGAGGAAGTGATGCTGCTCACAAAATACCGGAACGCCGGTGAAAACGAGCGCCTGGTCATCCGGAAGGTTCTGGATCTATAAAATGTGTTTCTTTTTAAATATAATGATACAGCCGACAATCACAATGACGCTCAGGATCACCACAAACGGGTACCCGTCCTCCAGTCCCGGCATATCACGGAAATTCATCCCATACCATCCCGTGATCAGGGTCAGTGGGAAGAAGATCGTGGATATCACCGTCAGAAACTGCATATTGCTGTTCTGCCGCGCATCGATCTGCGCCTGATACGCTTCTTTTACCTGCTGCGCATATTCCAGCAGATGGCTGGTCCGGCTCATCAGACGGTCCGCGCGGTCTGTCAGCGTCCCGAAATATTTCAAATGCTTTTTCAGGAAAAATCCGTTTTCATTCTCTTCCAGTTCTTTCGTCAGATCCATGATCTCATCATAGTAACTCCGGAGATTCAGAAGTTCCCTGCGGATGGGCATCAGCTTCGCCTGGAATCCGCTGATATGCTCCTGGCTCACATCCTCTTCCATTCTCAAGAGCCGGCGTTCATACGCCACAAGCATCTCCAGATCCCGGCTGATAAACTCCGAAATATAATTATAGATAAAGCGTTCTTTATTCTCACCCTGACGGGTTTTCTTCTGCTGGATCCGCCGGATCAGCCGTTCAGAAAAATCCTCGTCATCTATGATCACAACATTGCTCCGGTTGACAAAGAAATACATCCGGTATCTGCTGCCGAGCACATCCAGAAGCTTCGGGATGCACAGCGTACCCACGATGCAGTCCTGCTGGTTTTCCAGCCTGCAGAACCCGATCTTCGACACGTGGATCTCATTCTCATAGATGATCCCCGCTTTCGCGAGGATCTTATCTGCATGTCTGGAATCCGTAACAAATACGGCCGGAGACCGGTCTGCTTCCCACTCTTCAATTGTAACCGGGACGAGCCGGTCCCCGAATCTGTAAATCATATGCTCACCTCAAAGCCGCCCTGTCATAGGCTTCCTGATAAAGGATCTCCTGTGAATTGACCGGTTCTCCCTCATGCGGAACAAGCGCATAGACACCTTCCGCACTCTCATCTCTTGCTTTCTGATTGTCACTGAGCATCAGGTCGAAAATGCCCTGAATCCGGGCTTTGATCGCCGGATCATAGACAGGCGCCGCTACTTCCACACGCTTCACGGTATTTCTTGTCATAAAGTCCGCTGAGGAGATGTAATATTTGCTCCGCTCTCCGCAGCCGAAGATATAGATCCTGGAGTGTTCGAGGAACCGTCCGACAATGCTGATGATGCGGATATTCTCCGTCTTTCCCTCCACGCCCGGGATCAGGCAGCTGATGCCGCGGATGATCATGTCGATGTGCACGCCCGCGCAGGACGCTTCAACCAGCTTATCCATGATCTTCTTATCCGTCAGCGAGTTGAGCTTCAGGCCGATGTAAGCCTCCTCCCCGTTCTTCTTGTGGTCGATCTCCGCCTGGATCATGTCAAGGATGCGGTTCTGCAGGCACTTCGGAGCCACCAGCAGATGACCGGACTCTTCAACGGTCTCGCCCTTGGTCAGCGCCTGGAATACAGCGGCCGCGTCCAGGCCGATCTCCACATTCGCCGTCATCAGGGACAGGTCCGTATAAAGCCGCGCCGTCTTCTCGTTATAGTTTCCGGTGCCGATCTGGGTAATGTATTCGACCCCGTCCCTGCCTTTCTTCGTGATCAGGCACAATTTGGAATGAACCTTAAACCCTTCCAGGCCGTAGATGATCTGGCAGCCCGCCTTCTCAAGCATCCGGGACCAGCGGATGTTATTCTCCTCGTCAAACCGCGCCCGCAGCTCCACAAGGACAACGACTTCCTTGCCGTTCTCAGCCGCCTCGCACAGTGCCTCCACGATCTTGCTCTGCTTCGCCAGCCGGTAAAGGGTCATTTTGATGGACAGGACATTCTCATCCTCCGCCGCCTCATAGAGCATATTGAGGAACGGGCGGATCGACTCATAGGGGTAGGACAGAAGCTTGTCCCCCTCCTCGATCTGACGGATGATGCTCTCACCGTCGCGGAATGACGCCGATTTCTGCGGCACCCGCTTCCCATAGAAAAGTTCCGGATGCATGCGCAGAAGATCCTGCAGCTTATAGATAAACGAAAGGTCCAGCGGCGCATCCGAGCGGAACACCCGCTCCGGCTCCACCTTCAGATATCTGCACAGGGATTCAACCACCGACACATCGATCTCTCTGGACATATCCAGACGGACCGGCGTAAGCTTCTTCCTCTGTTTCATCAGATCCGCCATGAACTCACGGTAGTCAAGATCCTCATCATACAGGGCGTCCGCATCGATGTCCGCATTTCTCACCACACGGATCAGCGATTTGCCAATGACCTTATACCCCTTAAATACTTTGCCGATATAATGGAGCACGATATTCTCGGACAGGATATACCTTCCCTCTCCGCCCGGGATCTCGACCAGGCGCTCCACCATATTATTGGTGCATGGAATAATACCGATCCTTTCCTTGCCGCTCCTCGTCTCCAGGACAACTACCGCGTAGATCTCCTGATTGCGCAGGAACGGGAAGGGCTGCCGCTTGCCCACGATGGTCGGGGAACTGAGCGGCACGATCTCATGGTTGAAATACTGCTCCAGGAATTTCTTCTCCTCCGGCTTCGCCGTCTTAAAATCAACCAGCGTGATGCCGTACTCTGCGACCTTCTTCATCAGATCCGCATAGGCCGCGTCCTTTCTCTTATTCAGACGCTTCACTTCTTTCATGATCGCTTTGATCTGCTCCTCTGAAGTCATATTCGTCTTATTGTCCCGGATCTTTTTATTGACCAGCATCTGGTCCTGAAGGGAACCGACTCTCACCCGGAAGAACTCATCCAGATTGCTCTGATAGATCGACACGAAATTCATGCGCTCACAGAGCGGCACTTTATTGTTTTCCGCTTCCTCGAGCACACGCTCATTGAATTTCAGCCAGGACAGTTCCCTGTTCATATAAATGTTATCCATACTCTTCTCCTTTGCAGTCAGCATAGTTTATTTCCGTTTGCAACAAGCTTGAATTTGCAGTTCAGGCGTTCTGCAGCTCTCCTGCACATAAGCATGCGCTTCAGGAATATCTCAAAATAATCCATCACCGTGCAGATGGAATCATCCAGTTCAAGTTCCATCTGTATCATACGCTTTTCTTTGTCGATAATCAACCTGGACGATAATGCCGCATAATTCACCCGGTCGTGGATATCGAAAGTCGCCTTGTTCCGGTTCTGCACACGGTTGCGCCGCACATCCGTCTTGTCTGCCAGGATCAGGGCGGCGGACACTCCGTCCACAGCCGTCCCGGTAGCTTCATCATGATGACCGACAGCCGTCGTGATCACCAGGATATCCTTCAGTGGAAGATCCGTATCTTTCAGGATCTGGTAGGCCAGGATCGCCCCACTGTGCGCATGGTCGTGCCGGTTAATGCTGTTACCTATATCATGCATGTATCCGGCAATCTTTGCAAGTTCTATTTTATGTTTTCCGTAACCCAGTTCTTTTAGGATCCGCCCCGCCGTCTCTGCTGTCTTTGCAGCATGCTTTTTCGAATGTTCAGTGTAGCCCAGTTCATTGAGCGTCGCATTGCCTTTCTCAATCAGCAGATTAATCTCTTCGTTTGTGCGTATCTGTTTGTAATCCGTTTTCATCAGAGCCTCTTCACCGCCTCCATTGCCAGCGCAGACCGCTCGCACTCGCCGGCCGTCATCGTGATCTGCCAGCACAGAGGACTTCCTTTCATATGTTCAGATGCATAGCTCAGACCGTTGGTCCGCTCATCGAGGAACGGACGGTCGATCTGGTTCGGGTCGCCCAGCAGCACGATCTTCGTATCTTTCCCCGCTCTGGTGATAATGCCTTTAATCTGATCCGGCGTGGTATTCTGCGCCTCGTCGATGATCAGGTAGGTCTTGACGATGGAACGGCCCCTTATATAATTAAGCGCTTCCGTCTGGATGATCCCCCGCGCAAATATCTCTTCGATCTTTCCATTCAGTTCTTCCTCATCCTGATAGCGTTCCTCCTCACTGGAATCGATAAGCTGCTCCAGATTATCGATAACAGGGCGCATAAGCGGCGAAATTTTTTCCTGTTCATCGCCGGGCAGAAACCCGATATCATCGTCGAACTGGGCATTGGGACGACATATAAGTATCCTCCGGTATTCTCCGGTGGGATGATTCAGGAGTTTTTCCAGGCCCACGGCCAGAGAATAGAACGTCTTGCTCGTGCCTGCCATCCCCTTGACGATGACCAGCGGCGCCTTGTCCGCCGGCTGCATCAGTGCTTCCTGCAGAAAATACTGGCCTGCATTTCTCGGCGTAATGCCATACGGCGCGCTCTTCCTGTACTCCAGTTTACGGATCATACCGCCGGTCACCCGCCCGAGCTGCGTCTTTTTCTCAGACTGATCCGCCTTCAGCACCACAAACTGGTTTTCCTCCAGTTCCGGCACATAGCTTCGTCCGTCCGCATCCGTCGTATATGCCTGATCGGCAGGCACCCCTTTCTTCTTAAAATCTTTAAAAAGTTCTTCCGGCACATACAGTTCACATCTGCCGCTGTACTGATTCTCACGCTCCAGCACCTGATCCGTGGTAAAATCCTGTGCACAGATGCCGAGGATCTGTGCCTTGATCCGCAGCAGCAGATCCTTGGTCACCAGAACGACCTGTTCCCCGTGTGCTTTATCCAGCCCCAGACAGACACGAAGGATCCGGTTATCCGCCGATACATCCGACAGGTCTTCCGGAAGGGTGACATTAACATAATTCTTCTCTACACGGACAGTGCCGCCGTTTTCAAGCGGCACTCCGCGGATCAGGTCCCCGCGGAGCCGCAGCTGCTCAAGACAGCGTATCACCCGGCGGGCATTGGCGCCGATCTCCCCCTCCGCTTTTTTAAACTGATCCAGTTCTTCCAGAACGATCATCGGAAGCACAACCTGATTGTCCTCAAAGCTCTCCAGTGCGTAAGGCGCCTGGAGAAGGACATTCGTATCAACTACATAAATCTTTACCATACAGTTTCCTTTCGCTGTGCCGGGATATCTCCCGGATATTACGCTGTCTATTGTATAACATGGAACCGCCAGATAGGATGTTAAAAATGTTAAATGTACGTAAAACTCCTTCTGTCTTCTTCTTTCCCCCATGTTGCCATGCCGGGCTCCCTGTGATACTATGTTTTTACATTTTTCAGAAAATATACTGTTGCAGGAGGCTTACACAAGATAACTATGAGACTTACATTTACAGAACTTCTCTGGCTCTTTCTCATTTATTCTTTCTTTGGCTGGGTGATCGAGGCCATGGTCGGTTCGATCAAAAACCGGCGTTTCACCAACCGGGGATTTTCCACCGGACCGTTCTGCCCGGTCTACGGAATCGCCGCAGTTATTATGCAGATCACGCTTTCCGATCTGACCGATGATCCGGTCTTTCTGCTGATCGGCTGCGGGATAGAGGCGACCGTCACCGAATGGTACACCGGCAAGATCCTGGAGCGCCTGAACCGGCATAAATGGTGGGATTATTCTCATAAAAAATGGAATTTTGACGGATACATCTGCCTTCAGTACACCCTGCTGTGGGCGATCCTCGGCGCCGCCACCGTCCGGTACGGCAACACATTTTTCCTGTTTCTCTATGAGTTCATCCCGGAACCGGTGCCGGCCGTCATCGTATGGATCCTTACCGCATTTCTCGTGATCGACTCTGTGGTCTCCCTGGCCGCGCTTCTGCATCTGCACCGCGCAAAAACCGGGAAACAGAAAAGTCACGGGAAGCTGATCACCGCAGTATACCGGACCGCCCGACGGATCGTGGATTATGTGGGCCGGCGTATGACAAAGGCCTATCCCGCCATCGAAGAGGCATCCGAAGAAATCATAAAAGAGGGGAAATTCGCAGAAGGCTGCGGATTCTACAAACTGTTCTGGCTGTTCCTCATCGGCGCGCTTCTCGGAGACTTTACCGAGACCATCTTCTGCCGGATTACAGGCGGCGTGTGGATGAGCCGCAGCAGTCTCGTATGGGGGCCGTTCAGCATTGTATGGGGCCTGGCCATCGCCCTGGCCACGACGCTCCTCTACAAAGACCGGGACAAGCCGGACCGGCACATTTTCTTTGTCGGGACTTTCCTCGGCGGCGCCTACGAATATGTGTGCAGCGTATTCACCGAACTCGTATTCGGGCAGGTCTTCTGGGATTACAGCCAGATCCCGTTCAACCTGGGCGGCAGGGTCAATCTTCTCTACTGCTTCTTCTGGGGGATCGCGGCAGTCGTGTGGATCAAACTGCTCTATCCGCGCTTTTCCGGCTGGATCGAACGCATCCCGAAGATCGCCGGATATATCGCCACCTGGATCCTGGTCGTATTCATGGCCGCGGATATCATCGTCTCATCCGCGGCACTGGTGCGCTACGACCAGCGGGCAGGCGGCGAAGCGGCTGACCACGGCTGGGAACAGATCATCGATGAAAACTTTGACGACGGGAAAATGCAGCGGATCTACCCCAATGCAAAACAAAGATAAAATATACTTTTGCAATTTAAGACTCTGTGATATGATATCAGATGGAATGAATATGGAAAGGATAAATCGCATCATGGCACTTTATAATAACAGAATCGTAGTAAAAGTCGGAACCTCCACGCTCACCAACGACTCAGGCAAGAGCGACCTTCGCGCCACGGACCGCCTGGTCTGCACACTGGCGGACATCCAGAACATGGGATACGAGGTGATCCTGGTCTCCTCCGGAGCCATTGCCGTAGGAAGAAATAAACTGAGCATGAAAGGGCGCCCGGACTACAACAGCATGCGTATGAAACAGGCCGCCGCCGCGGTCGGACAGTGCAGCCTCATGTACCTCTATGACAAGTTTTTCGGGGATTATGACAAGACGGTAGCCCAGATCCTACTCAATGCAGAGGACATCGAGCAGGAAGAAAAGAAGGAAAACCTGACCAACACGTTCGACGCCCTCCTGGAAATGGGTGTGATCCCCATCGTCAATGAAAATGACTCTGTCAGCTACACAGAGATTGAATCCGAAGACCGGCTGTTCGGTGACAATGACATGCTCTCTTCCGTGGTAGCTGTACTCTGCCGTGCAAAACGGCTGGTTATTATGTCAGACATCGACGGATTCTATGACAGCGACCCGAGGCTTCACCCGAACGCAAAACTGATCGAACAGATCGATACGATCGATGAGAAAGTCTATGCGCTGGCGGGCGGCGCCGGCTCCAGACGCGGCACCGGCGGCATGCGCACCAAACTGCAGGCCGCAGAACTTGCCACCTCCAACGGCATCGACACCATCGTCACCAACGGCAAACGCCCGGAAGCATTGTATGACATCGTCAAAGGCGGGAAGGCCGGCACATTGTTTACCGGAAATATCTGATCTCCATGATCTGACTTTTCGGCTTAATTTTACAATTCTACTTTTCAAGCCGAACATTTTGCTAAACTGTTCGACTCACATGAATATTCCTGAATTTCAGGCCGAACAATTTGACCTGTTTGTTCAGCTTGATTTGATGTTTTTGTTTTTCAGGCCGAACAAGAGTGCTAAAATGTTCGGCTTATTTTAATATTTCTTTTAATATAAGCCGAACCAACTGCGAGATTGGTTCGGCTTATATTTACAATTATCCACTTCTGGCTGAATTATTATAATTCTCTGACCTGAACCCCTGCTATACTACATCAGGAATAACTTCTGGTGATAAAAATATCCTGAAAATTGCCGGTTACACCGTCGCAATATCAATGAGCGTCAGCTTCCGGATATCTGTATTCTCAAGGCTGGTGATGAGCGCCTCAGCGGTATCGATGGCCGTGAGCACGTTCACGCCGGTCTCGATGGCATTTCTGCGGATAACAAATCCGTCTCTTGAGTGCTCCGCGCCCTGAGCCGGGATATCGATGACAAGGTCGATCTTGTGTCCCAGAATGAGGTCCAGAAGGTTGGGGGACTCCTGCTCGATCTTGCGCACCGGCGTCGCCTTCACGCCTGCCGCACGGAGAGCCTCCGCCGTTCCGGCCGTCGCAAAGATATGATAACCGATGGCTACGAACCGGCGTCCGATCTCAACCGCTTCCGGCTTGTCGTCATCGCGGATGGTCATGATCATATTTTTAAACTTCGGCAGCTTGATGCCTGCCCCGAGGAATGCTTTGTAAAGCGCCTCGTCGAAGGTCTTCGCGATGCCCAGGCACTCGCCGGTGGACTTCATCTCCGGTCCGAGGCTGATATCCGCGCCGCGGATCTTCTCGAAAGAGAATACAGGCATCTTGACCGCGACATAATCTGCCTCCGGCTGCAGTCCCGGTGTATATCCCAGTTCTCTGATCTTCTTCCCGATGATCACCTGGGTCGCCAGCGGAACGATCGGGATGCCCGTCACCTTGCTGATATACGGAACGGTACGGCTGGACCTCGGGTTTACCTCGATCACATACACGTCGTCCTCTCCGCAGACGATGAACTGGATGTTGATCATACCGATGACATGAAGGGATTTAGCCAGTCTTCTCGTGTACTCGGCGATCTTCGCCTTCGCCCCTTCCGTCAGGCTCTGCGCCGGATAAACAGAGATACTGTCTCCGGAGTGGATGCCCGCACGCTCGATATGCTCCATGATGCCCGGGATCAGGATGTCTGTACCGTCGCATACCGCGTCGACCTCGATCTCCTTACCCTGCAGGTACTTGTCTACCAGGATCGGATGATCCTGCGCGATCCGGTTGATGATGCCGATGAACTGGTCGATATCATTGTCATTGATGGCGATCTGCATGCCCTGGCCGCCCAGCACGTAGGACGGACGCACAAGCACCGGATAGCCCAGACGGTTCGCCACTTCTTTGGCTTCCTCCGCGGTGAATACGGTGCCGCCTGTCGGACGCGGGATCTCGCACTCTTCCAGGATCTCGTCGAAGAGCTCCCTGTCCTCCGCCTTGTCCACGTTCTCCGCGGATGTACCGAGGATCGGCACGCCCATCTTCATCAGGGCTTCCGTCAGCTTGATGGCCGTCTGTCCGCCGAACTGCACTACCGCGCCGTCCGGTTTCTCAATGTCCACGATGCTCTCCACATCTTCCGGTGTGAGGGGCTCGAAATACAGCTTGTCCGCGATATCAAAGTCCGTACTTACGGTTTCCGGGTTATTGTTGACGATGATCGTCTCGTACCCTTCTTTCGCAAATGCCCATGTACAATGTACGGAACAGAAGTCGAACTCGATACCCTGACCGATGCGGATCGGGCCGGAACCGAGGACAAGGACTTTCTTCTTGCCTGTGGTCTCCTCCACTTCGTTCTCGCTGCCGTATACGGAATAATAGTAAGGCGTCTCCGCCGCGAACTCAGCCGCACATGTATCCACGATCTTGTATGCAGCCACAATGCCGTTCGCGTGGCGCATGTCATGGATCTCGCGCTCGCTCTTTCCGGTCAGGCGGGCGATCACATTGTCCGGGAACTCGATCCGCTTCGCCTCTCTTAAGAGATCCACGGTCAGCTCCTGCGTCTTCAGCGCGTTTTCCATCTCTACGATGATAGCAAATTTATCGATGAACCAGCGGTCCACTTTTGTAATATTGTAAATGGTATCGTAATCAATGCCTCTGCGGACCGCCTCGGCGATCTTCCACATCCGCATATCGTCCACAACCGCCAGCTGTTCCAGAAGCTCGTCTTCTGAAAGTCCCGTAAAGTCATAGGACATCAGGCTGTCCACATGCTGCTCCAGGGAGCGGATGGCCTTCATGAGCGCGCCCTCGAAGTTATTGCAGATGCTCATAACCTCTCCGGTCGCCTTCATCTGCGTGGTCAGCGTCCTCTTGGCGCTGATGAATTTATCAAAGGGCAGACGCGGCAGCTTCACGACTACATAGTCCAGCATCGGCTCGAAGCTTGCGTACGTCTTCTGTGTGATGGCGTTCTTGATCTCATCCAGCGTGTAGCCGAGGGCGATCTTCGCCGCCACCTTTGCGATTGGATATCCGGTCGCCTTGGAAGCCAGCGCGGAAGAACGGCTGACACGGGGGTTTACCTCGATGACACAGTACTCGAAAGAATCCGGATTCAGGGCGTACTGTACGTTGCATCCGCCGGTGATGTTCAGCTCGCTGATGATATTGAGGGCGGATGTACGGAGCATCTGGTACTCCTTGTCGCCCAGCGTCTGGGACGGGGCCACAACGATGGAGTCCCCGGTATGGACGCCCACCGGGTCGATATTTTCCATATTGCAGACTGTGATACAGTTACCCGCGCTGTCCCGCATTACCTCGTACTCGATCTCTTTCCAGCCGGCGATGCAGCGCTCCACGAGCACCTGACCCACACGGGAGAGACGGAGTCCGTTCTCCAGGATCTCCACCAGCTGATGGGAATCGTGGGCGATGCCGCCGCCGCTTCCGCCAAGCGTATAAGCCGGACGGAGCACCACCGGATAGCCGATCTTATTGGCGAATGCCAGACCGTCGTCCACATTTTCCACAACCAGGGAAGCCGCCACCGGCTCGCCGATCTTCTCCATGGTGGCCTTGAACTCCAGACGGTCCTCGGCCTTTTTGATTGTCTCGGACGTGGTTCCGATGAGGCGTACGCCGTGTTCTTTCAGGAATCCGGCCTCTTCGAGCTCCATGGCAAGATTCAGGCCCGCCTGGCCGCCCAGGGTCGGGAGCACACTGTCCGGACGTTCTTTCAGGATGAGTTGCTCAACCACTTCCACGGTCAGCGGCTCGATGTACACACGGTCCGCGATATCTTTATCTGTCATAATGGTCGCCGGGTTGGAGTTTAAGAGGACGACTTCCAGCCCCTCCTCTTTCAGGGAACGGCAGGCCTGTGTACCCGCATAGTCAAACTCCGCCGCCTGTCCGATGACGATCGGACCGGAACCGATGACCAGTACTTTCTTGATGCTTAAATCTCTAGGCATTATTTCGCTCCTCCCATCATCTCAATAAATCTGTCGAACAGGTAACCGGAATCCTGCGGTCCGGGGCATGCCTCCGGGTGGAACTGCACCGTAAAGATATTCTTTCCGATGTAGGCAAGACCCTCATTCGTCCCGTCGTTGACGTTTCTGAATGCCGGAACCGCCACATGCGGGTCAACGGAATCCTCATCAACCACATATCCGTGGTTCTGGGAAGAGATGTACACTCTTCCGGTATCCAGGTCTTTGACCGGATGGTTGCCGCCGCGGTGTCCGTATTTCAGCTTGTGCGTGGACGCACCCGTAGCAAGCGCCATCAGCTGATGTCCGAGACAGATGGCAAAGATCGGGATCTCTGTATTGTACAGTTTTCTGATTTCTTCAATAATAGATGTGCAGTCTGCCGGGTCTCCGGGGCCGTTTGACAACATGATGCCGTCGGGATCGGAAGAAATGATCTCCTCCGCAGTTGTGTGCGCCGGATAAACCGTCACTTCACAGCCGCGCTGATTCAGTGAATTCGCGATATTGTTCTTGGCGCCGAGGTCAAGAAGCGCCACCTTCGGTCCGTTGCCTTCAAGAACATATTTTTCAGAACAAGTAACTTTTGATACAACATCGCCTACCGTATAGGCCTTAAGCTTCGGCAGGATCTCATCCAGATCATAATTCTCATTCGTCGTGATCATGCCGTTCATCGTACCCTTCTCCCTGAGGATCTTGGTAAGCGCGCGGGTGTCGATCCCCGCGATGCCCGGGATATCCTGTTTCTCAAGGAAATCCTGGATCGTGCCTTCGCACCGGAAGTTGCTGGGCATCCGTGACAACTCCCTTACAATATATCCGTCCGGCCATGCTTTCTTTGACTCCATGTCCGGTGTAATGCCGTAATTTCCGATCAGGGGATAAGTCATAACGACCGCCTGTCCGGCATAGGATGGGTCTGTGAGCACCTCGAGATAACCTGTCATAGACGTATTAAATACGATCTCGCTTATACAGTCCCGCGTGGAACCAATGCTTGTTCCCGTAAATACGGTACCGTCTTCCAATATCAGAAACGCTTTCATCTGTTCACCTTCCCTTTGTATGATTCATTAGCAGCTGATCTGAGAACCGCCGTGCCGTTACATAGCAAAGGCACTCTTGGAGTCTTTTGATCCCAGAGCGCCCTCGTTCTCAAATTGTAAAGATTATACTACAACTGAGCTTATAATTCAACTGATAAATCTTTTGAAATATTCAGAAATACTTCTAAATAGTCACAACTGCTGCTGATAGTTCCAGAAAACAACCATTTTGCAATGCGCCGCATCCTCCATATATGTGTATTTTACCTGATCCATCCCGTACAGCTGCGCCACCGTCCGGGCCGCCTCCGGAAAAAGTTCATCCGTCAGACCGTCCCTGGCCTGCGCATAAATCTCTTCGGATGCAAATTTACATGTAAATGTATCATTCCCGGCGGCTATGCTCTCATTCATGGCATTGAGAATGGTCTGCGGGTCATACGAATCAAAATAAGTTCCATCCATCCGGTAATAATTCAGATCATCCGATACACATGCAGGATAAGTGAAGTCATCAGCCGGCGTATGATCCTTTCGTATTTCCTGATCCGTGCAGCAGAGATAATCATAATAAATGATGTCTGAAGGAATATCTTCCCCGCTCTCCGCTCCCAGAAAAACCGGATCCCCGAATGTTGCATCCACATGATAATACGCCCCGTCGCATTTAACGATATTCCAGGCATGGGCCTCCTGATTCTGCGCGGTCCCGACCACATAAATGCATTCAATCCCGAGCCGTTCCAGCAGATACTGGACCGCACGGGAATATCCCGCACAGACGGAGCGCTTCCCGACAAGCGCGCTGTAGATATTCTGGTTATCCGGAGCATCCTCGTCATAATCCACCGTATTCACCAGATATTCAAATACAGCCCGTATCCGGTCATACTCTGACGCCTCTGAAGAGATATCCGACAGACAGGCCTCAACCGAAGCGTCAATCTCCTTCTGACGGCTCTCCCGCTCTTCCTCAGAACAGACATATGCGGGATAAAACTCGGTATAATCACGGTATACCGTCATCTGACAGCTCCCCAGGCACCAGAACAGTTCCGGCCGGTCATAAAGAACCGCCTCATAGATCTCTTCCGGCAGATCGTCCCGGCCCGCATCCAGCCGGATGGTCTCCTCCATCTCCCGGAGTCCGCACAGCATTTCCCGGTAGATGAGCCGGTCTTCTTCATCCAGCTGCTGATAGTAGAACCCTCCGGATACCTCAGTCTCCGGAACGGCCGTTTCCGGTTCGGCCGCTGTCTCTGTCTCCAGCACATGGACCGCCTTCTCCACATTTTCGTGAAAGGCCTCCGTCACTTCCCCGCCAAAGGTCTCCACCGCCCAGGGGATGCCTGCTGCCGCCCCCGCGCACAGGATCACCGCGGCGACCAGCGCAAAGGCGCAGCCGTTCTTTCTCCGTATTCCCGTCTTTCTTCTTCGTCTTCTTCTATGTCCGGTCATAAGCTTCCTTTCTTCTGTCTTTTTACGTCAGCTCCGCGATTCTGGACACACCGACATAAACCTCCGATATTTTATACCAGGTCGGATAATCCACTTTTCCCGTCGCCGGCAGGCCGAATACCGCCTGGAATTTCTTCACCGCATCCGCCGTCGCGGGCCCGTAGATCCCGTCCGCATCGATCTTCGGCAGGGCCGGGTAGGCGTCCGCGATCCCATTGAGCTGTTCCTGCATCTGCCGCACCTTTTCGCCGGACGATCCGTTCTCCAGCGTATAGCCGGGCCAGGACGCCGGAACTCCTGAGATCTCCTCCGCCGTATTAATGTACAGGTCATCGCCGTAGAAATACCGCAGGATCTCTATGGCAGAATACCCCTGATCCGCCAGTTTCTTCGACCCCCACTGTGTCATCCAGTCCGGACAGCTCACTTTCCGCCCGTCACAGTACTGGGTGAGGATCGGCTGACGGACATTGGGCCGCGACAGATACGATGCAAAAAGTTCGTCCACGATCACGGAAATGGTGTCATAGATGTTCCGCTCCGGGATCCATTTATGGTCAAATGCCGTTGAAGATGTGAGCGTAAAGTCGTACCCCCGGTTCCGGTACCATTCCGTATACACCCGGTTCAGCGTAAAGGACATGATCGCCAGCACATTGGCCCGGATGGCCTCCGCCGGCCAGGTGGCGTAGATCTCGCTGGACGCCACATTTTTAATATAATCCTTGTACTTCACATAATAATCTTTCGCCGTACTGTCCCGGGGTGAACCGTCGTGCACCACGATATACTCCGGCACCACCACCCGGCTTAAAACGATCTCCCCCGACTCATTTACCGGCTTGATCTCCGCCTCCGCGATCTTGGGCGGATAATCCCCGTACAGCGTGTGGGCCGGGATGACGAACACTTCTTCCGCTTCCCTGCCCCCATCGTCCGGACGCATCCGGACATTCTGGACCGCCTTCACATCCGCCAGGATCTCCGCCCCTGCGATGCTCACCGGTTCATATCCCGGCGCACTGATATTCAGCGTATATTCCGAATAGGGCTGCCGCTCATTGTCCGGATCCAGGCTCCAGGCTTCCGGCGGTGCATCCAGCGTGAGCACTTCGCTCTGTCCCGAACGGTCTGTAATGACCTGTTCCAGTGTCTGTTCCGGCACCCCGGTATAGGAAACCGCAATCCTTGCATCCGCCACCGGACGGGAATCCGCAGCCGAGATGACATTGATCTGAAGGCGCCCTTTGCCCGTCTCCTGGTCCTGCATTGCATTTATGTCGTCCATATAAATAATCCCCCGCATATATCTTGTATGTCTAATTATATATGCGGGGGAAAATGTTTAGAACAGTTTAATAATATCATTGAACAGGACCACGACCATGAAGATCATGAGAAACGCAAATCCCGCAAAATGAACCATGCCTTCCTTCTCCGGCGGCACTCTTTTGCGCCGCACGGCCTCCACCAGCAGGAAGATCAGCCTCCCGCCGTCCAGAGCCGGGATCGGGAGCAGGTTCATAACGCCCAGGTTTGCCGACACAAGGGTGCTGAAATTCATCAGGCTTAATACGACCGCCAGAAGTCCGGCCGGCGCCGCAGCCTCATATACTTCGTCCACCACAGCGGCCATTCCCACCGGGCCTGACATATCCTGAAGCCCCACCTGCCCGGTCACAAGCATGCGCAGGCTGTCTACGGTATAGGTCATCCAGTACTGGAGTTTATAGAATCCGTACTCCAGGGAGCCCAGGATGCCGGGGTACACCATCTCACCCCCGACAACGCCGAGCATCGGCGATGCATCGTTCTCCAGCTTTCTAAGCTCCAGCTGCGCGGTATACGTTTCACCGTCCCGCTCATAACTGATCTCATAGGACGTTTCATCCGGATGCGTCAGTGTGTAAAGACTGATGTCATCCCAGAAATGCACGCTCCTGCCGTTGATCCCGGTGATCATGTCGCCGGCCTCAAGCCCCTGTTCCTGTGCGGAATACCCGGCCGGCACATCAGAGATCTCCGCCGTACGGTATCCCGCCGCGCCGATCAGGATCACACAGAAGATCCAGGCAAGGATCAGGTTGAACACCGGTCCCGCCGCGATCACGGATATCCTGGCCCACACGGACTTACTGTTGAAGCTTCCCTCCGACCGGTCGTCGGCGTCATCCTCGCCCATCATGCAGGCGCCGCCGAAAGGCAGCAGTTTCAGGCTGAACAGCGTACCGCCGATCTTCTTTCCAACCAGGGTCGGCCCCAGGCCGAGGGAAAACTCATCCACACGGATGCCGTTTGCCTTAGCCAGGGCAAAGTGCCCCAGCTCATGGAAAAATATAATAAATCCGATCAAAAAGACCGCAATGATTAATCCCATACGCTACCACCTGTTTTTAATAAAATCATATGTCTCCTGCTCGGCCTTTAGTATTTCATCCACATCCGGATCCGCAATATTCCTGTGATTCTCCATACACGCCTGAATGATCTCCGGGATCTGGAGATACCGGATCTTCCGGTCCAGGAAGAGGGCCACCGCCTTTTCATTGGCGGCATTGAACACCGTCGGCAGGGAACCGCCGGTCCGTCCCGCCTCAATGGCAAGCTTCAGACCGTAGAATGTCTCCATATCCGGCTTCTCGAATGTGATCTGCGTAAGTGTCCCGAAATCCAGCCGTTCCCCCGGCAGATACCGGCGCTCCGGATAGTACAGCGCGTACTGGATCGGCAGCTTCATGTCCGGCGTGCCGAGCTGCGCGATCACCGCACCGTCCTCGTACTCTACCATGGAATGAATGATGCTCTGGGGCTGGACGACCACCTGGATCTGATCCACTGTCACCCCGAAGAGCCACCTGGCCTCGATCACTTCCAGTCCTTTATTCACCATGGTGGAAGAATCGATGGTGATCTTTCTTCCCATCGCCCAGTTCGGGTGCTTCAGCGCATCCTCCACCCGAATATGCTCCAGATCTTCCCGCTTCTTTCCGCGGAATGGTCCGCCGGAAGCCGTCAGCAGGATTTTGTGGAGCGCTTTCTCCTGGCCCCCCTGAAGGGACTGGAAGATGGCGCTGTGCTCGCTGTCTACCGGAAGGATGGATACGTGATATTGTTCCGCAAGCGGCATGATAATATGCCCCGCCGTGACCAGCGTCTCTTTATTGGCCAGTGCGATGTCCTTGCCCGCCCGGATGGCCTCGATGGTTGGAAGGATGCCGATCATCCCCACGATGGCCGTGACCAGGATCTCTGAATCTTTTTCTGCAGCCACCGCCAGAAGTCCGTCCATCCCGGAAAGGACTTCCACCTGCAGATCCCCTGTGCGGGTTTTCAGTTCCGCTGCAAGGTCTTCGCTCCACACCGCCGCAAGCTTCGGCCTGAATTCCCGGATCTGCCGTTCCAGCAGATCAATATTGCGGCCGGCCGCCAGCGCGGTCACTTCGATATCCTTATTGGTTCTTACAATCTCCAGGGTCTGGGTGCCGATGGATCCGGTGGAACCCAGGATGGCTATTTTCTTCATTCGAACATACTCCTCTTTTCTCTGCAGTCTCTACAGTAAAACTGCAAGATAATATATGATCGGTGCAGTGAAAATGACACTGTCAAACCGGTCCAGAATCCCCCCGTGTCCGGGGATCAGCTTCCCGTAATCTTTGATATTATGATACCGCTTGATGGCTGATGCGGCCAGGTCCCCGATCTGGGAGATCGCGCCGCCCGCCGCGCCGATGATCACATAGGTCAGCACATCCACCCCTGCATTTCCCCAGCGGTTGATGGCCAGGGCGTAAAGCGCACCGATGAGGGCCGCCCCCAGGATCCCGCCGATCCCGCCTTCCACAGATTTCTTCGGGCTTAAAACCGGCGCCATCTTATGCTTCCCGATCAGTTTGCCCACACAGTAGGCGCATGTGTCGCATCCCCAGGAGCATACAAACACCAGCCACACGGTGAAGACGCCGCCGTCCAGAAGCCTTGTCCGGTAAATAAAGGAGAGCATCACCGCCACATAGAGCACGCCGAAAAACGCGGCAAAGATCTGCTGGGTATTGTATTTCGGATAGGCAAAAACAAGGGCGGCCATCTCGCAGATGAGCAGCGCCATAAACAGCAGCATAAACCAGTTCAGCTTATCGCCCGGGAGCTGCGCCTCAAAATACAGGAGGCCGTAATAAACGGCCGCGGCGGCATATCCGATGATCCCCGGCGGTTTCTTCTCGATCCCGAATACTTTATAGAGTTCCGTCATGCCGATCAGGCTGATGAGCAGCAGTACAAAGAACAGCAGATTTCCTCCGGTGATGATTGTGACAAGGGCGATCACCATCAGAAGGATCCCGCTCAGCAAACGTGTTATAAACATCTCTTACGCCTCCTCTACTCCCCCGAATCTCCGGTGTCTGTGGTTGTACTCTTCGATCGCTCTGACCAGTTCATCTTTTGTGAAATCCGGCCATGGCACATCTGTAAAATAGAATTCCGAATAGGCCAGCTGCCAGAGCAGATAATTGGAAAGCCGCTGCTCGCCGCTGGTCCGGATCATGAGATCCGGATCCGGAATATCATGTGTATCCAGATAGGACTGGAACAGGTCTTCACTGATCTCTTCCGCGCTCACTTTTCCCGCCGCGCAGTCCGCAGCCAGCTTCTTCGCCGCCCGGGTAATCTCATCCCGGCTTCCGTAGTTGAGGGCGATGGTAAAATTCAGCCCGCCGTTATCAACCGTCGCCTCCTCCAGTTCCCGGATCCGGTTCTTAATATCGTCGTCCAGCGGTTCAATATCTCCGATCACGCGGATCTTCATGTCATTCTTCGCCGCCGTCTTCAGGCAGGTCTTCATATAATTGCGCAGCAGCTTCATGAGCGCCGCCACCTCGCCGTCCGGGCGGTTCCAGTTCTCAGTGGAAAAGGCATAGACCGTCAGGTATTTGATACCCATGCGCCAGGCTTCCTCACAGATCCGCTCCACATTTTTGCTGCCCTGGGCATGTCCGTAATTCCGGGGCATCCCCTTTGCCTTCGCCCAGCGCCCGTTTCCGTCCAATATGATTGCAATATGCTGTGGTACTTTCATCGCATTTCCTCTCATTCTCTGATCGCCCCGGACTGACCGGGGCGGCACTGGAAAGGGGGCTTACATATCCAAGCCCCCTTCTCCTTATACTGTCATGATCTCTTTTGATTTTGCATCAACCATTTTGTCGATCTTTTCGATATATTTATCTGTGATCTTCTGAAGCTCGTCTTCCAGATCCTTGATGCCGTCCTCGGAAATCTCCGTTCCTTTCAGCTTCTTGAACGCAACGTTGCCGTCCCGGCGGATATTGCGGACAGCCACCTTGGCAGCCTCGCCTTTTTTCTTCACTTCTCTGGCAAGTTCTTTTCTGCGCTCCTCAGTGAGTTCCGGAAATACCAGGCGGATGGATGAACCGTCATTGGTCGGATTGATGCCGATATCGGATGTCAGGATCGC
Organism: Candidatus Mediterraneibacter quadrami; assembly: GCA_019120575.1. Taxonomy (GTDB): domain Bacteria; phylum Bacillota; class Clostridia; order Lachnospirales; family Lachnospiraceae; genus Mediterraneibacter; species Mediterraneibacter quadrami. The sequence continues at coordinate 72,359 of DWUU01000015.1, forward strand.
TTTCTCAATGGCTTTGAGCATGCTCTTCTCCCACGGCTGGATCTGGATCATCCTGGCCTCCGGGACAGATACATTCGCCACCTGCTGGATCGGCGTCGGCGCTCCGTAATAATCCACATACAGCTTGTCCAGCACATGCGGATTGGCGCGTCCTGCACGGATCGTCACCAGCTCGCTGTCCAGGTTGTTGATGGTTTTCGTCATCTTTGCGTCATATGCTGTCACTTTCTCGTTCATTCTGAAATCCTCCTATACTGTTACTTTTGTTCCGGTAAAATGACCGCTCATCGTCTCCACGATGCTGTTCTCTTCATTGAGCCCGAATACAAGCATCGGCATCTTATTCTCCAGACAGAGGATGGATGCCGTAAGGTCCACTGCAGCCAGCTTCTTATCGATCACTTCCTGGATGGAAACCTCATCATATTTGACTGCCGCCGGATTTACCTTCGGATCGCTGTCATAGATGCCGTCGATGGCCTTCGCCAGAAGCATGGCGTCCGCCTCGATCTCAATGGCTCTTAAGACTGCGCCAGTGTCCGTTGAAAAATACGGATGGCCCGTGCCGCCTGCGAAGAAGATCACCTTTCCTTCCTCCAGCGCCGCCACGGCCGCGTCTTTTGAAAAGAGGGATGTAAACGCGCCGCACACGAACGGGGTGAATACTTCCGTCTTCATGCCCACATGTCTGAAAATATCCGATACATAGATGCAGTTCATCACCGTTGCAAGCATGCCGATCTGATCCGCTTTCGTCCGGTCAATGGTCTCACTTGTGCGGCCTCTCCAGAAGTTGCCGCCTCCGGTCACGATGGCCACCTGGATCCCGTCATCCGTCAGCTTCTTCACCTGCTCCGCCACACCGATGCATGTCGCCTCGTCAAATCCTGTCTTCTTGTCTCCCGCGAGGGCTTCCCCGCTCAGCTTCAGTAGTACTCTTTTCATATGGTAAACTCCTTTGAAATCTCTGCTAAAATGAAGTATAACATAAGTTTTCCAATTTGTCATGTATATATCCCGCATCCCGCTCGTCCGTCATGACGGTGAGGCGGTCGCCCGCCATAAGCTTCGTCTTCCCCCGGGGAATAATCTCTTTCCCATCCCGCTCAAGAGCCACCAGCAGGCAGTTCTTCGGCCAGTGGATCTCCATGACCGTCCGGCCTTCCAGAACAGAACCGCTCATAATCACAAACTCACTTAAGACCTTCTGTCCGCCCGCGCTTCCGGATGATTTCCGGTCGGGATTTTCTGCATTTCCGGTCCCGGACGCCGCCTGCCCGGCAATCAGCCGGTTCAGCAGGCTCTCATAGATCGGCTCGGATTTCACAAGGGTGGCCGTAATATATGCCGCAACCGATACGATGGCCAGGGAAAGCATCTGGCTCACCGAGCCGGACATCTCAAAGAGCAGGATGATCCCGGTGATCGGCGCCCGCACGATGGCGGTGAAGAACCCCGCCATGGAGAGCAACACGAAATTATTGATATAGCCCGGATCCATCCCGAAGAACTCTACCCCGGCCATGGCAAATGCCCCGCCGAGCAGGGCGCCCAGAATCAGCAGCGGAAAGAAAATGCCGCCCGGCGCGCCCGAGCCGAAGCTGACCGCCGAAAAAAGAAACTTGACCACAAACGTCAAAAGGACCAGTGCAAGAACCATTTCCCCGTCTGTCAGGGAAACGATCAGATTGCTGCCGCTTCCAAGGACCGACGGCATCAGAAGACCCAGCACCCCGGCCGCCAGGAACGCGATCACCAGCCTGGAGGTTTCATTTAAGAACTTCGGCTTCTTATACAGATCCTGGGCTTTCGTCATTACCTTATTATATAACGCCCCTGCCAGCCCCAGCAGCACGCCCAGAAGAAGCAGCGTCCAGTACAGTTCCTGGGGCAGGACATTTTCAAGCTCAAACTGGAAAACCGGATCGATCCCCATGATGTGGGAACAGATATAATCCGCCGTGACGGATGCCGTCATCACGGAGACAAGCAGGCTAACGGAAAATCCTTTGTGAATCTCCTCCAGGGCAAACATCATGCCCGCCAGCGGCGCGTGAAAGGCCGCCGCCAGTCCCGCGCTGGCCCCGCAGGTCATGAGATACCGCTCTTCTGTCTTTCCCCGGTCCAGAAGACGGGAGACGCCCTGGCCGCCCATGGCGCCCAGCTGGATCGACGGGCCCTCCCGTCCGAGGGACAGGCCGCCGAAGAGACACAGGAAGCCGCCGATGAATTTGGCCGGCAGCACCCGTTTCCAGTCTTCTTTTAATTTGCCGAGAATTTCCCCCTCCACCTGGGGAATGCCGCTCCCGGAAATCATCGGCTCCCATTTTACCAGCCGCCCCACGATCAGGGCCAGCAGGATGAGTACGGCGAACCAGGCGAGGATCCGAAGCGGATGCCCTTTTATAAAGGCAAGGATTTCATTCAGCCACTCCCCGGCATATGTAAGCGCGATCCGGTAGAACATGACCACCAGCCCGGACACTGCGCCCACCAGCAGGCCTTCCCCGATCAGGATGACCGGAAATCGCCGCGCCCGTTTTATTGTATTGGATGTATCTTTCTTCATCTCAGTTCATTCCCTCTTCTGTCTCTTCCCTACAAAACGATCATGGAAAACAGGACCGTGATGATCCCGCAGATCCCGATTGCAAGACCGCTCATGGCGCCTTCCACCTCGCCGAGTTCGATGGCTTTCGAAGTGCCCACCGCATGGCTGGACGCGCCGATTGCAAGGCCTGCTGCGACCGGATCCGACACCCGGAAAAGACGGATCAGCAGCGGAGCGAAGATCCCGCCCAGGATTCCTGTGAAGATCACCGCCACCACCGTGATCGGCACCATGCCGCCCGCCGGTTCCGCGATACTGACCGCGATCGGCGTGGTTACGGATTTTGGGATCAGAGAGACCGTCAGGCTCTCATCCAGTCCGAAGAGCCGGCACAGCAGATATACGCTTCCCATGGACGCCGCCGAACCTGCCGCGCAGCCGACGAGGATGGGCAGGGCGTATTCTTTCAGGATCTGAAGCTTCGTATATACCGCCACCGCCAGGCAGGCCGTGGCAGGAGCCAGGAACATATTGATGATCTCGCCGCCCTGATTGTAGGATTCATAGGGAATCCGGAAGATCAGAAGAACTGCGGACACAAGCACGATGGCGATGATCAGCGGATTGCACACCGGGGTTTTCAGCTTCCGGTTCAGTTTCACCCCGATCCAGAAAGCGATGATGCTGAGCGCCACGCCAAAGTATGGGGATTCAAATATTTCACTCATTTTCCGGCTTCCCTCCTTTCTCTCTGCGCCCGGCCAGAAGCTTCACAGTCAGCCGCACGCTCCACGCGGTCACGGCAAAGGTCACAACCGTAGAGATCACACAGATGACGATGAGCTGAAGCCAGGTGCTTTTCAGCACGTCAAAATAATTAATAATGCTCACCCCGGCCGGGATGAAGAAGAACGCCATATTTTCCAGCAGGAAATCCGATTTCTCCTGGATATGTTCAATCTTCAGCGCGCCGGAAATCAGGCAGACGAAAAGCAGGATCATGCCGATCACACTGGCCGGGAAGGCAAAAGGAAGGATCTTCTCCACCAGCACGCTGAGCCAGCACACAGAAAAGACGATCCCGATCTGTTTAATAATTTTCATATTGACATTCACTTTCCTTTGATTTATGATACTAATGGTTTCGCACTTTAAACAGCTAAAATTTTACAGCGCGAAGTTCGATGTATTTCCAGTGAAATACTTTTTTATTATAAATGAAACCGGAGGAAAAGCAAGGATGATTATCGTATTAAAACCACATACCACTGAAGAAAATATAAACCGGGTTGAAAACCTGGTAAAGAACCGCGGACTGGACACCCATGTTGTCCGCGGAACCGAGATGACCATTATCGGATGTATCGGCGACACTACGCTGATCGATCCCCGACTCTTCGAGGTGGACAGCTCCGTTGACAAAGTCATGCATGTACAGGAACCGTACAAACTGGCCAATCGTGCATTCCATCCGGAAGATTCCGTCATCGAGGCATCCGGCGTTAAATTCGGCGGCGGCCATATGGGCCTTATTGCCGGCCCCTGTTCCGTCGAATCCTACGAACAGGTTCTGGAAGTAGCCAAAGCTGTCAAGGCAGCCGGTGCCACCATGCTCCGCGGCGGCGCATTTAAACCCCGCACCAGCCCGTACTCTTTCCAGGGACTGGGGCTGGAAGGGCTGGACATCCTGTGCGCAGTCAAAAAAGAAACCGGGCTGCCCATCGTGACCGAACTTATGTCCCCGCAGTACCTGGATGTCTTCAACGAGAAAGTAGACCTGATCCAGATCGGCGCCCGCAATATGCAGAACTTCGATCTGCTCAAACAACTGGGACAGATCGACCGTCCGATCCTGTTAAAACGCGGCCTGAATGCGACCTACGAGGAATGGATCATGTCCGCAGAGTATATCATGGCGTCCGGAAACGAGAACGTCATCCTCTGCGAGCGCGGGATCCGTACATTCGAGACATTCACAAGAAACACCCTTGACCTGCAGAGCATTCCGGTGCTCCGCAAAAAGACCCATCTCCCGGTTGTCGTGGACCCGAGCCATGCCGGCGGAAAATGGTGGCTTGTAGAGCCGATGGCAAAAGCAGCCGTGGCTGCCGGCGCAGACGGCCTGATGATCGAAGTGCACAACAACCCGGAATGCGCGCTGTGCGACGGTGCACAGTCACTGAAGCCTGAAAAATACGCATACCTGATCGCGCAGGTAAAACAGATCGCAGAAGTAGTCGGAAAATTACTTTAATTGAATTGGGGACGTAGTAAAATTGAATTTTACTACGTCCCCAATTCAAAATTGCCCTGTCCCTTTTTGAATTTATTGTTTCTGAAGGAGAAAATTCTCATGCAATTGTCAGTTAATTTAGGTGAAAATTCATATCCCATTTATATTGAAAACGGTATCCTTTCGCATGCCGGCGACTATATTTCTCAGGTATTTTCCGGCAGAAAAATCATGATCATCTCTGATGACCACGTGTTTCCGCTATATGAGGAGAAAGTACAGGCTTCTCTGAATGATTATGAATGTCATTCGCTTGTCCTGCCCCACGGGGAGCCCACGAAAAGTTTTCAGTCTTTACCGAAAATTTATGAAGCTTTATTAAATGCAAAGCTGACCCGGAGCGACCTGGTGATCGCGCTCGGCGGCGGGGTGATCGGCGATCTGGCCGGATTTGCCGCTTCCAGCTACCTCAGAGGGGTAAAGTTTGTACAGATCCCCACCTCTCTCCTTGCCCAGGTGGACTCGTCCGTGGGCGGCAAGGTGGCGGTAGACCTTCCTCAGGGGAAAAACCTGGTCGGCGCTTTCTTCCAGCCGAAACTTGTGCTTATTGACCCGGAAGTTCTGGATACGCTGCCGGAGCATTTCATTAAAGACGGGATGGGCGAGGTGATCAAGTACGGCTGCATCAAGGACGCAAAACTGTTCGATCTTCTCTGCTCCCACACGTCTTTTGACGACCTGAAAAGCGAGCTGACCGATGTGATCGCAAGGTGCGTGGACATCAAGCGGATCGTGGTCGAGGCGGACCAGTTCGACACCGGCGAACGGATGCTCCTGAACTTCGGGCATACGCTGGCGCATACGATCGAGCAGTATTATCACTATGAGCGGGAAAGCCATGGCGAAGCCGTCGGGATCGGCATGTACCGGATCACAAAGATTGCCGAAGAAAAGGGGCTCACCGCCCCGGGCTGCGCAGAGAAAATCCGGAATGCCCTGAAAATATACGGTCTTCCGGATTCATGCGGTCTGAATGCAGATGACCTGACCGGTGCGATCGCCCTTGATAAGAAAAATCTCAACGGGCATCTGAATGTGGTTCTGTTAAAAGATATCGGCGAAAGCTATGTATATCCGACGGACCTTTCATTCTTCGAAAAAGCGGGAACGATGTGAAAACACCGTTCCCGCTTATTTTCTTCTTCAACAGTCTTAATTCTCTATGACAATCTCAATTCTTCAGTTCCTGCATCCCGCGGTACACTTTCTCCGCCGTTGCCGGAAGCTCCCGGATCGTCACGCCCACCGCGTTCTGGATCGCATTGATGATCGCCGGCGACGGCGTATTGATCACGATCTCGCCGATGGATTTGGCGCCGAACGGCCCGGTAGGTTCATAGCTGCTCTCGAATTCCACCCGGATATTTCCGACGTCCAGACGGCTGGGAATCTTGTACTGCATGAAGGAATTGCTGTAATCCTTTCCTTTTCTGCTGTATACAATATCCTCGAAGAGCGCCATGCCGATGCCCTGGGCAATGCCGCCCTCAGTCTGCACCCGGGCAAGAGCCGGATTGACCACTGTTCCGCAGTCCACCACGGCCGCATAGTCCACCATCTCTACCACGCCGGTCTCTTTGTCGATCTCAACCTCGGCGATGCCGGCCATGAACGGCGGCGGTGAGGTGGGTGAGGAAAATGCTTCGCTGGCGGACAGCGCCTCATTATTAAAGCACATGACTTTGTTGCCGATATCTTTCCGGGAAATGGATTCGCCATTCTTCAGGTTCGTCACCTTTTCCCCGTCAAATTCCACATCCTCCACCGGGCAGCCCAGATAGTACGCGCCGCGCTCGCAGATCTTCTCCCGCAGCTTCTCGCAGGTCCGCACTACAGCCATGCCGGTCACATAGGTCGTGCTGGACGCGTAGGAACCCGTGTCATAAGGCGAGATATCTGTATCCACGCCATGCACGATAATGTCCTTCATATCGCAGTCCAGACACTCCGCCGCCATCTGGGACAGGATCGTATCACAGCCGGTTCCCATATCCGTCGCGCCGACCATCAGGCTGTAGAAGCCGTCGTCATTAACCTTGATCGCGACCGCGCCGGTATCTACGCTGGAGATTCCTGAACCCTGCATGGCCATGGCCACGCCGACGCCGCGGACCTTTCCGTTGCCCATATCGCGACACGGATATTTCTCATCCCAGCCGATCATCTCTTTCGCCCGGGCAAGGCACCGGTCAAGAGCACAGCTTTTGGCTGTCTCATTGTAATATGCCGGCATAACCTGTCCTTCGCGGACCAGATTCTTCTCCCGGAGCACCGTCGGATCCATGCCCAGCTCTTTCGCCAGCTCGTTGACCGCCGACTCTACGGCAAAGATGCCCTGTGTCGCCCCGTAGCCTCTGTAGGCTCCGGAGGACATGACATTCGTGTAGACCACATCATAGGTAAACCGGAACGCCTCCGGGCTTCCGTACAGCGGGATCGATTTATGGCCGGACAGCCCGACCGTCGTCGGTCCATGCTCTCCGAACGCACCGGTATTTGACAAAGTATAAAGATCAATGCCGCGGATATTTCCTTCGTTATCCGATCCGACACGCACGTGCATTTCCATCTCGTGGCGCGGAGAGGATGCGATCATGGATTCTTCTCTCGTAAACAGGATCTTGGCCGGTTTGCCTGTCTTCCAGGTAACAACCGCCGGATACACTTCCGACACCGATGTCTGTTTCGCGCCGAAGCCTCCACCGATACGCGGTTTGATCACGCGGACTTTACTCTTCGGGATGTCCAGAGCGTTGGCCAGGATCCGCCGCACATGGAACGGCACCTGGGTGGATGAAACCACGTTGAGCCTGCCATATGCATCCAGGTAGGTGTAGGTGCGGAATGTCTCCATCATAGCCTGCTGGTTCGCCTGCGTATGGTAGACCCGGTCGACCACATGCTCGCAGGAGGCAAGTACGGCTTCAATGTCGCCGGCCTCGCTCACGCCGTGGGCGCAGAGGTTACGCTTATTGTCCGCCCCCACCGGGCAGAGGCTCCGCCAGTTCTCCTCCGGATGGACCAGGACCGGATTATCTTTTGCCTTGCGGAAATCCAGTACCGGCTCCAGCACCTCGTATTTGATCTTTACCAGTTTCATCGCCTTACGAACGGCTTCCTCAGATGTGCCCGCCACGATCGCCGCAGCGTCCCCGACAAAACGCATCCGCTGATCCAGGATCAGCCGGTCATAGGGGCTGGGCTCGGGATAGGTCTGTCCCGCCATCGTAAACCGCTTGTCCGGACAGTCCTTGTATGTCAGGATACATTCGATCCCGGGCACCGCCTTCGCCCGCTCTGTATTGATCTCTCTGATCAGCGCATGGGCGTGGGGGCTCCGGATGATCTTAACGATCAGACAGTCCTCCGGCGCAAGGTCGTTGGTATAAACCGCCTTTCCGGTAACCAGCGCTTCCGAATCCACTTTCGGCACGGCATGATTTACAATACGCATCTCTTCCGCACTGCTCTTTGCTGTATGATCTCCTGTCATGCTCATGCCTGCACCTCCTTCTCTTTCTGCGCCGCCATATATTTCTGTATCGCGCGCAGCTGGCTCATGTATCCGGTACACCGGCACAGGTTGCCGGCCAGATATTCTTTGATCTCCTCCAGGTCAGGATCCTGTAATTCGCGCTTCATGGCCAGTACGTTCATAATGAATCCCGGAGAGCAGAATCCGCACTGCTCGCCGCCCTCCGCCGCAAGGAACCGTCCGAACTCCGCCGCCTCTTCCTCCACACCTTCCAGGGTCGTAATCTCACAGCCGTCCACGGACGCCGCCAGCACGGAACAGGACAGCCGGGACTTTCCGTTGATCCATACGGTGCACAGGCCGCAGTTAGTCGTCTCGCAACCGCACTTGATACTCTTGCATCCAAGGCTCCGGAGTACATCCATCAGGACTGCGTCCGCTTTCACATCGATACTGATCTGCTTTTTGTTTAAAATAAATCTGATCTCCATATTATCTGCCCTCCGCCAGGATCGAACTCATTTCACGACGCAGCAGGACTTCCGTCAGATGACGTCTGTATTCCGCGCTTCCGCGCATATTCGATCCGTAGGTGAATTCCGATGCCACCTGTTTCGCATAATCCGCGATCATCTCTTCCGGTGCGTCCGCCGGGATCTCCCATTTCTTCTCGATCAGAGTCGCTTTCATGGGCCTTGCGCCGACGGAGAAATACCAGGTCTCCTGCCCGTGTACGATCCCCGTCACAACTGCACAGGCGATTACCGGGAAATCCGTCTTTGTCCGCCGGATGGAATCATAACGAAACTTCCGTTTTCCCTTCCGGACGATGATCGAGAGCAGAATGTCCTTGTCCGGAGCGCGGTTGACGAAATCCGACAGCCGGACGATCCCGCCGTCATAGAGCTCCACAAATGTATCCAGCGCCAGGAACGCCGTCAGCACATCCGAGAATCCGAACCTTCCGTAAATACTTCCGCCGATGGTCGCCTGATTGCGGAACTGCACGCCCACGATATGGCGGATGCTCTCCGCAATCCCATCGCCGAAAAGTTCTCTCAGCGCTTCGCACTCCTCCACCTGGCGCAGCGTGCACATAGCGCCGATCTTAATCACATTGTCCTCATCATGGATCTCGTCAAGGCCCAGTCCTGACAGATCGATCAGTGTCTTCACATGCGCCTTCCCGAGCCGCATCCACATCATGCCGCCCATCACCCGGCTGCTGCGCGCCTGATTCAGCTTGTACGCCTCCTCCAGCGTCGCCGGTTTTACATAATTATCAATCGTAATCACAGTTGCTCTCCTTTCTGATCCTGCCCGGTTGATATGAAAATTGAACTGCGTAAAAAAAGTGCAAATGCAAGTTCTGTCATTCACACCTATAGCTAATTAATTTTAACATGCGCCGCCCCGAATGTCAAAGAGATTGACAATCCGTTTTCCATAATACGGATGATGCTTCCGGTAAAACTGTTGACACCCGGGCATGGCGGTGTTATGATTTCAGTAAATACAGAAACGCAGGATAGAGGTTGCATGTTTCAACAGTACGCTGACGGATGCCGCAGGGGCAGATGAACTCAGTGGAAAGGGAAATGTGCCGAAAGGATGAGCCCCCTGAAAACTTGTCCTTGGGCATGACGCAAAAAGCGGCATGACTGTCATCGCAGGATGGAGAGCTATCTGATATACAGATGTATATTTAGAGACGGCGCATCTTGCCGTTTCTTTTATTGTGACAGTCCGGAACTGTTCCGGATCCGTCACCGGCAATGTAAACAGAATCAGGAGGAGGAAATTAGAATGGCAATTTTTAAAGGCGCAGGCGTAGCGATCGTTACCCCGATGAAAGAAAATCTGGAAGTCAATTACGACAAACTGGATGAGATCCTGGAGGAACAGATCGCCGGCGGCACAGATGCGATCATCATCTGCGGCACCACAGGCGAATCGGCAACCATGACAGAAGCTGAGCACAGCGAGGCGATCCGCTTTACCGTAGAGAGGGTGAAACACCGTATTCCCGTCATCGCCGGAACCGGCTCCAACTGCACACGCACCGCGATGCAGCTCTCAACAGAGGCGGAAAAGGACGGCGCCGACGGCCTGCTTCTCGTAACTCCCTACTACAATAAAGCGACCCAGAACGGTCTGATCGCCCATTACACCCAGATCTGCAACTCCGTCAGCATCCCGGCGATCCTCTACAACGTACCGAGCCGCACCGGCTGCTCGATCCAGCCCCAGACACTTGCTGCACTGGTAAAAAATGTAGACAACATCGTCGGCGTGAAAGAGGCTTCCGGAAATATCGGAAATGTCGCAGAGATCATGCATCTGTGCGACGGCAACATCGATCTTTACTCCGGAAACGACGACCAGGTCGTACCGCTCCTCTCCCTCGGAGGGATCGGCGTGATCTCCGTTCTTTCCAATATTGCTCCGACATATGTTCACGACATGGTATACAAATTCCTGTCCGGCGACGTAGAAGGAAGCGCAAAAATGCAGCTGGATGCGATCCCGCTGATCAGCGCCCTTTTCTGCGAAGTCAATCCGATCCCGGTCAAAGCAGCCATGAACATGATGGGGAAGGAAGTCGGCCCGCTGAGAGCTCCGCTGACCGAGATGGAAGTCGCACACAAAGAAGTATTAAGAAAAGCAATGACAGACTTCGGTCTGCTGTAAGGCAAACGAAAGGATGCGGCCCCAAAAAGCCGCATCCTTATCTTATCTTCGGTATTCTTTTATCGCTTCTGTCCGTAATGGACAAGTCCCACAACGCCCGGACCCGCATGGGTTCCAATGCTCGGGCTCACGTCGTTGATGATTACATTTGTAAATCCGAGTTCTTTCACCATATCTGCAACATTCTTCGCCTCGTCAATGCAGTCGCCATGGAGAACGGCAACCATCCGGTCTTTCCCGTAATGCTCCAGATCCAGCGTCGCCTCCATTCTGGAGACAAGCGTCCTCAGAGACTTTTTGCGTCCTCTCACTGTCCCGTCCGACTTCAGTTCCCCTTCCGCCGTCACTTTCAGGATCGGCTTGATGTTGACCAGGCTTCCGACAACCGCCGTCGTCTTCGACACACGTCCGCCCCTCTGCAGATGATTCAGGTCATTCACCGTGAAAGATACATTGATATGATCCCGCTCTTCCGTCAGGATATCATATACCTCATCCATGCTCTTTCCGGCTTTCCAGAGTTCCACTGCACGGTAAACGGATACTCCCTCGCCAAGAGAGGCGTTCAGGGAGTCAAACACCCGGATCTTCCGGTCCGGATAATCCTCCAGCAGTTCATTTGCCGTAACAACGACATTATTGCAGCTTCCGCTGAGCGCACTGGAGAAAGCGATGTGAAGAATGTCCTTTCCTTCTTTCAGGATCTTCTCAAACCGCTCCCGGATCACCGCCGGATTGTTTGCCTGGGACTTCGGCAGTTCCCCGTTTCTCATGGTCTCATAGAACTCGTGAGGCGGCATATTCAGCTCATCCCCGTATACGGTATCGCCGAATGAATAATACTGCGGGATGATCGTCAGATCATTTTCTTTAATAAATCCCGGCAGCACATCTGAATTGGAATCTGTGGTTATCACATAATCAGCCATAGTTATAATCCTCCTTAAAACACGAGAATATTTTAACACTAATTTGACCGGAACACAACAAAACGGTATAATAAACGGGATTGAAAGGAGCGATTTATATGCGAAGAAATGAAACGCCGTTTAACGGCAGACAGTTTATATTAAATAAAGCAACTGGAGAGATCCACGACCTGGACCGGGAGACGCCGGAATGCAGGATCGACGGGATCCGTCCGGACGATATCTTCAGCTGCGATACCTATGCAGAAGCCGTACTTTTCGCATCGGTCCTCGGGATCACCCGGAACGGATGTCCGAAGTGCATGCCGGAGCATCACAGAGACTGAACTAACTGATAAATGTCCCGTCAGATCCCGGCTTTATTTCCCGTCTTCCAGAAGATAATAATGCAGTATGATGTCCTCATAATGTCCGTCTTTCATCAAAAAGCCGCCCGGTATCACGCCAAGCCGGACAAACCCCAGCTTCTTATATAACTGCAGCGCTGCGTGGTTTGTCCCCACAACGGCGTTAAACTGCAGGATCCGGAAACCACACTCCCGCGCCTTACAGAGCGAATCAAGGACCAGCTTTTCTCCGATCCCGTTGCCCCTGGCCTCCTTTGAAACCGCATAACTGGTATTTGAAATGTGACCGCACCGGCCAATGTTATTGGGATGAAGAATGTAAAGCCCCAGAATTTCCCCTGTATCCGTGTTTTCCGCCACACCGGTATAGGTCTGCTCCCGGAAAAACCGAAATCCCTCTTCCGAATCCAGTATCTCCATGGAAGGAAATGCAACTCCGTCCTCGATCACCTGATTCCAGATCCTGAGGGATGCTTCCAGATCTCTCTTTTCAAATTCTCTGATACATATTTTCATGATCAATTCCACCCCAAAATTTATACAACAAATCTGTTTGTGTTTTACCTTGTGTTCTGTTTCACACCGGGCATGAAAAAAACCGCCGAATTTCGGCGGTTTCAAGCAGGGGATGAGAGAATCGAACTCCCACCAAAGGTTTTGGAGACCCCTATCATACCATTTGACCAATCCCCTGTACTGTGGCCTGCTTTCGCAAGCCACTTGTATAGTATACTGAGAGATACATCATTTGTCAAGATTTTTTCTCTCTTTTTGTCTCTTTTCGTATATAAAAATATTCCGTTTTCCTAAAATCAGAGTCATTCTATATTTTTTAGTATCCTTCGAATAGTTGCTTCATCTTCTTCCAGCTCATCGGCGATTTCTTCAACGGATCTGCCTTTGGCAACTCATCTCCATCTGCATTTCTCCCTATATCAGTTTCCCGAGCCACGACTCCCCGATCGTCCCTTCCGGCATCTTCACCCCGAAGTTATCCGCCACGGTCGCGCCGATCACCGCAAATGTATCTGCTTCGGGAAGTTCCCCTCCGTCCTTCATGGACGGTGAATATGCCAGAAACGGCACTTTCTCCCGGGTATGGTCTGTTCCCGTGTACGTCGGGTCGTTCCCGTGATCCGCCGTGATGATCAGCAGATCCTCTTCCCGCAGGAGAGGCAGCAGTTCTCCGAGCTTCACGTCAAAGCGTTCGATCTCCGCCGCATAGCCCTGCGGATTTCTCCGGTGTCCCCAGAGGGCGTCAAAATCCACCAGATTGACAAAGCACAGCCCGTGGAAATCTTTTCCGGACAGTCCGATGGTCTGCTCCATGCCATGGACAGAGCTTTTTGATTTATAAGCTTCTGTGATCCCTTCCCCGTCGAATATGTCTTTGATCTTTCCGACGGAGATCACATCATACCCCGCATCTTTCAGCGCATTGAGCGCCGTTGGTCCGAACGGTTTCAGCGCATAGTCGTGCCGGTTGCTGGTCCGCTTAAATTCGCCTTTCTTCTTCCCCACATAGGGACGGGCGATGACCCGGCCCACGCGCCATTCATCTTTCATCGTAATCTCCCGGGCGATCTCGCAGCAGCGGTACAGTTCATCCAGTCCGAAAGTCTCCTCATTTCCGCAGATCTGGAGCACGGAGTCCGCCGACGTATAGACGATCATGTGTCCCGTAGCGATCTCCTCTTCGCCCAGCTCTTCCAGGATTTCCGTGCCGCTGGCGCTTTTGTTTCCGATCACCTTGTGTCCGGTCCGCCGCTCCAGTTCCGCGATCAGCTCCGGCGGGAATCCGGTCTCTGTAAATGTCTTAAAGGGCTTTGTGACTTCCAGGCCCATCATCTCCCAGTGACCGGTCATGGTATCCTTGCCTTTGCTCTTCTCCCGGAGCTTCCCGTAATACCCCAGCGTCTTTTCCGCCGGCTCCACGCACTGAAGCGGGGTGAGGTTGGCCATTCCCATTTTCTGAAGATTAGGCATGTGCAATGTCTCCACCGACTGCGCGATATGCCCCAGCGTATTCACGCCTGTATCCCCGAATTTCGGGGAATCCTCCATTGCGCCCACGCCCAGAGAATCCATGACGATCACAAATATCCTCCTGTATTTTTCCATCGATGCCTCACCCTCCCGTCTTCATATTACGGATTACAGCTTCCGCACGGCTCATAGCCTTCTTCGATCAGTTCCGACCTTGTGCCTGTAAATTCTCTCTTATTCTGCTCTTTCATATCGTTCGCACCGGAGCATTCCGGAAGATGGAACTTGTGGGAATTCACATTCAGGATATAGGTCTGCTCCTCTTCCGCCCAGCTTCCCTCCGGCTCCTCCAGCCGGTCGGTCTCATCGTATTCTGGCAGGTCTTTATCACTTTCCGCCGTATCGCTTTCCCAGTTGTCGCCGGTCGCATAATTGATTGTGATCTGCGGCTGAACGTTGTAGACATAGACATTAAAGCAGACGCCCGCGCCGTCATCTTCAACCGATTCCGCCTCCATCTGCACGCCTGAAGCGACCAGGTCCTCCCCGTCAAATATGGGCGTCACCCGGTACAGCACATGGTTGTCCGTCTCATGTACATAATCCGCGACCATATTTTCAAAAGGCAGCATGCCTTCTGTATTCATATATCGCGTGCCCGTGATCAGGTTCTTCTCATTGGCATTCTCCCCGGTGAGCTGGAATCCGATCAGGTGGCACCGGTTATAGAGCCGGCCGCCGTCCACATTGTCATAATCCTTATTCTTCCAGCCGGTCGGTTTCACGGAACTGATATCCCCCCGCTCTTCTGTAGGCATGGTCTCCTCGCCCACGCAGGCTTCCGCCGTACCGCAGCGCCCAAGTTCGTCAAGCTCGCTGTATTCCTCAAAGGTCTCTGCAGTCAGTTCATAATCCTCGAACTCCGGCTGGTTGTCATTGATCTCCACATAGGGGTCACCGCTGTATTCGGGCACGTCCGCCAGCGTAGCGGCGGACTGGACCTGTTGAATCTGTGTGCCGCTGTCCTCCGTCAGGAGCTGCTCCAGATCCGAACAGCCTGCTGTGCAGACAACGATTGAAAGCACACCGATCATGCATAATCCTTTTATCTTTCCGGTCTTATTCATCCTGACTCTCCCGTTCATATAGAAATCAAATGTGGTTAGCGGCGATCCGTCTCTTCTTTTTATTCTCCGAATACTGCAATATAGTCTTCCCGGAATTTTTTGATCCCCGCATCTGTCAGCGGATGATGTGTCATCTGCTCGATCACCTTATACGGTACCGTTGCGATATCCGCTCCCGCAAGCGCACAGTCTGTGATATGCATCGGATTGCGGACGCTGGCCGCGATGATCTCCGTCTCAATACCTGCAACTTCAAAGATCTGCGCGATCTCACTGATCAGATCCACGCCCCTTACGGAAATGTCATCCAGGCGGCCCAGGAACGGTGAAACGTAGGTGGCCCCTGCTCTTGCCGCCAGAAGCGCCTGATTGGCCGTAAAGATCAGCGTTACATTGGTCTTTACGCCCTCGGCGGAAAGAACTTTCACCGCTTTAAGTCCTTCTGCGGTCATTGGGATCTTGACAACCATGTTCGGATGGATCTTTGCGATCTCACGGCCTTCCCTGATCATCCCCTCCGCATCCGTTGTCGTCGCCTTTACCTCGCCGCTGATCGGTCCATCCACGATCGATGCGATCTCCGCGATCACTTCTTCAAACACGCGGCCCTCTTTCGCGATCAGAGACGGGTTTGTTGTCACGCCGCAGATCACACCCATGTCATTTGCTTTCCTGATATCCTCTACATTTGCCGTGTCAATAAAAAATCTCATACTCTTTCACCTCATTTGATTATTTTTAATACTAAAAACATTTTATCATCTTTTCCCCGGACAGGCGACTGATTTTTTCATCAAAAAAGGACAGACCTGACAGCCTGTCCTTTATCCGTCCTCTTCCCCGCCGTCCACGCTCTCGATCAGCAGCGAATCCAGTTTCTCCATATCTTCTTCGTTTATGGAAAAATTCCGCACGCCCTCCTTTGTCACCCGGACGCCGATATCCCGGGCGGCCCCGTAGAGCATCCCAGAATCCACCCGTTCTTTCAGCACTTCATAATAGATCTCATAGACCTGTTTCTGCATCTCTTCTTCTGTGGGCATCTGAGCCCCTGCCGTCACGCGGTCCGTCACTTCTTCGGCGTATTCCTGCGCCCGGCTCTGAAAAGCTTCGTATGTATCGGTGAAAAGTGTGATGGACTTGACCGTCACCGGCACGATGTACGTCCCGTCTTCCTGCCGGTTCGGCTCCCCCGCCGTATAGCTTACTTTTTTCGCGATCTCTCCGAAAAGTGCCCGGTACCGGGGCAGCATTTCCTCCGGCATATCCGAACGCCTGAATCCCTCCATCGTAAGATCCAGATTCTCGTCAAAGATCCGGGCCGCCTCTTCTTCCGGGCTCCCTGTGATCTCCACATACAGATCCGTCTCGTTCCTGTAGGACGCATCCAGCACCGCCCGGACATAATCCGAAGCGTCAAACCGTCCGATATACCGGTAAATGCCGATACAGCCGCAGATAACAAGAACTGCCGCAGATATTGCCGTGATAAGAATGGTTTTCTTCTTTTTTGTCATTGTCCCGCTCCTTTTTCGTAAATTTGCCCCAGTATATCACTGCCGGCCCACGAAAAAGGACGAACTCTGTCAGTTAAAAAAAGAATTTACCACCACTATACAACCGCCCAGGGATCTTCTTTCCCCTCTTCCCTGTAAATACAGCTCAGCATGGAGTGTTTCACCATGTCGCTCACCGCCTGGTCCGTATAGAACGCCATATGGGGCGTCACGGTCACATTCGGGAAGCCGCGCAGGATGTAAAGATCCCGCTTGCTGAGAATGTCGGATTTGCGGTCATAATAATACATGCCGAACTCGTCTTCGATCACATCCAGCCCGGCCGCCCCCACTTTACCGGACTCCAGAGCGTCGATCAACGCTTTCGTATCGATCAGGCCGCCCCGCGCCGTATTGATGATCACCACGCCGTCCTTCATCCGGCTGAAAGCTTCGGCATCGATCAGATGAAAGTTGTCGTCAAGAAGGGGCATATGAAGAGTGATCAGGTCGCACTCCCTGTAAATGGTCTCAAGATCCGCATACTGCGCATGCGCCTTCACTTCATCGCTTTCATATTTGTCACAGGCATAGATCCTGCAGCCAAATCCGGTCAGGTCCCGGATCACCGAGCGGCCGATCCGCCCCGTCCCGAGCACGCCCACCGTCAGGTCCGGCATCTCCCGGCCCTGGATGCCCGGCAGGGAGAAGTCGTTGATCTCCTCCCGCTGCATGATCCGCTTCATCTTCCGGATGGACATCAGCATCAGCATAACCGTATAGTCCGCCACACATTCCGGTGAATAGGACACATTGCTTACATGCATGCCAAGCCGCCCGGCCGCCGCGATATCCACATGGTCGTATCCGATGGTCCGGGTGGAGATCATTTTCACGCCAAGGTCATGGAACTTCTGCATCAGTTTCCCGTCGATCTTCGTCGTGATAATGCTCAGGTACTCGTACCCTTCCGCCAGATACGCGTTCTCCATGGTCGGATCCTCTGTCGTATACCCAAGTTCCACCCCGAACTGTTCTGCAAATTTCTGAAAATATTCCGCCTCGTCAAATTCTCTGTAGCTGTATGCAAAAATCTTCATCAATCATCCGCCTCATTTCTGTCTTATATCAGTCCGTAATGCTCCAGCGCACGGGCGATCCCGTCCTGCTCCACTTCCGCGGTCACATACTCGGCATGAGGATCCAGCACCGGATCATGGCATCCCATGGCCACCGCATGATCGGCAAATTCAAACATCGCCAGGTCGTTGCTGCTGTCCCCGAACACATAGGCCTGATCCATCGCAAACCCGAACCGGTCCAGAATGAACCGGCAGGCCGTTGCCTTGGAATATCCTTTCTGGATGATCTCCCACGCCCCGTCGCCCCGGTCCATGGCCTCCATGTCCTCATCAACAAAATCCAGGAACCGCTGCATGCGGCTCTGTTCATCCGCAAACACGAACAGTTTGTCGTAGACAAAACCTCCGCTCTCAAGAGTATGCTCTATCCCCATCCTGCGGGTTTTAAAATGCTCCCGCATCATCTCCAGCACTTTAAAACGGCCCGGTTTCTCCGGGAAATAAATATCCTCCTGTCCTTCCGCGACCGCGCCGATCCCACAGGCTTTTGCCATGGCGATCAGTTCGCGTCCCCGCTCCCGGGGAAGAGAGCTTGTGAACAGTTCCTCCCCGTGGCAGTAGATGCCCGTCCCGCATCCGCAGAGGAATCCGTCAAAGGGATAGCTCCGGATCTCATCGGGCACGCTGCACTTCGTCCGCCCGGTATTGATAAAAAGCATATGCCCCCGCCGCCGCGCCTCATGGAGAGCCTGCACCGCGCTCTCCGGAATCTTCCCCGTCTTCTCGCTTAACAGGGTGCCGTCTATGTCAAAGAATAATACTGACTTTTTCATACCTGTCTCCATTCATTTTCCCGACAATAAAAGATATCCCGCCTCCAGGTTATTCTACTCGAAAGTTAGTATCTTATGAGTAGAATAATTCTTTCAGCGGGATATGCCAGGGTCATATCCTGTTTTTTCATTCCGCTTATTTCTTTCTGCGGCTGATGAACATCTCCACGATCTCGTTCATCTCCTGAGACGGATTCGAAATCACCGCCGTCTCGACCACTTCGCACGGCGGATCTTCCTTCACGCTGTCCACCGCGGCCTTTACCGCCGCCACGTCGCCGCCGACGAATACGAGGGCATGTCCGCCGCACTTTGTATCCTGTGTCACATATTCCACTTCAGAAGTTTTTAGCATCCGGTCTGTCACAAGAATCGCATTTGCCTCTCCGAGAACTTCCACCAGTCCATAAGCTCCATATGTCATATCTCTTTACCTGTCCTTTCCTGCGTCTTTCTGAACGTTTCCTGTTATTTCGAGATCGTCATCGCGATCGCTGTCTCCGCATCCTCTGACGGCGCGGCGATGATCGTATGGGAAACGACTTTTGAGCGTCCTTTTGCCGCGTCAAGGGCTGCCTCCATGGCCGCCTTCACATCGGAAACGCTTCCCCGCATCTTCACACAGGCGCCTGATTTCAGACGGTTCCTCTCAACGCCCTGGATCTTCACATCCGCCGCTTTCGCTGCCGCGTCAAGCGCCACAAAGCAGATGCACTCGCTTTCCAGTTCAAATACCCCGATCGCCATTCCTGTATAATCCTGTGCCATAACTTCCTCCTAAGCTTTTTTCGCCCGGCGGTCCTTATGCACCGCCCGTTTACTCACTTTTATCTATAATACCAGAATTTTCTGTATATTTCAACGTCGCCGGCAGTAATTTTGCACCTGTCCGGAACATATATTTTTATGACGATCTGTACAGGAACCTATCTATGAAACGATCTGATCTGACAAAGATGTGCCGCCCCGCCGGCCGCCTTCTCCTCCTCGCCCTGGCCTGGGCGCTGGGGACCGGCGCCGCCTTCCTGAAAGAACATTTTGCAGAAAAGGAGTCCGCACCGTCCGCCGCTTCTGCCTCCGCCTCCGCCGGGGCCGGCTGGGGCCTGAAGTTCCACAAAGACGGCCAGCGTCCGGACGGCAATTCATCGATGGAGGAACTGGCCGCATACGACGCATTTTATGCCCGGGACACTGAAGAAAAGGTCCTCTACCTCACCTTTGACTGCGGCTATGAAAACGGCAATACAGAACCGATCCTTGACGCATTAAAAAAACACGGCGCGCCGGCCGCGTTTTTCGTCGTCGGAACCTATATTGAATCCGAACCGGAACTGGTCCGCCGGATGACGGACGAGGGACACATCGTCGGAAACCATACCTGGCACCATCCGGATCTGACTCAGCTGGACATGGAATCACTTGAACAAGAACTGACGGATGTGGAATACGCCTACCGTGAGGCGACCGGCCGGGATATGCCGAAATATCTCCGCCCGCCCCAGGGCCGCTACAGCAGCGACAGCCTGCAGCGGACGAAGGACCTGGGCTACAGGACTATTTTCTGGAGCCTGGCCTACGAGGACTGGAACCAGGATGCCCAGCCCGCCCGGGAGGACGCCATTGACATCCTGACGAGACGAGTCCACCCCGGCGCCATCGTCCTGCTCCACAACACCTCCTCCACCAACGCTGCTGTGCTGGATGAACTGCTGACCCGGTGGGAAGAGATGGGCTATGATTTCCGTCCGCTGACCGAGCTTCAATAATCAGTAGTAAACTGCTTTTACAGTCTTCCCCATCGCCTCCGCCGTGCGGATCAGCTGGTCCACCAGATTCTGGCGCATGCTCAGGTCAAAGTTCAGCTCCGTTTCCTGGTGGGCCGCATTGACCGCTGTCCCGACGAAGAGATTCAGTTCCGTGCACTCTTCGATCAGAAGCTTTGCCAGCCGGGACGCGCCGTTGTCCGCATCCAGTTCATCGAAGAACTCTGCGTCGAACTCGTCGTTCACGTACTTCTTCAGAAGCTTCAGACAGCCGCCCAGGGTCAGGACGCCCTCGGTCACCAGATCGATTCCTTCGATCTCCGCCGTGGGCGGCACATCCGGATTGCGGCTGTCGATCCGGGTCACGATCTCTTTCCCCAGAATGCGGGCCGCGATGTTGGCGCTGGTCCCGCCGGCAACCACCTTCTTCCCTTCCGCATGCATGAAGTCGTGCATCAGTCTTCCGTCATCCTCTTTCGACTTCGGCGGGCCGGTGAAGAGATTGACGATCTTTCGCTCGATCACCCGGGCCACGGCCACCGTCGTGTCATCCCCCGGCTTCTCCTCATACAGTTCCTCACAGGCCTGGCTGAGCATAACAGCCAGACGGGAGGCCGACATACTCTGCTTCGTACATTTCAGGGCATAGTCCGCCACCGCCTCCCAGGTCCATCCGTTCAGATCCAGGATGGATCCGGCGCCTGCGTAGACAACGCCGTCACTCATGAGAATGAAGCAGTCGTTCTTCTGCACGGTGAAATTGTATTCATGTATTTTCTTACCCCCGATCTCCCGGACCTCGTAGGGATAATCAACGATCCGCCCGTTCCGGATGAAGATGCAGGAGGGATTGTCAAATTCCACCAGGTATGCCCGGCCGTCGTGATAGATCTGAAGGATGGAAAATGTGGCGTAAGCCACTTTCCGGACACTGCACACCGGAAGCGTCCGGGCGATGGTCTCCACGCAGGATTCGATCTGCGCCCCTTCCCGGAGCATGGTCCCCAGGATCCGGGAGGTGAGCGTGGCCAGGATATTCGCCTTGACGCCGCTTCCCATGCCGTCCGCCAGGATCAGGATGTCCGACTCCTCCGTCTTCAGGATCTCCACTTTATCCCCGCACAGTTCCTCCTGATGCTTATTCAGGCTTTTCCATGCCGCATCGATACTCACACTCATATTCATTCCTCCTCATTCAGGATGGAATCTCTCAGTTTCGTCAGCGTCACCTTCGTCTCTGCCGTCGTCTCGCCCAGAAGCCCTGCAATCTCCTGGGCCACCATCATCTGCTTCTCGATAACCTTCCGGGCCATCTCCACCGTCTCAATCTTCAGATTGTAGTGCTGCTCCCTCACCTGCTCTTCCCTTGTGATATCCCGGAACATCACGAGGGCGGCATCCCGGTTCTCAATGTAGACGACCGTCTCTTCGGCTTTGATCCTGCCGCTGTTCAGTTCGGTCTTCCTGTGCAGCACCGGTTCCTGCGTCAGGAGCGCTTCTTCAATGTCTCCCGTCTCAATAAACTCGAAAAGATACCGGCCCACTGCATCCTGCCGCCCCACGCCGAGCAGCTCCTGTCCCTTCCGGTTGCAGTCCAGAATCTTCATATCATGATCCACGACAAAGATCATATTCGGGGTCACATCCATGACCACATTGGACATGGACTCCGCCTGGGCCAGTGCATAGGGCATGCACATGGATACTTCCGCCTTCCCCTGAAATACGGCGATCGCCTTGTCCCTGCAGGTCGGATATCCGCAGGCCCCACAATTGAGTTCATCTTCTTCCGTATATTTTCCGACGGACCGGAGGATCGCAGTGATCTGCTCCTCCGTAGGCTGCCGGTCTTCGATGCTTCGGTTCCCGAACGCCTTGTACATTTCTTCCCGCGTCATTTCCGGCAGATCCCGCGCCTTCTTATAGGACACCGCATTTTCGATCTTCACCTTCGTCTTCACATAGGACGTGTTCCAGTGTGCGGAAGCGGGCCCCTTCGCGCACCCGCCCTCACACACATTAGCCTCGATGAAACAGTGGTCCAGCTCGCCTTTTCTCAGGCAGTCCAGCATCTCCATACAGTTCTCCAGCCCGTCCACGAACACCTTGTGGTAGCCGTCCGCCTCTTCTTCCGTGATCACGGACCGGATCACACCGCCGCTCACCGGATAGAGCCGGTTGATCTCCGGGTCCGGATTGCCCATGGGCATATCGCCGCATTCGTGGAGATCGATCCCCTCTTCTTTCAGCCAGAGCGCCAGTTCCTCGAAGGTCAGGATCGCATCCACTGCGCCCCGCACCCGGTCGTCCCCGACGGCCTCCTGCTTCTTGGCGATGCAGGGGCCCAGGAACACAACCTTTACATCCGGCCCGTACAGCTTCTTTATGTAGCGTCCGTGGGCGATCATGGGCGACACAACCGGCGCCATCAGAGGCGCGCACTCCGGGTAATATTTCTCGATCAGATCATTCACGCTGGGACAGCATGTAGTGATGATATTGGGCATCCGCCCTTCCCGGATCAGCTTCTTGTACTCGTCCGTCACCAGGGCCGCGCCCTCCGCCGTCTCCCGGACTTCGCTGAACCCGAGCCGCTGCAGCGCGTCCACGACCTGCCCCGGCCGGTCGTAATCCAGCACCCCCGCGTAGGACGGGGCGATAGAGATAACCGTCCGGCATCCCTGCCTCAGATACCCTTTGACCCGCTCCATATCACTGGCAAAGGTCTTCGCATTCTGGGGACAGACTTCCAGGCACCTCCCGCAGTTGATGCAGTGGTCCACCATGATCCGGGCCTGCTCGTCCCGGACACAGATGGCTTTCACCGCACAGTGGCGGACACATTTATAACAATGGCGGCATTTGGCGTCTTTAAAATCAATAACCTGCATCCCGGCATCCTCCTTTTCTCT
>DWUU01000016.1 GCA_019120575.1 Candidatus Mediterraneibacter quadrami
CTCCATACCATAAAGAGACTCGTTCCCTCTGAACCAGTGGTCCTCATTGATGAAAGTGATATCGTAAAACCAGATGGAAAACAGTTTGAAGCTCTTGGTATCGTTCGCGATGGTTCTGAAAGCACACAGACGAAAAGCGTTTATAAAAAAGGATACCATGTAACAGAGGCCTGTGTTCTGACTGCCGGCAAGCATCCTGTCAGCGTTTTTTCTATGATCCATTCTTCTGCCGAAAAAGACTATAAATCTGTAAACACGATCACGTTTGATGCAATCAGACAGGCCGCTGCTCTTTTCGGAAAAGCCACCTTTGTTATGGACCGCGGTTATGATGACAATAAGATGTTTCTCATCCTCGGCCAGCTGAAGCAGGATTACGTGATCCGCCTGAAATCCAACCGGAAACTTCTTTATCACAACAAATGGACAAAGGCAACCGAACTGCGGAACCGGAGAAAAGGAAAAGTCAAAGCGGATGTTTTCTATAAGGGAAAAGAGCATACCGCATATCTTTCCCACGTAAAGGTTCAGATCACTGCCTCACGGAAAAATATTTATCTGGTCCTGGTCTATGGGATCACGGAACATCCCATGATGCTGGCTACAAACAAAGAGATCCGTTCAAAGGATGATGTGATCCGCATTGCCAGGGCCTACTTTTCCAGATGGCGGATTGAGGAATATTTTCGCTGTAAAAAGCAGACCTATCAGTTTGAAAACTTCCGTGTAAGGAAACTGGAAGCCATTAATGCACTTAACTTTTATATTACTTTAGCTATGGCATTTTTAGCGCAGGAAGAATTAAGTTCTGAGACAAACGCCCTGAAAGTTTCAATCATACAGGAAGCAGATCCGATCAAGGATAAAGTCAGTTTCTGCTATTATCGGCTGGCAAAAGGCATCTCCGGCATACTGTCATATGCCAAAGAGGGCATCCGGCTCTGGTACCGGACAAAGCGTCCGGCGTACCGTCAACTATGCCTTAAGCTGACCGTTTGAATAGATAAAAGAATATGTCTCCCCAAGCCCGGTTCCGGCGGGGCTTATTAAAGTGCCTCTATTCTTGGTACTGCCATTCTAGGACTCTCAAAAAAACGGCAGATTAGTACTTTGGGAAGACATACTCATCTTTTTATTGCAATTCGCGGAAACTCAAGTTGTGTAAACATAACAAAATACAGAGGATTAATAATTAGAAAATTATATTGTTTTATGCAAATATATACATAAAGTACAGATTACAAAGTAGAAAATTATGAATATTTATGATATGATAATTGAAATGAGTAGAAAAAATGGAGGTTGAAGAATGGCAGCTAAGAAAGGTACAGTTCCATTTTCCGGAACGAAAGAGCAGGAAGAAGCCCTGATGCAGGCGATCCGGGAGCTCAGAGAGGAAAAAGGCGCGCTGATGCCGATCCTGCAGAAAGCCCAGGATATCTACGGCTATCTGCCCTGTGAGGTTCAGAAGATGATCTCAGACGAGACAGGGATCCCCATGGAGAAGATCTACGGCGTCGCGACATTTTATTCACAGTTCACCATGACGCCGAAGGGGAAGTACAGAATCTCCGTCTGTCTGGGAACGGCCTGTTATGTAAAAGGATCGGGCGATATTTACAATGCACTGATGGAGAAGCTGGGCATTGTGGGCGGCGAATGTACGCCGGACGGGAAATTCTCACTGGATGCCTGCCGCTGTGTGGGCGCGTGCGGTCTTGCGCCGGTCATGATGATCAACGATGAAGTTTACGGCCGTCTGACCGTGGACGATATCGATGACATCCTGGCCAAATACGAATAGTCTATGATGCCGGAGATCTCTCTGAACATTCTGGATGTGGCTGAGAATTCCGTGCGGGCCGGAGCGGATCTGATCCGGATCACCGTATCTGTGAAGCCGGAGGATGACACACTCACCGTGATCATAGCGGATGACGGATGCGGGATGACGGAGGAACAGGAACGTCAGGTGACGGATCCTTTCTATACGACGAGAACGACCCGGAGAGTCGGGCTTGGCGTGCCGTTTTTCAAACAGGCGGCGGAAGGGACGGGCGGCAGCTTCAGGATCGAATCAGAAAAGGGAAAAGGAACGACGGTGACAGCGGTTTTCGGACTGTCTCACATTGACCGGATGCCGCTGGGGGATATCAGTTCCACCATTCATACGCTGATCGTATTTAATGAAAAGATCGATTTTGTGTATACATACGGGTACGACGGCAGAAATTTCACTCTGGATACCCGCGAGATGCGGGAGATCCTGGGGAAGGACGTATCTTTTGCCGGCCCGGAAGTGTCGTCGTTTATCCGGGAATATCTGGAGACGAACAAGGCGGAGACGGACGGCGGAGCGGATATATGAGAATAATATCATTTTAGATAGGAACGGAGGAATCATATGAAATCTCTTGAAGAATTACGTGCAATACGGGAGAAGATGCAGGGCAAAGTCGGACTGCGCGAGGAAAATGAGAATCAGATCCGCGTGGTGGTCGGCATGGCGACCTGCGGGATCGCGAGCGGCGCACGACCGGTGCTGACCGCGCTTTCCGATGCGGTGCAGGAGCAGAACTTAAGCGAGAAGATCTGCGTGACCCAGACCGGCTGCATCGGCCTGTGTCAGTACGAACCCATCGTGGAAGTGCTGGAACCGGGCAAAGAAAAAGTAACCTATGTGAAGATGACGCCGGAGAAGGCGCTGGAAGTCCTGCGGCTTCATCTGATCGGCGGGCAGGTCGTGACCAAGTATACCCTGAGCGCCGCACAGAACAGCTTGTAAAGGAAGGGGGCTTAAGATAAATGTATCGTTCACATGTACTTGTCTGCGGCGGAACCGGATGTACCTCTTCCGGAAGCCAGCGGATCAGAGACCGGCTGGAGAAGGAGATCACGGCCCACGGGCTGTCTGAGGAAGTCGGCGTGGTTAAGACCGGGTGTTTCGGACTGTGCGCGCTGGGACCGATCATGATCGTTTATCCGGAGGGCACCTTTTATTCCATGGTGCAGGAGGAGGACATCCCGGAGATCGTATCCGAGCATCTTCTGAAAGGAAGGGTGGTCAAACGGCTGCTCTATGAAGAGACGACGAAGACGGAGAAGATCATTCCCCTCAATGAGACGAACTTTTATAAGAAACAGCACCGGGTGGCGCTGCGCAACTGCGGCGTGATCAATCCGGAAAATATCGAGGAATACATCGGCACCGGCGGCTATGAGGCGCTGGGCATCGTACTCACGGAGAAGACGCCGGAGGACGTGATCCAGATCCTGCTGGACAGCGGTCTTAGGGGGCGCGGAGGCGCCGGATTCCCCACAGGACTGAAATGGAAGTTCGCGGCGGCCAACGAGGCGGACCAGAAATATGTCTGCTGCAACGCGGACGAGGGCGATCCGGGGGCGTTCATGGACCGTTCCATCCTGGAGGGCGATCCTCACGCTGTGCTGGAGGCCATGGCCATCGCCGGCTATGCAATCGGCGCTTCCCAGGGTTACATATATGTGCGTGCGGAGTACCCCATCGCGGTGAAGCGTCTGGAGATCGCCATTAACCAGGCCAGAGAATACGGCCTGCTTGGTGAAAATATTTTCGACACCGGATTCAATTTTGATATCGAGCTGCGGCTCGGCGCAGGCGCGTTCGTCTGCGGTGAGGAGACGGCGCTCATGACCTCTATCGAAGGCAGCCGTGGCGAGCCCCGTCCCCGTCCGCCGTTCCCGGCGCTCAAAGGTCTGTTCCGGAAGCCCACGATCCTCAACAACGTGGAGACCTACGCGAACATCCCGCAGATCATCGTCAATGGTCCGGAATGGTTCGCATCCATGGGTACGGAGAAATCCAAAGGAACGAAAGTATTCGCCCTGGGCGGCAAGATTCACAATACCGGCCTGGTGGAAGTGCCGATGGGAACAACGCTCCGGGAGATCGTCGAGGAGATCGGCGGCGGCATTCCCGGTGGCAAAAAGTTCAAAGCAGCTCAGACCGGCGGCCCGTCCGGCGGATGCATCCCGGCGGAGCATCTGGACGTGCCCATCGATTATGACAACCTGAAAGCCATCGGATCCATGATGGGTTCCGGCGGCCTGATCATTATGGATGAGGACACCTGTATGGTGGATATCGCCAAGTTCTTCCTGGAATTCACCGTGGATGAGTCCTGCGGCAAATGTACGCCCTGCCGGATCGGCACGCGGCGCATGCTGGAGATTCTGGAGAAGATCACCAAAGGCCAGGCGACGATGGACGACCTGGATAAACTGGAGGAACTCTGTCACCATCTGCAGACCAGCTCCCTGTGCGCCCTCGGACAGACGGCGCCCAATCCGGTGATCTCCACCCTGCGGTACTTCAGGGATGAATATATCGCCCACATCGTGGATAAGAAATGTCCGGCGGGCGTCTGCAAGGATCTGCTCCAGTACAAGATCGATCCGGACAAGTGCAGGGGCTGTACGCTCTGTGCAAGGACCTGTCCGGCGGACGCGATCATCGGCAAGGTGAAAGAAGTACATATGATCAACCCGGAAAAATGTCTGAAATGCGGCGCCTGCATGGAGAAATGCCGGTTCGGCGCAATCTACAAAGAGTAAGGGAGGGCAGTGAGAATGGAAAAAGTGAATTTGAAGATCAACGGCCTCAATGTAACTGCGCCCGAGGGTTCGACGATCCTGGAAGCCGCGCAGGCGGCGGGGATCCGCATCCCGACCCTGTGTTATCTGAAAGACATCAACGAGATCGGCGCCTGCCGGATGTGCGTAGTGGAAGTAAAGGGCGCCCGCGGCCTGGTGGCGGCCTGTGTCTATCCGGTATCGGAAGGCATGGAAGTGCTGACCAACACAAAGCAGCTGCTTGATTCCCGCAGGCGGACGCTGGAACTTCTCCTCTCAAACCATGACAGGAAATGCCTCTCCTGTGTGCGGAGTGGAAACTGTGAACTGCAGGAACTGTGCCAGGAACTGGGCGTGACCGATGAAGAGCATTTCGCAGGCGAGATGCCTCATTATGAGCTGGATGAAAGCGCTGTTCATATGGTGCGCGACAACAATAAATGCATCCTCTGCCGCCGGTGTTCGGCTGTGTGCGAGAAGGTGCAGAGCGTGGGCGTGATCGGCCCCAATAACCGGGGATTCGCCACCTTTATCGGCTCCGCTTTTGAGATGGGGCTGGGAGATACCAGCTGCGTATCCTGCGGGCAGTGCATTGCGGCCTGTCCCACCGGAGCGCTCTATGAGAAGAGCAATATCGATGACGTGCTGGCGGCCATTGCCGACGAGACCAAACATGTGGTGGTACAGCCGGCTCCGTCCGTCCGAGCGGCTCTCGGCGAGGAGTTCGGCTACCCCATGGGAACGGATGTGGAAGGAAAGATGGCGGCGGCGCTCCGGAGGATCGGATTCGACAAAGTATTTGACACCGATTTCAGCGCGGACCTTACGATCATGGAAGAGGCCCATGAGTTCCTGGACCGGGTGCAGAACGGCGGCGTGCTGCCTATGATGACATCCTGCTCACCGGGCTGGATCAAGTACTGTGAACATTACTATCCGGATCAGCTGGAGCATCTGTCAACCTGCAAATCACCGCAGCAGATGTTCGGAGCAGTCACCAAGACATACTATGCAGAGAAGACGGGCATCGCACCGGAAGATATCGTGTGCGTCAGCGTCATGCCCTGTACGGCAAAGAAGTTTGAGATCCGCCGCGACGATCAGGATGCGGCCGGCGTGCCGGACGTGGACATCTCCATTACCACACGGGAACTGGCGCGGCTGATCCGCAAGGTCGGCATCGACTTCCGGAGTCTGCCGGATGAAGGCTTCGATGATCCCCTGGGCGAATCCACGGGAGCCGGCGTCATCTTCGGCGCCACCGGCGGCGTGATGGAAGCGGCGCTGCGCACGGCAGTGGAGAAGCTGACCGGCGAACCGCTTGAAAAAGTAGAATTTATGGAAGTGCGCGGCACAGACGGCATCAAAGAAGCTACCTATAACGTGGCTGGAATGGACGTTAAAGTGGCCGTTGCCTCCGGCCTGTCCAACGCGAAGATCATCATGGACAAAGTCCGTTCCGGCGAGGCGGACTATCACTTCATCGAGATCATGTGCTGCCCGGGCGGATGTGTGAACGGCGGCGGCCAGCCCCAGGTGCATGCAGACGTGCGAAACTTCACCGATGTAAAAGCCCTGCGCGCGAAGGCACTCTACGACAATGATGCGGCGAAGCCGCTCCGGAAGTCCCATGAGAACCCGTCCATTCAGAAACTGTACAGCGAATATCTGGGTGAGCCGGGAAGCAGGAAGGCACATCATATCCTGCATACAACGTATGTGAAGCGGACGGTGAATTAAATTCCTGTTTTCCGGACGAGCCGATCTATTAAAGAACTTGGCAGCGCTCAGAGAATAGTGAATGGATTCTGACACAGCAAAAGATGTGTTCAGGTTCAGTTCGAGAATTATGAAAAATTTAAGGCCACGAAAAGCCGGCTAAATACGAAAAGAGGAATTGGAGAACTCGCCTTTCAGGCTCAAACAGCTCCAATTCCTCTTTTAACGCCGACTTTTTGTGGCCTAATTTTTTTCTATAATTCTCTCAGGTTCACCTGCTCACATCTTTGCTGCGCAGAATCACTTCCCCATCACAGAATCGACTGCCCAATACTTTTGAATCGCCCGTCCGGAAAACAGGAAATTCTACCCTGAAAAGAAGTTGTTTAAGAAGGGATTATGTCCTATTACAACCGGTTACGGTCAGAATGAGACTTTGTCTTGCTTGATTGATTATGATCTGCAGAGATCAGGGCGCGTCAAGGCCTTGCCCTTTGGGTGCTGCGCAGCCTTGACGCACCCTGATTCTGCAGATATGATACAGACAAGCAGGCAAAGCCTCTCTGTGGTTCGGATTCCGTCCCCCTTCCCGACACATTCTTTGGTTATTGTTTGTCGAACTGATTCTGGTAACTGCAGCACAGAATATTAAAAGAATTTCCGATTGGATGCGACTTTCACGGAATAAGGAATAAAGCCGGACCGGTGACTGTGGAGCGGTCTTAGGAAAAGTAAAAACCGGAAAATTGACTTTAGAGCCGCAGATGAGGCTGTCTGAACGTTAGTGAGTTCCTCATCTGCGGCTCTGTTTTTTGTCAATGATCCGGTTTTTACTTTTCATTAGGCTGCGGAACCGGAGACGGGAAGATTTTATCCCTTATTCCGTGAATCCGTATTCTAATTAAATTATTTTGCAGTATTCAGCACTGTGCTTTGCGGCTCAGTTCGACAAACAGGAATCTTTATTCCAGCGACAGATATCCGAATTCCCCGTTTTTGTAACTGATATCCACATACCCGCCGGAAGTGTTGTAATCATCCAGCATTCCGAAGTGTTTCCGGCTGATGTTGTCAAGGATGAGTGCGATATCTTCTTCGGATGTGACTTCTACAGAGATCGTCTCCCCGCTGTAGTCTTCGATGATTTCGACGCTGGCTGTTCTTGACAGTCCGGCCTGTATTTTTTCAAAGGATTCGCCTGAGACGGAATCCGGGTATACGGTCATGCGCAGACTTATGAGTCCTGCCGGATCGATATCTTCGGACGGTGTATATCCGTATGATTCGAGAAGATCCAGGGTGTTGCTGAATCCGGGATAGATATACAGTCCGCCCATCAGGTGGCCGGAGTATCCTGTAGTTGAGGATGAAGCCTGGGATGTGCGGATGTCAGAGGTTTCAGCAGTGGAGACGTCCTCCGGATCCGGCAGGTAGATGTTAAGCTGCGCCACTTCGGTTTCGTTGATCAGTGTATCCGGGTCTGCATTCATAAGATCCGTTTCATAAGCGTTCAGGAGCGCTTCACGCTGGTCCGGATCCAGCTCCAGCAATTCTTCGGTGCCGTACAGGTCGGTAACGGTGATGTCGTTGGTCCTGCTTTTGTCAATCTGTGTGACCGGGAAGAGCCGGCGGCGGTATTCTTCATCCGCAAGGAATCCGGTCATGGCTTCTTTGAGTTCATCGCGCCGGAGTGCGTACTGTCTGGAGACGGTCCGCCCGCTGTTCAGCGTATAATGAAATACTGCGGTCATGTATTCGCCGTCGGTGTGGTTTGATGCCGATTCGTAAATGGAATCCGGCGTAATGCCGTTTTCCAGATTGTCGATGCCGGACTGTGCCAGGGTGTACGCGGCATCTGTCTGATCAGCAGGCACATAGCTTTCTGTTTCTGCTTTTATCTGGTCGTCATATCCGGGATAAGAGAAATAATATGAAAAGCTGTCCGGATAGATACTGACCGTTTTCAGCTCACCTTCATCCGGCAGATAGGTGTCGTATCCTGTCAGGTCAAACTGGAAGCCACAGAGGACGGCAGCGACGCCGGCGATGGCAATCAGGGACGATTTCCAGCCCAGGAGCAGCTTCCGCAGATCCATGTGGAAGAGAAACTCAATCACCGCACAGAGGAGCACAGCGGCCAGCACACTGAGCAGGGTCGTTATGATTCCGTTCGGCACCTGCATGAAGTCCAGGATCAGAAGTACGGCAAAGATGGAGCATGGAATGACGATCAGGACTTTCAGCACCGGAGCGGACCGTCGAAATGCCAGCGCACTGCCTGCGGCTTCTGAGGGATAGATCCGGTACAGAAGGAACGAGGCTGTCATCAGGACTGCTCCGACTACAACAGCTGCGGCTGTGAGTGTGAAGAATGAGCCCGTGCTGCTTTCGTGAAGGACATATACAAACAGGCTGGCCGGTGACAGATGGAGAGCGAGCCGTTCGGTAAGGGTCTGGCCGGTGGTATAAAATGAATGGAAAAAATCCCCCTGCAGCATGTAGATGCTGTACAGTGCGATCAGCGGGTACACGGAAACAGCCAGGCAGGACAGCAGTGCGGTCACGGTGCGGCTGGTCAGTACGGTGGCGAATACGCATGCATTATAGAGGACGAAAACCGCCGCTATGCCGCCCAGAACAGCCCGGAGACAGAGTACGGCTACGTGTCCGGTCATAGGAACAAGACCGGATGCCGCCACCACAGCCGCAGTCAGCGCGGCGCAGATGAGATAGGGCACATACAGCATGATCAGTCCGGACAGCCAGGAGACGGCGTATAGTTTCCCGCGTCTGACCGGGAGTGTATGGTAAAGATCCAGCTTCTCCCTGGAGTGGATGTGCCAGAACCCGGTCAGCGCACAGAGCAGCACCAGGATCGCGAATGTGCAGGCAAACAGCGCCAGCCGGCTGCAGTTGAACAGCGTGGGCAGGTAGTCGAGGAAAAACGAAAGCTGCGCCGGATCCTGTTCATATCCCGGCCCGTTCATGGAGTTCAGATAAAGGATCGAATAGACGGGCATCATCAGCAGGAAAGCCACGGCGCACAGCGCCGCCAGCCACATCCTGTGGCGGATGTTTTCTCTTATGAGTTTAACGCAGGAAATCTTTGATGTCATAACCAGCCACCTCCGTTTCGCTGATAAATATTTCTTCCAGGGTGAGCGGGAGCGCTTCCACGAACAGGGGCTCCTGCGCCTGGGCCTTCTTCAGGGTCTCCGTCCGTTCGCCGCGGACAGTCAGGGTGAGGAGTGAGCCGGTGCGTTCCATTTTCAGGATCCGCAGGCTGCTGATCAGCTCCTGCTCCCTGCGGGAGTCGGGGATCACACACTGTAGTTTGCAGATGTTATTCTTCGCGTCGTCCAGATCCCGGGTGAGGAGCAGCCGGCCTTCATGCAGCAGGCCGATGCTGTCGCAGATGTCTTCCAGCTCCCGGAGGTTGTGGGAGGAGATCACCGGTGTGAAATCCCGTTCCGTGATCTCGGCGGCGATCAGGCTCTTTACGGCCTGCCGCACGACCGGGTCCAGTCCGTCGAAGGTCTCGTCGCAGAGCAGATATTTCGTGCCCGCGCACAGGCCCAGCAGGATGGACACCTGTTTCTTCATGCCTTTTGAGAAGGCGTGGATGCTCCGCTTCGGGTCCAGCCGGAACCGGGCGGCCAGTGCGTCGAACTGTTTCCGGTTGAAGGACGGGTAGATCATGGCGTAATAGTCCCGCATCTGACGGATGTCGGCATTGGGGAAGAAGTAAGGCGTATCCGGAAGAAAGCAGATCTGCGCTTTGGCTTCCGGGTTCTCGAATACGGGTGCGCCGTCGCAGAGGATTGTGCCGTCGTCCGGACGGATGACGCCGCTGATCATGCGGAGCAGGGTGCTCTTTCCCGCGCCGTTTGATCCGATCAGTCCGAAGACCATTCCCTCCCGTATCGTTCCGCTGACATGGTCGACGGCGTGGACGCCGCCCAGTGTTTTGTCAACATTTTTCAGTTCGATCAAAGTTCTTCCCCCTTTCGGTATACATCGTTTACAAGGTCGAGATACTGCGCTTTGGTGATCCCGAGGGCCCGGCCTCTGTCCATCAGCGTTTTCGCCGCTTCAAGAAGAGATGCCTGCTCTTTTTGGCTCAGCTCCGCGGTGTCCGCCACGAAATTGCCCCGCCCCTTTACCGGGTAGATATATCCTTCCTGCTCCAGAAGGGAAAAGGCTTTCTGGATGGTGTTCGGGTTGATGGACAGTTCCACCGCCAGGGAGCGCACGGAAGGCATCTGGCTGTCCGGGGGCAGGACGCCCTGCAGGATCAGCGTCCGGAAGCGTCCGGCGATCTGTTCGTAGAGCGGCAGCTTGCTCTGGTAATCAATAGAGATCATAATCTTCCTTTCCGTGAATCTGTGGTTTCTAAGTGTACTATTAGTATTAGTACACTTAGTATAGCACCGCGTATGGGTGCAGTCAACAGGAAATAAGGAAAACCATCCGGAAAAGCTTGTGTGCCGGATGAAATAGTGATATGATATCCCTGTTCAATCTGAACGGACGAGAACAGTTTCATACGGAAAGGAAACGGAGAAGAACGTGACCTATAGAGAAGCAAGGGTATATTTGGACGAAATGTCGAAATACGGAAGTGTACTTGGCTTGGATACGATTCGAGGTCTGTTGCGTGAACTTGGGGATCCCCAGGATGACTTGAAGTTCATACATATTGCAGGAACGAATGGCAAGGGATCTGTGCTTGCATACACTTCGATGATATTGAGTGAGGCAGGATACAGGATCGGGCGGTATGTTTCACCGACAGTGGTT
>DWUU01000017.1 GCA_019120575.1 Candidatus Mediterraneibacter quadrami
AATTTCGAAACCTGTAAAAAATAAAATATAGGAAAATACATAGAGACAGCGGATCAACCAACCGCTGTCTCTTATCATTCACAAAACGTATGGAAAAGCATTAAACATAGGTATTTGTATAAACGGGTGAACCAGAGTACAATAAATGGGAAAGGTCGGAGCAATATGCTATTAAAAAAGAACAGAAAACACACTTGTGTAAGCAGTTAAGCCCAGTGTTTTCAAGGGCTGGAGAGGACGGGCTACATTTTAGTATCCCAACTGGTGGGGAGATATGCCCATGATCCTGTATACATTTCTGGATGAGTATGACCTTTCCGGGAAGACGATCGCTCCGTTCAATACAAGCGGAGGCAGCGGATTTTCCGGTTCTCTTGACACTATTGCAGAGATGGAGACGGATGCAGAGATTACAGAAGGACTTTCACTTGGAAGCAGTGAGGCGGAAGACTGCGCTGATACGGTTTCAGGATGGCTGAACAGTATCGGTCTGGCAGAGGAGGCGGATTCATAATGAGATATGCAAGATTAGGAAATTCTGAATTAAATGTATCACGCATCTGTATGGGATGCATGGGGTTCGGGGATGCAAAGAACGGGCAGCATACGTGGACCATCGATGAGGAGCACACCCGGGAGATCATCCGCAAAGGCCTGGAAGCCGGGATCAATTTTTACGACACTGCCATCGGATACCAGAGCGGCACAAGCGAGCAGTATCTTGGGAGGGCGCTGCGGGATTATGCAAAACGGGATGAAGTAGTAGTTGCAACCAAATTCCTCCCCCGCACGCCGGAAGAGATCGAACAGGGCGTTCCGGCCCAGGAGCATATTGAACGGATGATCAACAAGAGTCTGAAAAATCTGGGGATGGATCATGTGGATCTCTATATTTATCATATGTGGGATTATGCGACGCCACTGTATGACATCATGGAAGGACTAAACAACGTGGTAAAAAAAGGAAAGGCAAGATATATCGGCATTTCCAACTGCTTTGCGTATCAGCTGGCAAAGGCCAATGCACTGGCGGAGCGGGAAGGCTTTGCAAAATTCATATCCATACAGGGTCATTACAATCTGATCTTCCGTGAAGAAGAACGGGAGATGGCGAAACTCTGCAGGGAAGACAATATCGCCATGACGCCGTACAGCGCCCTGGCCGGCGGCCGGCTGTCCAAAAAGTTGGGAGAAATGTCAAAAAGGCTTCAGGAAGACGACTATGCAAAGCTGAAATACAACGGCACAGCCGCTGAAGACGGCGTGATCATCGCGCGGGTGGCGGAACTGGCCGAGAAGCGCGGCGTATCCATGACAGAGATCTCCCTTGCATGGCTGCTTACAAAGGTGACCGCCCCCATTGTGGGCGCCACGAAGCTTTCTCATGTGGAAGGGATGGCAAAAGCGGCTGATCTGTGCCTGACAAAGGAAGAGATCGACTATCTGGAAGAACCGTATGTGCCCCACGCATTGGTGGGCGTTATGGCGCAGAATACAGCAGAGCAGGCAAAGGAAAAGCATGTCTGGTCTACGGGAAATCAGAAAATTTAAGGTGTGAAGAAGCGCGGCGATATCAGTCCGCGCTTCTTCTGTGAAATTCTTATTCCATTCTCAGCCGCTCCACCACGGTGCGGCGTTGCGCCGCCCGTATCGTGAGAGCGGGGATCCCAGCCCCCAGCATGGCGCGCAGCTGTTTTCCGGTCATTCCCACTGCCTGGAGTACCGCCAGTTCCCTCTGGCGGGCGATGATGCCGGTAAGGATGGCGTTAAAGAAGTTCAGTACGCCAACCAGTCCAACGATAAAGCTCAGCGCCCCGCCCAGGAGCAGGAACATGGTCCGCATGCTCTCAAACTCTCCGGCATAGGTGGACTTGCTCTCATAGTCCAGCTCCGGATTCACATTCTCCGTGTAGTCTGTCAGAAAGGTCTCCATATCCGCATTCGATTCATCAGTGGTATCGAAGGCGTAGTACATGATGCTGTCTGTTCCGGTGTCCTGCACAAAGGTCTGATCGTTCAGGATGAACTCATCGGAACCGTAGTAGCGGTAGCTGAGGGCGGAAGGCACCGCCACCAGGGCGGCCACAGTGTAGTCCACGTCCCGGTACTTCACCGGCCGCTCCACCCAGTTGACCCCGTCCGGGATGTCCTCCGGGTCGGCCCAGACATCGCCGGTGTCAGGGTCGCAGTATTCGAATTTTTCCACATATCGCACGGTCACGGTGTCTCCAAGCCGGGCCCAGTGGCTGTTCCTGTCGGCGTTGCCGTATTCATCCTCGGCGTATACTGCGGCGATGTTCCTGTTGCCCGGTTCATAGAGGGCGGAGAGATTGCCTTCCAGTACGGTCAGATGGTCCAGTGCGAAGGCGCTCATGCCGGAGAGCTGCACGCTGAAAGCCAGGTCGCCTGCCTCGTTTTTGTCAGTCAGACGGATCAGGTTTTCCATCTCTTTCGGGGTGTAGAAGGACTGCCTGTTCTGCCGGAACCAGTCCTCGGTGACATATTCCAGCGCCGGGGAGGTCTGGCCGTACACCGCGCCGCTTTCCGTGATGCCGCCTCGGGCGTTGATGGCTTCGATGGCAGACCGGGGCAAAGCCTGCTCCGCACTGAACAGGGTGCTGGTCTGGAACTTGCCCGCGTTGGCCACGATAAAGCCGCTGAGTTCAACCCGATCCTGATTTGCGGGAACGGAGCGTCTCAGCCGGGCATTTACTCTTGCCCGGAGTACAGCCAGAGAAAAGGGCTTTGTGATGTAGTCGTCCGCTCCGGCTTCCAGGCCGGTGACTTCATCCAGTTCCAGATCATTGGCCGTAAGCAGGATTGCAGGCGTCAAGTCACCATTCTGCCGTAGCGCCTGCAGCAGGTCCAGCCCGCTGCCGTCCGGCAGATTGATATCTAAGATCAGTAAGTCAAAGACCATGCTCTGCAAAATATCTGTTGCCTGGCGGCGTGTACCGGAATGCGTAACTGTACAGTCCGGTGTTTCCAGCGCCATACAGATCCCGCGCCCCAGCGCTTCATCATCTTCTAAAAGTAAAATGCGATTCACTTCTGCAGCCTCCCTTCCCTCAATGAAGTAACAGTTGACAACTTCTATCATTATAGTTTGTCACTTTGAAGAATACAAGGCAGAAAATAATAGTCGAAATCTGAAGTCAGGAATTAGAATTCATCAGAAGTCTCTTGAAAAAGCATGCATTTTCTTATAAGCTGAAAAGTATCTGAGAAAATGAAAGACAGGTGACTAATAAATGGAATATTTCAGGACCTATGATTCACTGCCGGAGGACGCGGCATTTATCCGCAGATCGGTTTTTATGGAAGAGCAGGGATTTAAAGATGAGTTTGATGATACAGACAGGATATCAAAGCACATTGTCCTTTATACGGATGACGACAGGCCGGCGGCAGTATGCCGGTACTACCCGGACGGGGACGGGAAATGCTATATTGTCGGGCGAATCGCAGTTTTAAAGGAATTCCGCAAGCGGCATTACGGACAGCTTATCCTCCGCGAAGCGGAGCGTCAGGCCGGACTTGAAGGCGCCCTGGAACTCAGTCTGGCGGCACAGGTACAGGCTGCCGGATTTTATGAGAAATCGGGGTTTGCTGCCGTGGGGGAAGTATTCATGGAAGAGCACTGCCCGCATATTAAAATGGTAAAGTCAATTTCGTGAGATTCAAAATTAAGCCCGGCAGGAAAAAACACCTGCCGGGCAATAGAGAGAAAAAGGTATATATTAAACCCCGCTGGCCCCGTAGTTTGACAGGACCCGGGCGGAGGGATCGCTTACATCGCATCCTTCCCATTCTTTATTTGGCATCCAGAAATCTTTGATCATGTGGGCCTGGCCGG
>DWUU01000018.1 GCA_019120575.1 Candidatus Mediterraneibacter quadrami
AACTGTTTTTAACCTGCATTTCACCTGTTTTATGATATTATGAAATAAAAACTGCATTAAACGAGGTTCTTTTATGACTGATATCTATTTTGCAAAAGACAACGTACATTTTACCAAAACAGAAAAAAAACTGATCGATTATATCATTGCCAGCCCGCGTGATTTTATCCGCATGAGCATCGGGGATGTGGCAAGATGCATCGGAAGCTCAGAGCCGACAGTATCCCGCTTTGCCCGGCACTGCGGCTATGCGGATTTCAAAGAGTTAAAGAATGCTGTACTGATGCACATCTCCGAGGAAAATCCACCGGCCGGCAAACTCACTTCCACACTGGGAAGTGAAGCTTCTTCCACCCCGGAAGGATTCCTTCACCGGCAGCAGTACTGTATCGAAAAGACGCTGGAATTTCTGGAGCCGCATCAACTCACCCGTGCTGCAGATATGATCCTCGCCGCAGAGACCGTCTGGATCTACGCCAAAGGCGCTTCTATATCCATGGCGGAACTGCTCCGCTTCCGGCTGAACCGTTTCGGCAGACGCGTCATGCTGCTGCCCGCGGGAAGTTCGGAACTGTTTGAACACATGAACTTTTTCACTGAAAAAGATCTCGTGATCCTCTTCGGCTTCCAGAAAACGCCGAGAGAAGCTGCCGTGATCCTGGATCATCAGAAAACCATCGGCTATCCCTGCATTTTCTTTACAAGCAGGCTTTACCGGTCGCCGGATCAGGAAAATGTCCTGTCCCTGTTCGTCTTCCGCGGCGAGCCTTCTGAATATCACTCCATGGCTGCCCCGGCCGCGCTGCTTGATGCTCTGGTTGTCATGCTGGGCGCCCGGCTCGGAGAATCTTCAGCTGAACATCTTGACCGGCTGTATAAGTTAAAAGAACATTATAAAACGGAGATCCCCCGCTAGGATCTCCGTTTTACTTTCTTATATTTCCGCGCCTTTTAACAGCACGGACACATAGTCTCCGCCCAGCGCGTCGATCTCTTTTAACGCCCGCTTCAGGATCCCTGCGGATTCCACTTTAAATGTCAGGGATTCAGACATCCTGATCTCATACGCGCCTTTCGTGATCTCGCCGGCAAGTCCGTCCACCGTACTGACCGTCCGTTCAAATTCATTCCACACACAGCCGTACTGGAAGGACTGATGCGTATCGCTTCCCGCGACCAGCGGGCGGTTTAACTCCCGGGAGAGCGCCCGCATCTTCTCCCATGTGCCGTCCCGGTCCCGTGCCAGGTCTTTCCCGTTCACATCGAGGAAGAAAAATTTCTCCAACATCTCCTGCGGCAATTCCGGAATATGTCCCCCTTCCCGGTACGGGTGCCCGGCCCCGAAGATCACCGGATACTCTGATACAAGCTCCGCCAGTTTTTCAAACGGCAGGAAGCTTCCCTTTTCCTTGTGAGGCTCCAGTCTCCGGTTCATCTCAAGGATGCACTCCAGGGGACCGATGATGAGCGTATGGCCGCCTTCGGCGATATCCGTCTCCATCCCCGGAAAGATGCGGAAGCCGCTCTCCGTCACCAGCGAGTCCCCGTCCCGACTGCAGCGTCCGGATATGTACCGGTATATCTCCTGAAATCCAAGCGTATTGAAATGCTCTGTAAGACAGAGCGCGTCCAGTCCGGACTTCTGCGCTTCACAAAAGAGCCAGTCTGTATACTCTCTGGAAAAAGGAAGCTTCTTTGCGAGTTTCCCGTGTGTATGAAAATCAATTTTCATGCTGCTTTATTCATCCTTCCTGTCAAAAAATTTAAATCCTGTATCCGCGCGAAGGCCCGGATCTACAGCGCTGCCGAAGCGCCGAAGCTTGCGCATACCCAGACAATGGAAATGCATACAAAAATGAGGTCCGCCCGGGTCACTTTCAGCATGGCCAGCTTCATTTTCTTCACTTCCGGATTCTGGATCGAATGGCGGTATCCCCTGAGTTCCAGCGCTTCCACGGTCGTTCTGGAACGCTTCGCCGTATTGAGCATCAGCGGATAGAACGCCTGAATGATCATCCTGATCTGATACGCCAGATACCGGATCTTGCCGGCCAGCCCGTTCTTTGAAGGCGGATTGCCCCGCAGCCTGTAGGAGAGCAGGATATTCTGGAACTCTTCCATCAGCACCGGCAGGATCCGGTACGCAAAGGAAATACTGAAAGAGAGCTGCCCAGGACAGCCGAACCAGAGCATACCGTTCGCCAGACGGTCCGGATCGAGCCCTGAGAATACCGTGATCGATGCAAGAGACACAACTGCAACTTTCAGCGTCATGATCAGAAGCGGCACAATCGTCTCTGTGTTTCCGCCGAAGAACAGCGCCACGATAAACAGGTATCCCGTCTGAGAAAATACACCAATGCAAAACAGGAAAAGCACCAGCGGCGCGATCCGGGCCGCCCGCGTGGTCAGTGCAACGAAAATGAAGATCCCCAGCAGGAGCACCACATCGTTCAGGAACCATGGCACCAGCCCGAAAAAGAGATACCAGACGAGCAGGATGCGGGGATCCAGCTTCGCGATCACCGTGTCGTCATTGCCGTAGGCATTTTTCAGGACCTGGTTTCTCAGGAAGTCAATGGAAATTTTGTCTAATATATTTTCTGATAGTTTACGCATATTTCTCACCCCGGAAATATCCCATGAATTCATCGATCGTAAAACAGGGATTTTCAATCCCCAGCGCACGCCCCATATCGTAGATCTGCGGCGGACGGATACCGACCTGCTGACGCACATACATATCGGCAAAGATTTCTTCCTTTGTGCCGTCTGCGATCACATAACCGGATGACAGTACGATCAGACGCTCCGCCCAGTCGCACACCAGCTGCATATCATGTGTGGCGATCACCACGGTGTCTGTTACTCCCTTGAGCATCTGCAGGGTTTTCATGATCTCGCGTCTGGTGGCAATATCGAGGTTTGCGGTAGGTTCGTCAAGCAGCAGGATCTCCGGCTGCAGGGCGATGCCGATCGCAAGAGACGCACGGCGCATCTGTCCGCCGGACAGAAGCCTTCCGTCGCGGTCCTGGAGATCCGTGAGCCGGAACATTTCCAGCAGTTCGTCCGTATGGTTCTCATAATCTTCTACTCTCCGCACCTTCATCGCGTACTCGATGTCTTTGCGGATAGAATCTTTGATGAACATTTCCTCCGGATTCTGATAGACCATGGAGATCGTACGCCCCAGTTCTTCTTTCGGCAGTTCTGCCGTCGGTCTGCCGTTTAGCAATACCTGCCCGGATTCCGGCCGGATCAGGCCCATCATAAGCTTCATCATAGTCGATTTGCCCGCGCCGTTGGAACCGATCAGCGCGATCTTCTCGCCTTTGCCGATCTGCAGCGAAAAATCATCGAAGACCTTCGGCGGCTCGCCTTTGACCGCGCGGTATTTAACGGTCACGTTTTTAAAATCAACGATCGGATGCCGGGTCAGATCCTTCCGTGCCGTCTGCTTGTATGCCGGTCCTTTATTCTTCAGATAAGGCGCGAACACACGTGTTCCTTCATTTACATCTACCGGAAGGACTTCTTCTTTTTTCTCAAACGGCTTCCGCGGGAGCAGCCCGCCGTCCAGCATCCGCTCCGCTGCAATTGCGACCTGCGGCGGGAAAATATTGCAGCCCTGCAGTTCCTCCGTCCGCCGCATCGCCTCTTTTGCCGGAAGGATCCACTGTACGGTCCCATCCTTCAGAAGCATTACATTTTTACAGTATTTTACAATGTAATCCGTATGATGCTCGATCACAATGACTGTCTTGCCGTATTTTTCATTCAATTCTTTCAGCACTTCGTAGATCCCGTCTGCGTGGGCCGGATCCAGCTGGGCGATGGGTTCGTCCAGGATCAGGATGTCCGGACTTAAAGCCGCGGTCCCCGCCAGGGCGAGAAGATGCTTCTGGCCGCCGGAGAGCTGCCATACATAATCGTCAACCTTTGAAGACAGGCCGCAGACATTCAGCGCTTTCTTTCCTTTTTCTTCATAATCCGGCATGGCGTAATTGAGACATGCATAAGATGCATCTTCAAGCACCGTCGGACAGACGATCTGGTTTTCAAAATCCTGGTATACATATCCCACTTTGCGGGCCAGCGTACCGATCTCCTGCTCTTTTGTATTCATTCCGTCGATCAGGACTTCCCCGTCCATATCTCCGACGATAAAATGAGGGATCAGGCCGTTCAGCGTCTTACAAAGCGTGGATTTCCCGCAGCCGTTGTTTCCAACGATCGCCAGGAAATCCCCTTTTTCAATGACCGCTGATGCATTTTTCAGCGTCGGCTCTGATGCCCCCGGGTATGTAAATGTCAGATCCCTGATCTCTATAATACTCACTTGCGGACACCTTCCTGTATCTTAATGCATTTCCGGCTGTACCTATGCAGCCTTATCAACCTTTGCACGGCTCCGGATCACGCCGATCACGATCAGTGCGACAACCGCCGCCGCGATGATGGCCGCGATCATTGCCTGCGTGCTCTCAGCCCACGAAGCTTCCCAGTCGATCAGTTCAAATCCGCCTGTCGCCAGAAGCTCCGCTGCAACAGCTACGATAAATCCGATGATGCAGATCACGACAGTCTTCGCTGATACACCCCCGCTTCCAAGCACTGTCTTCTCATCGCGCGGCTTCATGCCAAGAAGCGGCTCGATCTTGCCGTACAGCTTCGGTACAAGGAACATGGTCGGAAGCATACAGAAGAGGATGCCTGAGAACAGAACATCATTGAGGCATGCAAATCCTTCTGTGAAAA
This sequence comes from Candidatus Mediterraneibacter quadrami, assembly GCA_019120575.1. Taxonomy (GTDB): domain Bacteria; phylum Bacillota; class Clostridia; order Lachnospirales; family Lachnospiraceae; genus Mediterraneibacter; species Mediterraneibacter quadrami. Next base: position 4,759 of record DWUU01000018.1, read on the forward strand.
ACACGCTTTCCGGAAGGCCTGCCACGGCCTCAAAATCTTCCACTGCAAACTGTACTTTCAGAATGTCTACGATGCAGCCCATAAACTGCTGGATAAATACGCCGAAAATAGACGCTCCGGCGACGACCGCACGGTTTCTCGGGTTCTTTACAAGACGTCCCGCGATATACACGCCGATGGTCACGGTAATGAATTTCTCCAGTTCACCAAGGCCTCCAAACTGTCCCAGCATGATCTCGCTGAATACCAGTTCGCCGGTCGCAGCCCCCAGGCCGGCGGACAGCGGGTCAAAAAGCATTGCCAGCGTCAGCGGGATAAACAGGAAATACTCTACCGAGAACTCTACGATGCCCACCTGAAAAGACGGGATCAGTTCCGTGAACAGAGTAGCCAGCCCGTACAGTGACATGGAAAGGACAAATACCATTAATTTCTGTGACTGAGAAATCTTATTCTGTGAATTCATGATCATTTCCTCCGTTACTCTCTTACTCGTTTGTTTCATCTGTTTTTCTGTCGTCAGCTCAGAACCGCTTTGCATTTTAGCGAAGCTGTGTCATCACTGACCACAGTGCTTATTATAGATAAATGAGAATACCGGCGATATCACGAACCCATAAAATGTAAGTAAAATTTTCGTAAATACATTTTATGAAAGTTTTATTACACTTCTGATTATATCAGATGCTCTACCATCCTCTGAAAAAGAACAGACATGCCCCCAGCCCTTTGCCCGCAGCCAGGCAGACGATAAATAAAGACAGATACCGGGTGATCCGCGCCCGGCGCATGAACACTGGAAATACATTCAGGATCTCCGCCAGCGCCATGGCCCAGCATCCCACGAAGATCCCCGTAAAGATCCCGAACACCGCCAGTCCCGGAAGTCCGGCCGGGATGCCGGTATGAAAGACCGTTACGAGATTGCCGAGGATGCCGCCCAGTGCCGCGCAGTCTTCGTAGAAACAGACTTTATCCCCGGTGTGGGTCCGGTCTGCAAAGTCAGCGATCACCCCCAGTTCCACAATAAATGAAAAAAGGCCGCCTGCCACGGCGACCCCCGCGCTAAGTCCCGCTATTGCCAGCAGGATCTCACGGATCCACATCGATCTCCTCCCCTTTCCTGTCCGCATTCTCGACCAGCGTCGTCTGGATGTCATTCTCATACAGCCGCATCTGCACTTCCATGGGCGTCGGATCCACCGTAAAGCGCTTTTTCCCGAAATGATTGAAGAAGATCAGGATGCCCGCTGCGACGCCGACGGAGTAGGAGACCTCCAGCACGGTAAAACCGCCGGATTCATAACCTGTTGCCAGCTCATAGATCTGTCCGAAGAGCTTTGTTACGTCCACATCATTATTAAATGCCATGATGGAAAAGGCTGCGCCGAAGAAAACCGCTGCCGCCGCAAATGCCGTTTTGATCAGATGCCAGATCCGCGGCGGAGTCTTCTGTTCTTCATAAGTGATGAGCATGTCCGTCTCGCCCAGATTCCGGACGTCCAGATCCGGAAATTCCTCATGAATGCACGATATGATCTCCAGCACGGACAGGACGCGCCTGCCTTTTTTCTTCTTCGGGAAACGAAGGATCCTGCGCGTCCGGAGTTTCGCCAGCATCAGTTTATCCGTGCATTCCATGCTCAGAATATCCCCCAGAGTCACATCCGGCGCTGTCACCTCTGTATTCCGGCCGCCTTTTATATAGAGTGTATTTTTCTCAGACTTCACCGCCGACTCCCTCCGGAACGCAGATGCTGTATGACGCGCGGATCAGAAAGCCTTCGCTGTCCGGCGCATCCGGCGCGCTCAGATAATAAAACACTCCGGCCGCCACTGCGGCCAGCACGATCACCAGGAGACATATCCATATCTTTTTCTTTCCGTCTTCCATCCCATTCACCTGTCCTTTCCTGCAGGTTTAGTATCCGGCGTCCGGCGGAAAAATATTCATCCGGTCTGATTTCTGTCAGGTTTCACCTCTTTTCCGCAGTTTTTCCATAATGCGCTTTTCGGCACGTGACACCTGGACCTGGGAGATGCCAAGCATCCGCCCCACTTCAGACTGAGTCCTGCCCGAAAAATACCGCAGCCAGATCAGCCGCCGTTCTTCTGCGGTCAGAGTTCCGAGGAGCTGCTCCAGCAGCATCCGGTCGATAATGTCATCAACATTTCCTTTCTTTTCTTCGATCCGGTCCGCCAGACAGACTTCACTCCCCTCTTTCTGCCGGACCGGACGGTCGATCGAATCCACGGCCGCGCCGGCTTCCAGCGCCTCGGCCAGTTCTTCGCATTCTACTCCAAGTTCCGCCGACAATTCCTCCAGCGTCGGTTCGCGGCCCAGACGGCCGGCCAGTTTTTCCCCGGCCTGCATGGTCTTATACGACAGTTCTTTTAAAGACCGGCTGACTTTGAGCATTCCGTCATCCCTGAGGAAGCGCCGGATTTCCCCGGAGATCATCGGAATCGCATAAGTGGAGAATTTCACATCATACTCCAGATCAAATTTGTCAATCGCCTTCAGCAGTCCGATGCTTCCGATCTGAAAAAGATCCTCCGCTTCTGTCCCTCGCCCCCGGAACCGCCGGACCACACACCAGACCAGTCCCACATTTTCTTCCACCAGCTGTTCTCTCGCCTCTTTATCTCCCGCATGCGATTTCCTGATCAAAGCGATTGTGTGGTCCATATCTCCCTTCCTTTTCCTACAGCCCTCGTCATTTTCACGCAGGTTCCCTTCCCCTGCTCTGACTCCACTTCCACGCTGTCCATAAATGCCTCCATAAATGCGAACCCCATCCCGGAGCGTTCCTGTTCCGGCTTAGTCGTAAACATCGGCTGCATGGCTTCTGCGACATTCCGGATTCCTTTCCCGGTATCACTTACTTCCACCGTAAAAATATTTTCATGGATCCGGCAGCGGATACTCACTTTTCCCGTTCTCCTTCCGTCATATCCGTGTATAATGGCATTTGTTACAGCTTCCGACACGGCAGTCTTTACATCCGCCACCTCTTCCACCGTCGGGTTAAGCTGCGTCATAAAAGATGCTACGGCAACCCGCGCAAACCCCTCGTTCTCCGAGCGGCTGTCAAATCTGATCTCCATTTCATTCGTGCCTTTCATACGGTTTCCTCCTCATATATCTGCATGATCTTCGTAATCCCTGAAAGCGTCAGGATCTTGCGTATTCTTTCATTTGCGTGGACCGCCCACACCTCGCCGCCGATCAGGCTGATCGTTTTATATCTTCCCATAATAACCCCTATTCCGGAACTGTCCATAAAGTCTGTTTTTTCAAAATCAAAGATCACATATTTGATGTGATTCCTGTCGATCACCGCGTCCGCCTCCCGCCGGATCTCATCCGCATTGTGGTCGTCCACTTCGCGGGGCAGATAGACTGTCAGACAGTTCTCCTGGACCTGATACTTCATATTACTCCTCCTCAATTTCTTTTCTGCACAGAAAAAGGATATGCATCTTATGCATATCCTCTTCTTTCGTACGGTTTTCCGTTTCCGGAAATCTGTCATTATTCTTCTGTTGCATCGCCCTGATCCGGATCAGCCGCTGATCCGGCAATCTCATCAAGATTTTTCTGCGCATCCTCCGCATACTCTGAATCGCCGTAGTCATCCACAACCCGCCGGAAGTATTTCGATGCATTTTCTGTATCGTCGTTATTCCAGTAGGCACGGGCCAGATCGTACAGCGCCTGTCCGTCATTATAACTGGCGTCCATCCGGACAACTTTGCCCAGTTCACTGATCGCAGTCTCATATTCCGCGGCTTCAAGCGCCTCTGTGCCGGATGCAGAATATGTCTCACAGGCTCCCGGGAAAACTTCCCCGGCCAGTTCATCATAGAGCGCCTGCCCCTTTTCACCAAGCGTATCTTTGCTGATCTCAAGCAGTGCATCCGCCATTGACGCATTGCTGCTTTCCCCCGAAGCGTACTGATCCGACACGGCCATCAGCTTCTCATAGCAGTCTGCCGCACTGGCATTAGCCTCCAGCGCTTCTCCTGCCGCACGGTAATCATCCAGCGTGCGCGTCTGTGCGCTGACCTGCGCTTCCAGAGACTGGATCTGATCGCTGTATGCCCGCATCTGACTGTTCAGCCGGTCCGATGAGGACTGGTGTACCGCCGGCGCCACCAGGAACCAGATGATCGCTGCCCCGATCACTGCCCCGATGAAAATATTCGCCACGGCAAAATGATTCATCAGTCCTGCGAATCTGGAATGCCTTGGCTGGATGATCGTTTCATTTCCCAGACTGTATTCCACGGCGTCTTCTTTTTTCTTCAGAGGACGCCGCCGTTTCCTGCCCTGCCGGCTTGTAAGCTCGCGCATATAGCGCAGCGTAGTCTCATTTCCAATATCCAGCTTTCTTGCCTGGCGGACCATCTGACGCGCCCTCGTATACTGCCCCGTGTGCATGTAGAGCAATGCCAGAAGCTGCAGCGCTTTCAGGAACGTCGGATGAGACGCGACCACCTGCTTAAGCTGGATCACCGCCAGATCCTCCCCGTTCTGTATGCAGTAGGCCAGACACTGATTGTATTTTTTGATTGCAAGATTGACTGTCTCCAGCTCCTTTGCCGAAGACTGTACTGTATCAATATAGTAATTTGCAATATTATCCCGCGGGCGCAGATTTTTACTGATGATCCATTGCACCAGCGCTTCCGGGACTTCGCCGATCCCGTAGTATACCAGTCCGAGCAGATTTCTCGCCGCGATATTCTCCCTGTTAAACTGCAGGCTGCTGCGCAGAGAAACGATCGCCCCGGACATATCTCTGATCTGTGCTTTTCGCAGGCCGTCGTTATACCAGTAATTGGACTGATATACGATCTTTTTCCTGTAATCCATTTATACCCACCATTAACTTTCTACTTTTTCTGATCCATCACCTGTTTGAGCAGATCGGTCATATCCGTAAGGTCTTCCTGAAGCGTTGCTTCCTCTATCTCCTCAACCTCAAGGCTCGGTTTGAATTTCTTGATCTCTTCTTCATAATCCAGCATCTATGTAACCTCCTGAATCAGTTTCTTTATCGTTCCCGTAAGATAAAGCGAGCCAAGGCAGTACACTTTTCGCTCCCCTCTTACTGCAAGAGCATACGCAAGCGCCCCGGACGCTGATTTTCTCACTTCCACCGGTCTGTCTGTATACGTTCTGAAAATATTTCCCAGCTGCTCCGCTGAAGTCCCGCGTTCATCGTCAATATGCGTCACCACATACAGTGAGGCCTTTACTTTTTCACAGAGCACCCGGGCCATCTTCTCATATTCTTTATCCTTTACCGCAGAAAAAACGATGATCTTCTCTTCACCGTCACTGGCGGCCGTCTCTGCAAATGCCTCCACCGCGCTGATATTATGCGCCCCGTCCACCCAGACTCCGGGCAGCACTTCTTCCATTCTGCCTGCCCATTTAAGTTCTGACAGGCTTTTTCGCCAGCGCATGGGATGTCCCTTTTCCCCGGTCAGCCAGCGCATGGTTTCCATGGCAAGCATTGCGTTTCCCGGCTGGTATTTTCCAATATTATTCAGTTTCCACGTGGTATTTCCATAATAATCACTGGCACAGGAAAATGCAATATGTTTGTCCTCTGTTCCAAGGATTTCGTACGCGTCTTTCCCGATTTTTTTACAGAAACACCCGTTGTTCCTGGCTGTCTCCCGGATAACGCTGTCGCTTTCCTCCGAAGAGGCGGCATAGAAAACGGGCACGCCCGGCCGGATGATCCCTGCTTTCTCCGCCGCGATCTCCTCCAGCGTATTCCCGAGATACTGCATATGATCATACCCGATGGATGTGATCACACATACTTCCGGCGGCTCTACCGCGCTGGTGGCATCCAGGCGGCCGCCCAGGCCGGTCTCCAGTATGGCATAATCCACCGCTGCATCCCGGAAGGCGCACAGCGCCATCCCCAGCAGAAATTCAAAAAACGTGGGGTGCTGCAGTCCGGCTGTTTCCATCCTGCGGACTGCCTCCAGCGCAGATTCGAATAACCGCACAAATTCCCCGTCGCTGACCGGCGCGCCGTTCACCGCAATGCGCTCATTGACCGCGATGAGGTGAGGGGAAGTGAAAAGCCCTGTCTTTTTCCCTTCATCCCGGAGCATCGCATCAAGATAGGCGCATACCGAACCTTTCCCGTTGGTTCCCGCCACATGGATCACTTTATATGAACGCTGCGGATCGCCCAGATATTTCAGGAACAGCTTTGTATGCTCCGCGTCATTCTTTTTTGTAAATTTCGGTATTTCAAGTATATAGCTTACCGCCTCGCTGTATGTCATTCTTCTGCCTGTTCTTCTTCCTGTTCTTCCCGTTCATCTTCCTGTTCCACGAACGCCTGTCGTCCGTTTTCAGGTGCGGACGGATCCCGCGGGATCTCTGTCAGCACGCCGTCATTATATTCGTATGCTTTTGATTCGCGGAAGATCGTATTGCTGGATCCGACCTGCGCGACCATGATGATGTCCCCGTTCTGAACCTGCGAATCTTTCAGATCCAGCCGGGTGTTATTCAGGAACGTGGTCGTCTGTTTCTCTCCGTTTATATATACCTTGCTCTGCTTCGTAAAATTATCTCCGTAGACCGTATAGGTCGTGCCGTCCGCCTGAACGACGAACTGGGAGATCTGCGCGTCTTTCACGCCCATGACCATATGCGGTTCGATGACCGGAGCGCCGTATTTATCATAAATATACTGGTCTCCGTACATCATGTCATACTGCAGCAGTTCCAGATCGGCCAGATAATCCTTTGTCTCCCGGCGCTGCTGATGATAGTTGAACACCGTGCCGGAATGGATATCCAGCCGGTCAAACACCTCCGCCATGATCTGGTACGCCGCAAGGTTCATATCCTCCTTTTCCAGCCCGATATTGTCCCAGATCACATAATTCGTATTGTAGAGATAACGGCTTTTCAGATCCTTTGCCTCCAGATCCATGGTTGGCAGATGATCCCCGTAGAATACAAGCACCGTCGGTTCATTCCTTGACCTGACCTCCTCGATCAGCTCGCCGGCGAACTTGTCCATCTCATGCACAAGATTGACATAATATTCCCATGCATTGCGCTCGCCTTCATCCTCCACGCCGCTGACAATGATCTCGGGATTTTCCAGCACTTTCTCCGTCGGATACTCCCCGTGTCCCTCCACGCTGACCGTGAACACAAAATCCTGACCTTCCGTCGTGTCCATGGACTCCATGATATTCGGCACGAGGATGTCATCCGTCGCCCAGCCTTTCGGCGTGGTCTGCAGGATATTCATGAATTCCTTACTCGTGTAATGGTCGAATCCCATGTTGTTGAACACTTCCGCACGGCTGTAGAAATTCCCCCCGTTGTTGTGGAGCGCCTCCGCGCCGTATCCGAGATTCTTCAGCGCCGAAGCCGCGCTCTCCATCGGATTGAACTTGGCATATGTCTTGTACGGATACTCGCCCGGTCCGAAGAACCGCATGCTCATGCCGGTCAGCACTTCATACTCCGTGTTGGCCGTGCCGGCGCCCACGGACGGGACCTTGAAATATCCGCTTGAATATTCATTAAAAAGCTTCCTCAGGTTCGGGATCGGATCTTCGGAAAACCTCAGCCATTCCACTTCCGTCGGATCGAAGAAAGATTCCAGCTGCACAAACATGATGTTGGGCAGCTCTTCATCCGAGCGTCCTGTGGATGCTTTTGTGATCTCCCCGCCATCACTGATCTTATCCATCGTCTCTTCGCTGTAGCCGGCCGGCTCATTGATGCCGGTGTTAAAGAGGCTGGCAGAGAAACAGTACGGGAATCCGTAGTCCTCATAGGCAAATGCGATGTTCCCGAAATAATTCGAGATCACCCGTTTATCGATGGCCTCATCCGTCAGCCAGAGGCAGGCGCCGAATGCGGCCGCCACACCGCCCAGCGCGATGATCCGGTGCATTTTCCCGGTAAACTGACCTCCCCTTCGCCACATGGACACGATCCAGAGCACCAGCGCTGCCACGCCGATGATGATCATGACCAGTTCAAATGCGTTAAAATAATTTCCCGTCAGTTCCAGCGCATCCGAGAGCACTTTCAGGTCCTGGGCATTAAACGGCGTCACCCGCTTGGTCAGCAGATAGCCGTTGCAGGTGCCCAGGAAGACCCAGAACACGCTGAGCAGGATCCGGGCAAACACACGCCTGCGGAACAGATAAACGATCATAAACGTCACGAATATCATAAACGCATTGTACAGGAACACAAGCGGTGTCCCCGTCATATAGTCCCATGCCTCGAAAAACGACAGCCGGGAAACCGTCTCGATCAGAAAATTGATCACACACGCCAGCAGGAACTGGAGCGGCAGGGAAAAACGGTTCATCCATTTATACACCGGCTGCATCTTCCTGGCGAACCTGCTGTTCCGGCGTTCTTCCAGGATCCGCTGCCGGCGCTCTTTTTTCTCTTTATAATGTCGCTTTATATCTTCCGGTTTCAGATTTTTCAGATTTTTAACTTTTGTAAAAAAGCCTTTAATATCAGGCCGCCTGATATGAATCTGCTTCATCTGTGATCTCTGTCCTTTCTGCACGCCGTCCGGCGCATGAAACCTGTTTGATAAAGATTACCGTCTGTTATTTTGAAAGACCGGCCATTCTCTCTTTTACCTGTTCAAGCATCTGCATATATTTCTCCAGTTTGTCACGTTCCGCCTGAACCTTATCCGCCGGGGCTTTGCTGACAAACTTCTCATTCGAGAGCATGCCCTGCGCTCTTTTGATCTCTTTGTTCAGCCTTTCCTCTTCTTTTGAAAGCCGCTCTTTCTCCTGTTCAAAATCTACCAGATCCTCAAGCGGCAGGTATACAACCGCGTCCGGAACCACTACGGATACCGCATTGTCTGAGATACCTTCCTTATCCTGCCGGATCAGGATCTCATTGGCCATCATAAGCGGCATGACAGATCCTGCAAGTTCCGGGATCCCATCGCACAGTTCCGCCTGGTCGGAAACAATATATACTTTCGTTTTTCTGCTGTTCGGCACATTCATCTCAGAACGGATGTTGCGGATTCCCCTGACGATCGCCTTTACATGCTCCATCAGACTCTCATCCGCCGGGAAATTCCACTCTTCTTTATACTTCGGCCACTCTGACATCATCAGAGATTCCTCTTCCGGTACGAGGGCGCTGTATATTTCTTCTGTGATAAACGGCATGAACGGATGCAGCAGCTTCAACGCCTGTCCAAGCACGGTCTTCAGTACCCAGAGCACGCAGTCCGCCGCTGCCGGGTCTTCTTCCGCATGATAAATACGGCATTTGGCCAGTTCCACATACCAGTCGCAGAACTCGTCCCAGATAAAGTCGTATACTTTCTGAACTGCAATGCCCAGTTCGTATTTATCCATATTTTCTGTCACGTCTTTTGCCAGCGTATTGACCGCGGACAGGATCCAGCGGTCCGCCGGTGTGAGGAGTGCATCGTCCGGTTTCTCGATGACCGCCTCATCTTTCATATTCATCATGATAAAACGGGAAGCGTTCCATACTTTATTGGCAAAATTCCGGCTCGCCTCTACTCTTTCATTGTAGAAACGCATATCGTTGCCCGGTGCATTCCCGGTCACCAGTGTCAGCCTCAGCGCATCCGCGCCGTACTTGTCGATGATCTCCAGCGGATCGATGCCGTTTCCGAGCGACTTGCTCATCTTCCGTCCCAGGGAGTCGCGCACCAGGCCGTGGATCAACACGGTGTGGAACGGAGATTTCCCGGTATGTGCGTATCCGGAGAATACCATTCGGATCACCCAGAAAAAGATGATGTCATATCCTGTCACCAGCACATCCGTCGGATAGAAGTAGTCCAGATCCTCCGTCTTCTCCGGCCAGCCAAGCGTGGAGAACGGCCACAGGGCAGATGAGAACCAGGTATCCAGGGTATCCTCATCCTGTGTAAAATGCGTGCATCCGCAGTGCGGGCACTTCTCCGGCGCGTGACGGTCCACTACGAACTCGCCGCACTCGTCGCAGTAATATGCCGGGATCCGGTGCCCCCACCAGATCTGACGGGAAATACACCAGTCTTTGATATTCTCCAGCCAGTGCAGGTAGATCTTGTCAAAACGGTCCGGTACGAACTTCAGCTCGCCGATCTTCAGTGCGTTGATCGCCGGTTTCGCCAGCTCGTCCATTTTTACGAACCACTGCTGTTTGATCAGGGGTTCCACCGTCGTGCCGCAGCGGTCATGAGTGCCCACCGCATGGGTGTGCGGAACAACTTTTACCAGATATCCCTGTTCCTCCAGTTCTTTTACAATGACCTTCCGCGCTTCGTAGCGGTCCATGCCTGCATATTTTCCGCCGTTCTCATTGATCGTCGCATCATCATTCATAATGTTGATCTCCGGCAGGTTGTGACGTTTGCCCACCTCAAAGTCATTCGGGTCATGTGCCGGCGTGATCTTCACGGCGCCGGTTCCGAATTCTTTATCCACATAGTAATCCGCCACAACCGGGATCTCGCGTCCCACCAGCGGCAGGATCACATTCTTCCCTACGATATCGGTATAGCGCTCATCATCTGGATGTACGGCAATGGCTGTATCGCCGAGCATCGTCTCCGGACGGGTCGTTGCGATCTCCAGGAACCGGTCTGTTCCCACGATCGGATATTTAATATGCCAGAAATGGCCTTCCTGCTCTTCATGCTCCACCTCAGCGTCAGACAGGGACGTCTTGCACTTCGGACACCAGTTGATGATCCTGGAGCCTTTGTATATATATCCCTTCTTGTACAGGCTGATAAACACTTCCTCCACGGCTTTGGAACAGCCCTCATCCATTGTGAAACGTTCCCGGTCCCAGTCGCAGGAGATGCCCAGCTTCTTCAGCTGGTTCTCGATGGTTCCGGCATATTCCTCTTTCCACTGCCAGGTCCGCTTCAGGAAGCCTTCGCGTCCCAGTTCTTTCTTATCGATGCCCTCTTCCTTAAGCTGGTTTGTCACCTTTACTTCTGTGGAGATGGCTGCATGATCCGTCCCCGGAACCCACAGGGCGTTATACCCCTCCATTCTCTTATAGCGGATCAGGATATCCTGCAGTGTATTGTCCAGGGCATGCCCCATATGAAGCTTGCCTGTGATGTTCGGAGGCGGCATAACCGTTGTGAACGGCTTTCTGCTCCGGTCAACCTCTGCGTGGAAATATTTGTTCTCACACCATTTCTCATACAGTTTCTCTTCGATCGCTTTCGGATCGTATGTCTTTGCCAGTTCCTTGCTCATCTTGCTCTCCTTTTGCCCTCATTTCTCGCTTTACTGCGCCGGTGTTCACGGTTTCTTCACATTTCCATAAAAAAACGCCCTTTACAAAATGTAAAGGGCGAAATTTCCGCGGTACCACCTTAATTTATGTCTCTTGAGTCCTGTAACGCGGACCACTCCGGGACAACTTACCTGCCTGCGCCATTCAGCCGTCCGGTTCAGAAGCTACCTTCCATGATCCTGTTCCGGAACCGCCTTCCAGCCGGCACCATGCCGGGCGGTTCTCTCTGACGGGAGTGATCATGTACTCCTCTTCGTCTTTACCTTTGTTACAATAGTATTAACTAAAAATTAACTATCAAATACTATAGTAGCAAGAGGGTGATTTGTCAAGAAGTTTAGGGAAACTTAAGAATCGGCTCACGCATCGGACATATCCTCGATCATGCCGACGATATCATAGCCGTAATTTTCTCCTGTGGCCCAGCCCAGCCCCACGGGATTCTCCTGCTGCCCGAGCCACTGCACATAGGGCGCCGAACCTTTCTTTACACAGGCATACCGGTCATCCACACATTCCCCGTTCAGCGCCTCGTCAGTCGCATACGCCTTCAGATGCTGGATCTGGGCCCGGATCCCCGTCCGGACGTCCGGATAGGAATTGCCGGGCACGCCGTTCCCGGTCGTCCCAAGCCCTGCAAAATTGAACTGCTCAATATGGGCATCCCCTCCATACTGGAGGAATCCCGTCTCTTTCATTGTCTGGGCAAACGCCACCTCCGGGCGCACACCTTCCGCTTCCGCCTCCTCAACATACATCTGACAGAATGTCTCAATGGAATCCGCCCCGCCTTCTGCCAGATCTTCGGAAGGATATTCTGCGCCTGAAGCATTAAAATAATCGATCATGTCCTGTACCGTAATTTCGCTGCTGCCCATGACCGGGTATCGGCCGGATGCGATCAGCGCCTGCGTCTCCCGGAGTTCCGGCTCTTTGGTTTTCACTGCGGTGTTTTCCGTCTCTTTTTTAATGGCATCAGGATTACCGGCGTAGCTTTCAGACTGTACCGCACTTTCCATCCGGGAAGACAGCAGACCTCTGTCTCCGGCAATACCAAGCGCAAATACAAACATTACTGCCAGTCCCGCTTCTATATAAAAATATTTCCAGTTCATGCGCATCCGTCCATACATGCTTTTTCACATTATATGAATCTCATTTCCCGGATATCCGGTTATAAAAAAGAAAGTTCCGGAGAACTTTCTTTTTTATAATGATCATGCAAGGCGCTGCAGCATTTTCGAATGCTGTGCCACAACTGTTTTCAGGATCCCGACATCTTCTTCCACTGCATCGATCCTGGATGCCGACTGCTCAAACCGCTTTGCCGCAGGAACATAATTCTCTGCAAGCAGCGAGATCTTGTAATCCACCTCATTTTCAAGATAAAGATGTATTCCGTGGACATTCTCCTGCAGCTTCGTCACATCGTTCTGCAGTTCTGTTACGTCGCTCTGCAACTCTGTTACGTCACTCCTCAGTTCCTTCACATCGCTCTGCAGCTCTGTTACGTCGCTCTGCAGTTCTTTTACATCCGTCTTCATCTCACATATATCATCTTTTATTGGCCGGAGTTCTTTCTCAAACTTCTGATCCAGCATATCCGATATCGCCAGCAACAATTCCTGATTCTGCTCTGTCATCCAATCACCTCCCGTTTTTATCAGTCCGCTCTTTTAGTACAACTACTTTATCACCTTTTTCTTTCGGTGTCTACAGCCATTTCCTTTTCCTCTGCGCTGTTTTTCCCGTCTGAAAAACAGCAGAATTGCCGCTGTGCCGGCTCCCGCCGCTGCAAGAAGCAATAAAGGAATTACAGATGACGTATCTCCTGTTTGTGGCATGATTTTATCCCGGAAGATAACCGTCTGTCCTTTATCCCGGATATCCTCATGCGAGGCTGCCGGTTGTTCATATCCCTTCCGGTACAGGTACTCAAATACGACCACGCTCCTGCCGTTCAGACCGGATGCGTCCAGTGTAAATTCTACTTCTGCTGTTCCTTCTGTCTCTGAGATTTTTAATTCTTTCTCTGCTGTGATCTTCTCTCCATTGATCAGAAGAGGCTTTCCGCTTTCACGGTCCATAAGAATGCCTTTCAGGACATAATTCCCCGGTATGATATTTTTGTATTCCACTTTATCACGGATGACTGCCGTCTCACCTGTTTCCGCCTCGTGGGTTCCGGTTTCTGCCGAAACTGCCGTCGTCCCCATTTCCGGAGCTGCAATGCAGAACTGCTGTTTTACATCCTCCGGATCTGTGTGTTCGCTGATCAGCACATCTTTTTGAAAGAGATATTCATATACAACCAGGCTGCGCCCGGCAAACGGCGACGCATCAAATTCAAACGTCACATCAACCGTCATTTCCGGATCCGTTCCGGTAAATTCCAGTTCAGCTGTAAGGAGTTCCCCTTCCGGCGTTCCGCCTTCCCTGAGCATCTCGCCGGTCTCCGGGTCCGCCAGAACCCCGGTCAGCCTGTAATCCTCCCCCGGCTGGATATTAACAAGACTTACAGAATCCTTTACGGTTGTCTTTTTCCACGGGTACGTCTCTTTACTGTCTGTATCGACAGACAGGGCATTTGTTTCAGCAATCTCCGTTTTTCTGTTTTCAACCGTCAGTGTATATTCTTCCTGTTCTTCGATCCGGCCGTCCTCGCTGATCACAAATTCATGCACATCCGGATCCATCGAATACCCCGGCACGCCGTCCACCTCCTGCACGCAATACCGGCCGGGTTCCGGCGCCTCAATCCGTATCTGACCGTTCCTGTCTGTTTTATAAACCTCTTTATATGTCATCCCGGGATCCACCGGATCGTCTTTGTCTTTGTTCCAGATCACAAATTTTACACCCGAGAGCCTTTGCTCCGATCCCGTCACCTTCTTATCTATGATCACAACTGTCGGCCGGTTCCGGATCTTCTCTGTTACAGTTACAACTGCAGTATTCTGATCCTGGTATTTCAGTTCAACCGGCCACTCGTTCTGCTCCGGGAAAATATAACCGGCCGGCTGTTTATCTTCCCGTATAATATATTTTCCGGGATACAGCGGTTTGCTCTCGGCGATCCCGTCCTCCCCGGAAGTAATCTCTGCCACAACCGTTCCTTTTGCAGCCCGCACGGTTCCGTCTGCCGTCGTAATGTCTTCTGCCGCAATGATTGAAAAAACAGCATCCTTTAACGTTTCTTCCGTATACTCATCTGATTTTGTGATGCGTATTTTCCCCATAGCCGGGGCGTCAGCCACGGTCAGATCACCATAAACGACCGGCGTGTTCTGATCTTTATACGCCAGTTCCACATTGAACGTCTGTGAATTTAACAGATACCCGAAAGGCGCGTTTTTTTCTGTCACCGCATATTTCCCGGGAAACAGTTCTTTACTGCTCCCTTTCCCGTCTTTTCCGGTCGCAACTGTATCAACAACCGTTCCTTTCTTCACCCGGACAGTCCCGTCCGACGTCACGATATCCTCTGCCGCGGTTATCTCAAATTCAGCTTTCACGGGAATAATCTTCCCCGTCTCCGAATCCGTCTTTGTGATCCGGATCTTCCCTTTGACAAATTCGTCTGTAATACGCACGTCGCCGTATACAACCGCGGTATCCTGATCCTTATATTTCAGTTCCACATCGTGGGTCCCGGTATTCAGAACATATCCTTCCGGAGCGCTTTTTTCTCTGACAGAATAGTTTCCTGGAAACAGATCTTTACTTTCCGCTTTCCCGTTCTTATCTGTCGTAACCGTATCCGCCACCGTTCCCTTTTTGAGGCGCACTTCTTTATCCGGCGTTATGATATCTTCTTTCGCAATAATTTCAAGAACCGCTCCCGATACGGGTTTCCGGCCCTTGTCATCCGTCTTCTGTACACGGATCCGCCCCTTCACCGGGGAATCTTCAGCCTGCACAACGACCGGTTCATCCCAGCCGGAAGATTCCGTCACTTCAAAACGAATATCTTCACCACCTGCCAGATATCCCGCCGGCGCCGTCACTTCCCGGAAATAATATACGCCCGCCGGAAGCTTCTCCGGCAGAACAAACGAACCCGCTTCATCTGTCGTGAAAATACTGACACTCTCTTCTTTCGAATCACCGGCCGTCATCTCAACCGGCTTCTTCCCCGAATCCAGAAGCTGGAACCGCGCGCCCGCCACAGGGATAACTTTCCCGGTATCCGAAGCGAGCTTGACAAGCTGTACCGGCGCCGTTATCAGCTTATCTTCAAGAATATAATGAAGGATCTGTCCTTCCTCACGGACCGTGATTTCAAAATCTTCTACCGGCTCATATCCGGCCGGCGTCACAACCTCGGACACAACATATGTATCAAACGGCAGACCCCCGGCCTGTCCGGACGACGCATATCCTTCTTTATCCGTCTTGATCCGGAACGATTCACCGGTCGTTTTGGATGTAATCTCAAACACGGCTCCTTCCAGCGGTTTTTTTTCGCCTGCCTTCCCGTCTGCATCCTGACCCACCTTAACAATCTGCAGTTCTCCGCGGATGATCTCCTCGGGAACATCAACCCGGACATACGTGGAAATGTGTTCCGACGTCCCGTCTGCCGTGATCTGCCTGATAAATGTTCCAGTGTTGATCTGATATCCTTCCGGCGCCTTCGTCTCCCGGATCGTCACGGTCCCGAGCGGCAGTGCCGCTTTTCCTTCTGAATCCGTATACAGCGGGTCTCCGGAAATCAGACTGCTTTCATCCAGCCGGCAGACCCCTTCTTCATCGGTGCCGAACACCCAGGTCCGTTCCGGCTGCCCGGACGGCGCCGAATCATACAGGCCCGGATAGTAGCACACGGTAAACTGCGCGCCTTTAAGATCCGCCGCGCCGGACGGTTCATTCTTTCCCGTATCCGCATCGGTCTTCCGCACCAGAATATCCACCGGATTCATCTGCGGGGCATCGTACAGATTCAGCGTCTCTTCCCCGCCTTTTTCCACAGTTACCGGATAAATATTCCGGTCCAGCGCATACCCCGCCGGAGCCTTGTATTCTCTGACATAATACTCGCCTGCGGCAATCACTTTTTCACCGGTTTTTCCCGTCTTGTCTGTCGTAAATTTACAGATCATATCCGTACATTTCTCATCCGAATAAACCCGGTACTCGGCGCCGTCCAGACTGTAGCATCCGTTCCCGTCTGTCAGATCCGGCTCCGCAGACAACTTGCAGATCTTCAAGGTCCCTTCCGGGCTCCATTTATAGGTCAGATCCATAAGAGGCTGCCCGTCCCCCTCATACACCGTGGCCTCGGTTTCAACATATTCCGAATTCTCCTCTGCCCAGTCCAGGCCCTCGGAAAACAGATTCTCCCGGTGGCTTTCCAGACTGTGACCGGAACCGCACTTTTCACCCAGTCCGTGTTCGTAGCGGCAGTCCGGCCGCCACTTCTTCTCCAGATTCAGGATATTCCAGACGATTTCCTGCCTGAACAGATATTCATCCGTGCTGTCCGTTCCCCCGCACATATGCTCATCATACCAGTACATCAGCGCGCCGATCAGTTGAATTGACTCTTCGGACATATGCTCCTCTGCCGGGACCCCGGTCTTGTATCCTTCCCTGAACCTGACATGAGGCTCCGTACAGTAGAGCCACTCTCCCGTTTTCCGACCCAGTATTCCCTCATTCCATGTATCGATTACATCCGCCCCGCCCTGTCCATAGTCTACAACGCTGATCTCCGATACACTTTTCTTCAGTTTCTTTGCATAAATCTTCTCACCTTCATAAGCCTGTGCCGCCACCGGCACAAGCGCAGCCAGTAAAAGCGCGCACGAAATCAACAGCATGACAGCGCGCCTGCATTTTAACATCATTTTCTTCTTTCCCCTTTCTTTTGTCTGTCGGTCATAAAGCAGCTGTTATACGGCACGTATCCGCATACTCATGGACATCCCTCCTTTGCGCACTGCGACTGTAAGAATACATGTGAAAATATGCCCTGAACTGCGGGCAAAGATAATATAATAAAATCCCTCTGCGGTCAGATCCCGGACTGAAGCCGGACCGCATCCTGTCTGTTCACACTTTCCCCCTCTGGTCTGATACAGGAAATGCACCATCCCGGAAAGTGTAGAGACAGCATAACACAGACTGAACAGAATATCAAATTAAAAAATTATTAAATAATGCCGGGGCAAAAACCCCGGCTGTACTCTCTTTCTCTGATGCATTAGTCCAGATGAAATACTTCATGCAGATCAACAGACACCGGGCTGTTATCCGGATTCGTCTCCATGATGTCCGCCATGAAATCCCACCATTTGCGGTTGATCGCAGTATCCGCGCTCTCATCCCATTTTGCCGGATCCTCGACCTCGATGTATCCGTAAAGAACCAGCGTCTCCCTGTCAAGGAAGATTGTATAGTTCTTTCCGCCATACTCGTGGATCATGTCCTGCATCTCGGGCCACAGTTCATTGTGACGCTTTTCGTACTCCGCTTCCATTCCCGGGTAAAGTTTCATTTTAAATCCTTTTCTTACCATTGATGTTTCCTCCTTATTTGTATTTTTTTCATTCCAGAACAACCTGCGGTATTTCCAGAAGGTCCGCAATCTTTTTAAATACCCCGGCATTATGTCCCACACTCATGGCAAAATGATGCGTCGGCGCTTCCGCGAACCATTTATCCATATATGTATCCGGGTCTGTTTTAAATTTTACCGGAGTCTGGGTATTTCCGATCGTCATGATCGGCCCGTCGGTAGACTCGGCCTCGGTAATAATGAATTTCAGTTTCCCGTCAACGGTCTGTGTGCATGCCAGGTTGGTGATATCACCGGTGCGGACCTTCGCCTCAACAGATACGCCTGTTCCCTGTTTTCCGTGATACAGGCCCATACCGCGCAGGATCGGTTTCCCTTTCGCGATCTCCAGATGGAACGGCCCGTCATGCCCGAGCAGGATTGTCCCGTCCTCATAATCTGTTGTTACGATCTCGCAGAAACTTCCGCCTTTTCCAATAATATCACAGATCTTCATTGCAAGACAAGTTTTCAGGTCGCCCTCGCCTGCGCACGGGATTCCCTCTGCCGTAAGGAGCGAATGTCCAACGATAAATCCGCCCTGTACATCCTCATAATGATTTCCCGGAGCCCCGTGATAATAGTATGTCAGCGCGTCCAGATCAAATTCTTCCACCAGTTTCTCCTGGGCCACTGCAACTTTTGCAGACCAGTTGAGCTGCTCCTCCGTCGGTTTCTGAGCCAGCGGATCCGCCGCGTCATCCTCGCTGATAACAAAGAACTCCTCGATCTCCCTGCGCTTTTTGGCCACCTCCTCATCTGTCACTTTCTGCAGATGTTTATCCAAGTCGCACATCTCCAGTACCTGAAGGTGGGCGCCCGTCTGCGCCTGGAACATTGTAAAATCACTGTACATATCCAGCATCCCGCTGTATGTATTTCCAAGGAAACCGAATCTTGCTCCCTGGAGATTTCTTTTTACTTTTGCAGCCAGCACCCATTCGCCGATTTTCTTCCATGCCCGGACCGCTTCCGGCCTGGCGGCTGTATTCTCATCTGTCCCGGAAACATTCCGCCCTGAACTCCCTGATCCTCAGGCGGCCCGAACACCGGAGCGGCTATATCTTCTACCCGCTCATCCAGAACCGCCGGTTCCAGGTGCTGCTCTCTTCGATCCTGCAGACCTATTCCGCCGGAAGATTCCGTGAGACGCCGGAGCTGGAGCGGCTGTTTATCCTGATGTTCGACGAGCTGTCCGCCACGGATGAATACAGCATGAAGGGACCGAACGAAGAAACCGTCCGTCTGATCAGCGCCCTGCATGCCGGCTGTCTCCGTTCGCCGGACGACATCGCCGCAGAAGCCGGGCTGACCGCCGACGGTATATCAGAACACATCCGGGAATACTGCGGCCGGGAAGCCGGCGCCATCCTCCGGGAAGAACGCATGAAGCACGCCGCAGAACTGCTGGCAAACAAGACAACCAACCTGTACCGCATCGCGGCAGAATGCGGCTATGAAAATATAACCGCATTCTCGGATGATTTCAGATATTATTATGGAACAAGCCCGGAAGAATACCGGGAACAGCTTATATGACTTTATATCTTATGTAATCTTCCGCCCGATCTTCACGCTTCTGATCAGCAGAACCGACAGAAACGACAGTATGACAAGCGCCGCTGTCAGAAGCGGCACAACGATCCATGCCGATGCATCGGCTGCCGCCAGATGCTTTTTGTAAAAATCGAGATAAACCGGATGGATCAGATAGATGCCGAAGGAACAGCCGCAGAACACATCAATGATCCTGCGGGTCCGCTCTGCAAACTGCAACCTTCCGTTTCCGAGACGGATCACAAACAGGAAGAAAGCGCATGCCGCAAGGATGGCAAACGGCGTGGAATATGCGAGCTGCGTATCACAGTGCTTTCCCGTCACATAAGTCGCGCCCCAGGTCGTCGCAAAGGTTACGGCCATACTCAGCACGCAGACCAGCAGCAGCGTCCGCTGACGGATCCGGAACTTCCGCCGGTATTTCATGAGATAATACCCGGCAAACATATACCAGACATAAACTTTATCACCGATGACCGGCAGATCGTAATAGGGCTGCGCGCCCATGAACCGGAGCACCCAGGTAAAAAGCACCGCGCCGGATGTGATCGCCATGAAAGCCCGCTCTGTCCGGACATTCATGTTCCGGCACAGGATCTGCAGGAACGGCATGGCCAGATAGATGGGCACCATGGCATACAGATACCACAGATGCGCTTCAGCGGGTACATAGAGGATCTCCCGGAGGTCGAATTCCGACCGCATATAATATGTATTCCACAGATAATAGACCGCATCCCACACGATCAGGACCGTCAGGAAATGGAGCGTCCGGTGCAGATGCTTCTTCACCGGTTCATCCCGGCCCAGGAGCAGCGCTCCTGAGATCATCAGGAAGCAGGGCACGCTCATCCGGGACACCACATTGACCGCCAGGGAAAATACATACTCCTCCTGCGGAATTTTCCCGTAAGCCCTGCAATAATAATTTGTCACATGGATGGCGATAACAAAGATGAACGAGATCATCCTTATCAGTTCCAGATTATAATTCTTCTCTCTCATTCTTCTGTTTTTCTCCCCTCATTCGTGCGTTTTGGCATCAGGCTTGCCTTCATGACCGCCCCGTCTCCGAAACGGCGGTTCAGTTCATCCATCGCCTGCTTCAGGCGTTTATGCTTCTCATCCGGCTCTTTCGGAATCTCAATGTCAAAAATCGTCAGTTGTTCCGGCGCATCCTCATCAGAAAGTCTGGATGTCCGTATCCCGAGCAGCCGCACCGGTTCTCCCGTCCAGATCTCAAGAAACAGGCTGCAGGCTGTCTCGCACAGAATCGCCGGATCATTGGACGGTTTCTCCAGCTGAACCTGATGAGAGGCCCGGTGAAAATCATAATATTTAATCTCCGCGCTCACCATCCCGGCCCGTTTCCCGGCTTTCTTAAGTCTCCGGCCCACGCTCTGCGCCAGTCTTTCAAAAACCGGGCGCACTTCTTCCATTGTCGACGCATCCTCGCTCAGCGTCGTCGAATTGCCGACCCCTTTCGCCTCGTCGGGCTCGGACTGAACCACATCCCGTCCGATGCCGTTTGCAAATTCCCAGAGCATTTTCCCGTGGCTTTTCAGATGAAGCATGATGAGTTTCGGATCCGCCTGCGCCAGATCCCCGATCGTATTGATCTCCAGCTTTTTCAGGACTTCCACGCTGGACCGCCCTGCCATGTACAGGTCGCCGATGGGCAGCGGCCACATTTTCTCCCGGATCTCTTCCGGATACAGCGTATGGATCCGGTCCGGCTTCTCAAAATCCGAAGCCATCTTGGCCAGCAGTTTGTTCGTGGATATGCCGATATTCACGGTGAATCCGAAACGCTCCCGGATCCCGTCTTTGATTCTGGCAGCCCCCTCCACGGGCGAACGGTACCGGTCCGCGATCCCCGTGAAATCCATATAGCATTCATCCACGCTGACCTGTTCGATTTCTTTCGTAAATGTCCGAAGATAGGCCATCAGCTGGCGGCTCTTCTCCCGGTACATCCGGTGGTCCGGCGGATACATGGCCAGATTCGGGCACTTACGAAAGGCATTCGCAACGGGTTCCCCCGTGCGGATGCCATATCGTTTCGCCGCAGGGGACTTGGCGAGCACCACGCCGTGGCGGGACTTCTGGTCTCCGCCGATAATGGCCGGTATCTCGCGCAGATCCACTGCGGCTCCGTTTTTCAGTTGTTCTACTGCTGTCCAGCTTAAGTAAGCTGAATTTACATCTATATGAAAGATGATCGGCGTCATCTCTATCGCCCCTTTCCATCTGTCCTCTCAATAATGACACGGATCCGGGGATTCGTCAATGACCTGTCTGTATCCCGGACAGATCGCTTTTTATCATTCTGCTTCACGCAGGCCTTCCTTCACCCGCGCGGTCAGTCTGCCGTCCTGCACATCGATCAGGATCGTATCCTCCCTGCCCACATTGCCGGCAAGGATCAGCCGTGCGGCGAGGGTCTCCACATTCTTCTGCAGATACCGCTTCAGCGGCCTTGCACCGTACATCGGATCATACCCGCCTTCCACGACATAATCTTTGGCAGCCTCTGTCAGTTCAACCGTAAGCTCCCGCTCCGAGAGCCGGCGGTTCACGTCCGCGATCAGCAGGTCGATGATGGACCGGATGTTCTCCTTCGTCAGCGGCTTAAACATAATGATCTCGTCCAGACGGTTCAGGAATTCCGGCCTGAAGTGCGCCTTCAGATCGTTCATCACCATCTCCTGGCTCTGCTCATCGATGGATCCGTCGTCGTGGATGCCTTCCAGCAGGTATCCCGCACCGATATTGGACGTCATGATCAGGATCGTATTCTTGAAATCGACCGTCCTGCCCTGGGAATCGGTGATCCGTCCGTCGTCCAGCACCTGCAGCAGGACGTTGAACACATCCGGATGGGCTTTCTCCACCTCGTCGAAAAGGACCACGGAGTACGGTTTTCTGCGCACCGCCTCGGTCAGCTGTCCGCCCTCATCGTAGCCTACATATCCCGGAGGCGCTCCGATCAGACGGGAGACGGAATATTTCTCCATGTACTCGCTCATATCGATGCGGACCATGTTGTTCTCATCGTCAAACAGGCTCTGGGCCAGCGCCTTCGCAAGCTCCGTCTTGCCCACGCCGGTAGGCCCGAGAAACAGGAAGGACCCGATGGGCTTGCTTGGATCCTTGATCCCGGCTTTGGAGCGGATGATGGCCTCGGTCACAAGCTCCACGCCCTCATCCTGGCCGACCACACGCTTGTGGAGTTCATCCGCCAGATGCAGGGTCTTGTTGCGTTCGCTTTCATTCAGTTTCGCCACCGGGATGCCCGTCCATCTGGATACAATGCGTGCGATCTCTTCGTCTGTCACCGCCTCGTGGACAAGGGACAGATCCTTCGCCTTCACCTGTTCTTCCTCTTCTTCCAGCTGTTTCTGCAGCTGGGGCAGCCGGCCGTACTGCAGTTCCGCCGCCCGGTTCAGGTCGTACTCCCGCTGAGCTTTCTGGATCTCTTTATTGACCTGCTCGATCTCCTCACGGATCTTCTGGACGCGCTCTACGGATTTCTTTTCATTTTCCCACTGGACTTTCTTATTGGCATACCGCTCTTTCAGGTCCGCCAGTTCTTCCTGCAGATGCTCCAGACGCTCTTTGCTCAGCCGGTCTTCCTCCTTCTTCAGTGCCGACTCCTCGATCTCCAGCTGCATGACTTTGCGCCGCAGCTCGTCAAGTTCCGTCGGCATGGAATCCAGTTCCGTCTTAATGAGCGCGCACGCCTCATCCACCAGGTCGATGGCCTTGTCCGGCAGGAACCGGTCGGAAATGTACCGGTTAGACAGGGTGGCCGCAGCCACCAGCGCACTGTCCGTGATCTTTACCCCGTGGAATACTTCGTAGCGCTCCTTCAGACCGCGCAGGATGGAGATGGCGTCCTCCACTGTCGGCTCGTCTACCATAACCGGCTGGAAACGGCGCTCCAGCGCCGCATCTTTCTCGATGTACTGCCGGTATTCATCCAGCGTCGTGGCGCCGATACAGTGCAGCTCGCCTCTGGCCAGCATGGGTTTGAGCATATTTCCGGCGTCCATGGCGCCGTCCGTCTTGCCTGCGCCCACGATGGTATGGAGCTCATCGATAAACAGGATGATCTTCCCGTCGCTGTTCTTCACTTCCTCCAGAACCGCTTTCAGACGTTCCTCGAACTCGCCCCGGTACTTCGCGCCGGCTACCAGCGCGCCCATGTCAAGGGAGAAGATGGTCTTCTCTTTCAGTCCCTCCGGCACGTCGCCGCTGACGATCCGCTGGGCCAGTCCTTCCACCACTGCGGTTTTGCCGACGCCCGGCTCGCCGATGAGGACCGGGTTGTTCTTCGTCTTGCGGGAAAGGATGCGGATCACATTTCGGATCTCCTCGTCGCGGCCGATGACCGGATCGAGCTTCTGATCCCTGGCGCGCTCCACCAGGTCCTGTCCGTATTTATTTAATGTGTCATAGGTAGCCTCCGGATTGTCGCTGGTCACCCGCTGGTTCCCGCGCACCGTCGAAAGCGCGTGCAGGAATCCCTCGCGGCTGATGCCGAACTCCCGGAAGAGCTGCTTCATATCTTTACTTGCATATTTTAACAGGGCAAGGAACAGATGCTCAACAGATACATATTCGTCCCCCATCTGTTTCGCCTCATCCTCCGCGTGGATGAGGACATTGTTGAGATCCTGGCCCACGTAAGCCTGGCCGCCCTGGACTTTCGGCCGCTTCCCGATCTGCTGCTCCACCCGGTTGATGAAGAGCTGGCCCTGGATGCTCATTTTCTCAAGCAGTTTTAAAATCAGGCTGTCGTCCTGGGTGAGCAGCGCGTAGAGCAGATGCTCCTGCGCCAGTTCCTGATTGCCGTTGTCCGCGGCGATCTTCTCACAGTTCTGCACAGCCTGCAGTGAATTCTGTGTAAATTTATTAATGTTCATAGTACTTCCCTCCTTCAGGCAGACACTATTGTTTTCGTGTTCTATTGGAAATATAGTAAATGTTGTTAGCACTGTCAAGAGGTGAGTGCTAATTTTTTAAATATTTTTTTTGGGAAACCTCAAAAAAGCTTGATTTTACGGGCTTTTTCGGGCTTTCCAATTTTTTGATTTTTTCAAAAAATGGCTTACTACACCATTTTTACACCATTTCTACACCAATTTGCGCGAAAACTACGAGCCATGCAGGGGGAATTTCAGGCTGCCCGATGGGAGTTTACTCACATGAGGGCAGACTTGAAATTACGCCTATACGGCGACAGCCGCGACCGAATGAACGCAGTTCATGAGGTGGCATGGCGAGTAGTTCTGTAATCATTCTCAAGGAAATCTGAGTTAATTTACTACACCATCAAAAGCAGAAAAATCCGATTTTTTTTCATGTTTTTCACCATCATGCCCCTAAAAACTCCAATGCCGGGACAGAAATTTCCATCACATAATCTGCACCAAATCCATCTTTGCGATTTCTCTTTCGATCCTGGACCGGTCTGTGATATGGTTATAAACTTCCATCGTGACACTGATGTTCGCATGTCCCATCACATACTGAACGACCTTCATATCCAGATCCGTCTCTGCCATTCTGGTACAGGCTGTATGTCTGAGAATGTGGGCGGAGATGTGTGGCAGCTCTTCCAGCTTTCTCCTCTCCCGCTTTGCCCGCTCATTTTCTTCCTCGTTATACGCCTTCACAATGTCCCGGAGAATAAAGTTCACAGTAGTCGGCATCATAGGACGTCCGCTCCTGCTCATGAATACGAAATTCGAAAGCCCTTCGATTTTCACATCCCTGGGAATCCCCATCTGAAAATTCATCCGTCTCTGAGTCTCAAAGGCTTTTGCCACCATCTTGCTCATGGGAATCTCCCGGATCCCGGCTTCTGTCTTCGGCATGGTCACATGAAAATCACACACGTCTCCATAGTTCTTGTAGATCAGCTGATGATTCACGTATACGGTCCGGGTCTTCAGATCCACGTCCTTCCAGGTGAGTCCGATTAGCTCTCCACAGCGGAGCCCGGTTCCGATCATCACCTGCAAAAGAGGCAGATAGATATGGAATACCTCGCTGTTCTTAACATAGTTCAACAGATTTTTCTGCTGATCAAAGGACAGGGCGGTGCGTTTCTTTTCCGGTTCCCCATAGTCTCCCAGCGTTCTCTTGGCCGGATTCTTCCGGATGATATCATCATCTACAGCCACCTCAAAGCTCGGTAAGATCATATTATGGAGAAACTTGATGGTACTGTGGGAATATTTCTGTTTGCTCAGCCGGGAATAAAACAGGCGTACATGAGATGGTCTTACCTGTACCACTTTCATCTCTCCCAGTTCATTCCTCACAAGACTGTTCCACATCCTTCTGTAATTGGCCTGTGTACTCTCCGCCAGTTTTCTGGTATCCATGTGGATCTCAAACAAATCATTGAGAGTCATATTCTTGAATTGGGTATCGGTCAGAATTCCTTCGCTCTGGTCTTTCTCAATCTCTTTTTCTTTTTTCCTGAGTTCAGCCAGATCCGGAGAATAAACGGCCAGGCGTCTGCCGGTCCGTTCATCTTTGTACCGGTACATATAGAGTCCATCCTTGCGCTGGGATTCCCCGGTCCTCAGATTTCTTCCTCTATTGTCTTTTCTTGCCACAAAACCATTCCTTTCTGGAACAATTCAGCCTTCATTCGTATGTAATGCGGTTTTGCGAATGGCACGTGCTGAACTGTTACTTCTGTAATACTCACACCTCCCTGTTGTAGGGAATGGTCTTGTCCTGTCTATGAAAAGTATAGCACAAAACCATCCCCACGCACATCCGTGTTCCTCTATTCCGCTATTGCTTCCAGGTATTTTTCCACTTTCTGTACGGAATACAATACCCGGCGGCCGATGGTGATCCGGGCTCCCGCATCTTCCGCAATCTTCCTTGCAGTCATCTGTCCGCAAGAAAGCATAGCGGCCAGACCTTCAATATCCACTGCTAGACGGCAGCTGCTCTCTCTTTCTTTTGTCTGTCTCATTTACCTCATCTCCTCCTTTACTCTTTTCTGCATCCGTCCCAGCTTTTCCTGAGCTGT
>DWUU01000019.1 GCA_019120575.1 Candidatus Mediterraneibacter quadrami
GAAAAGTAAAAACCGGAAAATTGACTTTAGAGCCGCAGATGAGGCTGTCTGAACGTTAGTGAGTTCCTCATCTGCGGCTCTGTTTTTGTCAATGATCCGGTTTTTAACTTTTCATTAGGCTGCGGAACCGGAGACGGGAAGGTTTTATCCCTTATTCCGTGAATCCGCATTCTAATCAAATTGTTTTGCAGTATTCAGCGCTGTGCTTTACCAGTAAGTTCGATAAACAGGAATTTATCTTCCATAGAGCTTCGTCACTCTTGCGATTTCTTTTACCGTATCTTTATCAAACTGCCCTTTCTTCATCCGCCATCCCCAGTTTCCGCCAAGTGTGGACGGGATATTGATCCGGGCCTCGCTTCCCAGATTCAGATAATCCTGCATCGGAATAATGCACAGATCCGCCACACTTCCCATGGCCATGGCAATGAAATCTTTTGTCAGGGTATCATCATCCAGTCTTTCCTTGCACATATACTCTTTTGAGAAATCCCTTGCAGCCTTCCCGACTTCATGATACCAGCCTCTGACCGTGTCGTTGTCGTGGGTTCCGGTATAGACTACGCAGTTCGTCGGATACGTATGCGGCAGATAGTTGGATGATTCACGGGCATCAAATGCAAACTGGAGCACTTTCATTCCCGGAAAGCCGCTGTCTTTTAAAAGCTGAAGGACGCTCGGGGTAAGGAACCCGAGATCTTCTGCGATAATGGCCGGCCTGCCAAGTTCCGCCTCGATTGCACGGAAAAGATCCATTCCCGGGCCCGGCATCCATTTGCCGTTTTCCGCCGTCTTATCTCCGTAAGGGATCGCATAGTATTCATCAAACCCGCGGAAATGATCGATGCGCACTACATCGTAAAGTTTGAAACAGTATGCAATTCTGCGGATCCACCACCTGTATCCGGTCCGCTTGTGATACGCCCAGTCATAAAGGGGATTGCCCCACAGCTGACCCGTTGCGGAAAACGCATCCGGCGGACAGCCTGCCACTCCGGTCGGCTCATTGTTCTCATTAAACTGGAACATTTCCGGCGCCGCCCAGGTGTCTGCGCTGTCAAACGCCACGTAGATCGGGATGTCACCGATGATCTGGATGCCTTTTTCATTCACATATGCATGAAGCTTCTTCCACTGTCTGTCGAATTCATACTGCTGGAATTTATAGAAGCCGACCTCTCCGGCCAGCCTTTCTTCTGCTTCTGCAAGAGCTGCATTCTCTCTGTTTTTCAGTGATTCCGGCCACTCGCTCCAGCTGACCCCGCCATTATCGTCCTTGATCGCCATGAACAGGCTGTAGTCGTCCAGCCAGTATGCCTGTTCCGCAACAAATGTTCTGTAATCCTCACTGTTCTCGCCGCCGTCTGCGCAGAAACGGTTGTAGGCTTTTTTCAGCACTTTGAATCTGGATCTGTAGATTTTCTCATAATCAATCTCTTCCGACTTTCCAAAGTCATAACGCCTGCACTCGCTTCTTGTGAGAAGCCCTTCATCGATCAGAGTCTCCAGATCGATGAAATACGGGTTTCCCGCATATGTGGAGAAGGACTGGTACGGGGAATCCCCGTACCCGGTCGGTCCAAGCGGCAGGATCTGCCAGTATCGCTGGCCGGCTTCCTGCAGCCGGTCTGCAAATTCATAAGCTTCCTTTGAAAAACATCCGATCCCGTATTTTGACGGCAGGGAAAACACCGGTAATAAAACTCCGCCTGCTCTTTCCATTTTTTATTCCTTTCCTAAATGCCAGATGTCTCTGTTGTACTCTTCAATCGTACGGTCTGATGAGAAGAATCCTGCTTTTGCGATATTTACAAGTGCCATCTGCGCCCATTTTCTGCGGTCCGCGTATGCGGCCAGCGCTCTCTCTTTTGTTTCTTTATATGAATCAAAATCAAGAAGCGTCATGAACCAGTCTTTATTGATCAGTTCGTTTTTCAGACGGGTCAGGTTCTCTTCACAGCCGATTTCCAGCATTTTTTCACCTGTGATAAAGTCTACGGCCGCTTTGATCGCCTCATTGTTCTCGTAGTAATCTTTTGATACATAGTCGGCTTTCGCATAATGTTCAATGACCTCGTCGCTGGATGCGCCGAATACGAAAATATTATCGTCGCCCACTTCCTCGTGAATCTCAACATTTGCACCGTCCCCGGTTCCAAGCGTCACCGCGCCGTTGAGCATGAACTTCATGTTTCCGGTTCCGCTGGCCTCTTTGGAGGCAAGGGAAATCTGCTCGGAAATATCGCATGCCGGGATCAGCTTCCCTGCTTTTGTCACATTGTAGTTTTCTACCATGACAACGCGGAGATATTTGTTAACCTCCGGATCATTATTAATGATCTCCTGCAGACAGAGGATCAGATGGATAATGTCCTTTGCGATCACATAGGCCGGAGCCGCCTTTGCGCCGAAAATGGCCGTTACCGGAGCCGCCGGGATCTTTCCGGCCTTGATCTCCAGATATTTGTCGATAATGTACAGCGCATTGAGCTGCTGGCGTTTGTACTCGTGGAGACGTTTTACCTGGATGTCGAAGATCGTATCCGGGCTGATCTCCAGCCCCTGTGTCTCGCGCAGGTAAGCACAGAGATCTTCTTTGTTCTGGTGCTTGATCTCAAGCAGTCTGTTCAGGATTTGATCATCCTCTTTATAAGCAAGAAGCTTCTCAAGCTCTGTTGCATCCTTTTTGTAGCCTTCGCCAATGGTCTCGTCAAGCAGCGCGGCCAGACGCGGATTGCAGTGGAGCAGCCAGCGACGGAAGGTAATGCCGTTTGTCTTGTTGTTAAATTTCTCCGGATAGATCCGGTAGAAATTGTTCAGCTCAGAGTTCTTAAGGATCTCTGTGTGCAGCGCGGCAACGCCGTTTACGCTGAATCCGTAGTGGATGTCAATGTGGGCCATGTGCACCGTTTCATTGCGGTCAATGATGGCCACGCTCTCATCCTCATATTTTCTTCTCACTTTATCATCCAACACCTCGATGATCGGCATGAGCTGCGGAACGACTTTCTTCAGATAATATACCGGCCATTTTTCCAGCGCCTCGGCGAGGATTGTATGGTTCGTATACGCACATGTCCTGGAGACAACGTCGATGGCGTCGTCCATTTCCATGCCGCGCTCCATCAGCAGACGGATCATTTCCGGGATCACCATGGTCGGATGGGTGTCATTGATCTGGATCACCGCATAGTCCGGCAGATCGTAGAGATTGCTTCCCTTCGCCACGCACTCGTCAAGGATGAGCTGTGCGCCGCTGCTGACCATGAAATACTGCTGATAGATACGCAGCAGCCTTCCCTGCTCGTCGCTGTCGTCCGGATAGAGGAACAGCGTCAGGTTTTTCTCAATGTCTTCTTTATTAAAATCAATTCCGTCCTCGACGATGGATTCATCAACCGAATCAATATCAAAGAGATGGAGTTTATTTGTCAGGTTATTGTATCCTGTCACCTCGATGTCATACATTCTTGCATTGACATTCAATCCTCTGAACTGAACCGGATAAACCGTGTCCGTTTTCTTCAGCCAGGATTTCTCTTCGATCCACGGGTTCGGGGTCTCTTTCTGAAGATGATCCTTAAACTCCTGTTTGAAGAGTCCCAGATGATAGTTCAGGCCGATGCCGTCTCCGGCAAGCCCCAGGGTTGCGATCGAATCAAGAAAACATGCAGCCAGACGTCCGAGTCCGCCGTTTCCGAGGGACGGCTCCGGCTCGACCTCTTCGATCCCGCAGATGTCTTTGCCGTTCTTCTCGAGCATCTCCTTCACTTCCTGATAGATGCCGAGGTTGATCATGTTGTTGGAGAGCAGTTTTCCGATCAGGAACTCTGCCGAAATGTAATAAAGTTTTTTCCTGCTGTCCTTGTGTTCTTTGCCTGCTGCCATTTCCTGTACAAGGGAAAGCAGGCTGTCATAGATCTCTCTGTCGGATGCCTGTGCAACCGGTTTGCCGAGATATGCCTCTACTTTTTCCTGAATGTTCATGGTAGTCGTTCTCCCTTCAAAAAAGAATTCATACTGTAAGCTTTGATTCGGATTATAGTACAGTTTCTGTGATAATTCTTGCAATATACTTTCCATTTATTGTACAATACTATCATCCCAGTTCAGCCATATGACGGCAGCCGGCGGATTTATGCTCGCATAAGGATCCGACGGCTGACAGTCAGATGAGCTGAGCGCCTGCTTATGAGCAAAGATGCGGCGTAAGCCGCGGTTAGCACGTCAGTGCGACTTTGCGAATGGCGCGAGCTGAACTTTAAAGAGGCATCCCATGAATCTCAGTGAATATCAGAACTACCATGAAACAAAACCGCATACGACCGCAGATTTTCCATATAATACCTATCTGTGCTCCATCCCCCGGGATTTTCCGTCCGTGCCGCTGCACTGGCACGCGGAGCTGGAAATGATCGTAATCAAGAAGGGGCGGGGCATCGTGTCCTCCGACCTGGAGAAACGTCCGGTCACATCCGGGGACATCATCCTCATCCGTCCGGGGCAGCTGCACTCGATCGAACAGGATCAGGATTATATAATGGAATACGAAAATATCATTCTGAAGCCGGAACTGCTCATTTCCGGCAAAAATGATCTCTGCGCCGTGCGTTGGATCTTTCCTTTTATGAACGGTGAGATCCACTCGGAAACATTCCTGACGCCGGAGCTCCCGTATTATAAGGATGTCTCCGGATGCATCCGCCAGATCGACCTGCTGTGCAGCGCACAGACCGAGGGGTATCAGCTGGCGGTCAAAGGACTGCTCTTTCAGTTTTTCTTCCTGCTTGTCTCCAACCGGCAGAAAAAAGAGACCGCATCCGCATCGCAGATGAAGTCTCTGGAAAAAATGAAAACCATCTTAAAATATGTTGAAGACCACTGTGCCGAACACATTACCATTGAAGATATGGCAAAACTTACCTGCTACAGCAAGTCGCATTTCATGAAATTCTTTAAACAGAACATTGGGACCGGATTTATCGACTACCTAAACGACTACCGGCTCACCATGGCAGACCGCCTGCTGAAGACGTCAGACAGCCCGGTGCTGGAGATCGCGGTGCAGTGCGGGTTTGACAATCTCTCCTACTTCAACCGGATCTTCAAGAGGAAATACGGGGTATCACCGGGGAAAGCCCGCCGTCACTTCCCGAATCCGCAGTTCGGATAGGTACACGCTTCGCAGTTCAGGCACAGTCCACCCTCTCCGAGCATGTAAAAGTCTTCCGCGCACAGACGCTCTCCTGCCGCGATGCGCGGGAGCGCCAGATCGAAGATGGTGCGTCTTGCATACATGACGCAGCCGGGCAGGCCCAGGATCGGGATCTCCCCGCCGTCCTCTTTCCTTTTATATGCCAGCATGAACATAGCGCCCGGCAGCACCGGCGCGCCGTAGGTGATCACTTCATCCGATGCATTTCTGACTGCAAGCGGGGTCCGGTCGTCCGGATCCACACTCATGCCGCCCGTGCAGACAACCATGTCCGCGCCCCGGCTGATCCATTCACGGATCGCGTCCGTCGTCATTTCGGCCTTATCATCGCTGAGCGTATTGCCCAGTACTTCAATCCCCTGTTCTTCCAGCTTTGCTTTCACCACAGGAGTAAATTTATCCTCAATCCGGCCACGGTACACCTCGCTTCCCGTGGTCACGATCCCGGCTTTCAGTTTCCGGAAGGGCAGGATCCGAAAAACGGGTTCTGTGCTGCAGATTTCTTTTACCCGGTTCATTTTCTCTTCTTCGATCACCAGCGGCACCACGCGCATGCCTGCGATCCTGTCGCCTTTTTTCACCGGGAAGTCCCCGTGGCGGGAGGCCAGCACCATCTGCCCCAGGGCGTTCACCGCATTCAGCTTCTCCCGGTCGATCTTCAGGAGTCCGTCAACTACTGCCGTCAGTTCGATCTTCCCCTCTTTCGGTTCGGAAGCCTTCATATGGCTGCCCTGGCACACCTGCCGCAGGATCTCAGCCGCCTCATTTTCATGGAGCATGCCTTCCTGCTTCTCCCATACATACAGATGTTCTTTTCCCACAGAAAGCAGCACCGGGATGTCCGCTTCCGTCACCACGTGGCCCTTGCGGAAGACCGCGTCTTTCACCACGCCCGGTATGATCTGTGTGATATCGTGGCAGAGGACGCTTCCAACCGCGTCCTCGGTTCTGATAAGTTTCATCCGATCTCCTCCAGTTCTTTCATCCACACGGACGCGCAGGCATCGCTGGGCATCCGCCAGTCGCCTCTCGGGGACAGCGCCACCGTACCGATCTTCGGGCCGTCCGGCAGGCAGGAGCGTTTGAACTGCTGGGAGAAGAATCTCCGGCAGAAGGTCTTCAGCCATTTCAGGATCGTCTCCCGGTCATACTCGCCGTCAAATGTCCGCTCTGCCAGACGGAAGATCTTGGCCGGCTCATATCCGAACCGGAGCATATAGTAGAGGAAGAAATCATGAAGCTCATAGGGTCCCACCAGGTCTTCCGTCTTCTGGGCGATATCCCCATCCTTTGGCGGGAGCAGTTCCGGGCTCACCGGCGTGTCGAGCACGTCATAGAGCACTGCCTTCAGTTTCTCATCCGCCGTGTCGTCCGCGGCATATTTTACCAGATGGCGCACCAGCGTCTTCGGCACGGACGCATTGACGCCGTACATGGACATATGGTCGCCGTTGTAGGTTGCCCAGCCAAGCGCCAGCTCCGACATATCGCCGGTGCCGATAACCATGCCGCCCGTGCGGTTGGCGATGTCCATGAGCACCTGGGTGCGCTCCCTGGCCTGGGAATTTTCATACGTCACATCATGGTTTTCCGGATCCTGTCCGATATCCCGGAAATGGATATTCACCGCCTCGGCAATGGGCACTTCAATGAGCGTGGCCCCGGTCTTCCCCGCCATATCGCAGGCATTATTGTAGGTGCGGTCCGTCGTCCCGAAGCAGGGCATAGTCACCGCGATGATCTCTTTCTTGTCCCGGCCGAGCATGTCGAACGCCTTCGCAGTCACCAGCAGAGCCAGGGTAGAATCAAGCCCTCCGGAGATGCCCACCACGGCTGTCTTCGCATGGGTGTGGGCCAGACGTTTCTTCAGGCCCATGGCCTGGATCGTCAGGATCTCCTCACAACGCTCCGCACGGGTCCGCTCGTCTTCCGGCACGAAGGGTTTCTTCGGGAATGTTCTTGTCAGTTCTGTATCCTCATGGCTGACCGTGAACGGGATCTGGTTCAGCACCTGCCCTGCGGACGCCTTGAACGTCGTATTTTTCCGGCGCTCACTGACGATCCGCTGGATATCCAGTTCCGAATAAATGATCTCATTGTGGTAGCGTTTTGCCTGCTTCAGGATCGCGCCGTTCTCCGCGATGATGTTGTGGCCGCCAAAGACCACATCCGTCGTGGACTCACCCTCGCCTGCATTGGCGTAGATATAGCCCGCGATCAGACGCGCCGACTGGCCGGCGATCAGTTCCCGCCGGTAGGCGTCCTTGCCGATGGTCTCGTCGCTGGCCGAACAGTTCACGATCACGGTCGCGCCCTCAAGGGCCGCCTCAATGCTGGGCGGCACCGGAGACCATACGTCCTCGCAGATCTCCGCAGACACGATCAGATCTTCCATCTCTTCATCTTTAAAAAGAAGCTGCGGGCCGAACGGCACCTGATGACCGTTGAAACGGATATAGCCGGACATGTCCGGTCCAGGCGTGAACTGGCGCATCTCATAGAACTCCGCATAGTTCGGAAGAAACGTCTTCGTCGTAAAACCGAGCACCCGGCCGCGGTTCACAGCCGCCGCCACATTGTAAAGCTTGCCGCTCACGCACAGCGGCGCGCCCACAAACGCCAGAATGTCCTTATCTGCCGTAAACTCCGAGATCTTCACCAGCGCGTCCTTCGCCGCTTTCAGGAGTGCATCCTGCGTAAACAGATCCCCGCATGTATACCCGGTCACGCACAGTTCCGGGAACACGAGGATCTTCGCCTTCTTCTCACACGCCTCACAGATCGCCTCACAGATCTTCTCCGTATTGAACTCCACATCCGCAACCCGGATATCCGGCGTAGCCGCCGCAACCTTCACAAACCCGTGTCTCATATTTCCCTCCATCCGGGACGTAGTAAAATTCAATTTTACTACGTCCCCTTTCACACTTTTTTCACATTTTTATCATTATCTTGCTGCCCGTTTCAGCAGCCCCCGCAATTCTTCTACCGTATAATTGTACGCCGTGTTGCAGAAATGGCATTTTACTTCGATGTCTTTTCCATCATCGATCATGGCCTGAATCTCTTTTTTTCCCACGCTGATGATGGCTTTTTCGATCCGCTCTTTGGAGCAGTTGCAGGAAAATTTCGCCGGCATGGTATCCGTGATCTCCAGATCAAGCCCGTCCAGCACCCGGGCGAGCATTTCTTCCGGTGTGTGGCCGTTGTCCAGCATGGAGGTCACGGACTGGATGTTTTTGATGTTTTCTTCCAGCCGGTTCAGGACTGCATCCTCGATAAACGGCATGACCTGCACGATGAATCCGCCTGCGCAGCGGACCGTGTTGTCTCCTTCCATGAGTACGCCAAGGCCCACAGAAGAAGGAACCTGCTCTGAGGTTGCGAAGTAATATGTCAGGTCTTCCGCGATCTCCCCGGTCTGCAGGATCGTCTGTCCGGAGTAGGGCTCTTTCAGGCCCATGTCTTTGATCACGGTCATCACACCCTGTCCCAGTGCGCCGCCCACATCCAGCTTGCCGTTCTTCGGCGGGAGCATGACTTCCGGGTCAAATGCATAGCCTTTCACGTTTCCCTGGCTGTCCGCCGTTACGGTCAGCCCCCGGATCGGGCCGGAGCATTTGATCTGGATGGTCAGCATATCGGTCGCATTTTTCATCATGCTGCCCATCATCACACCGCCGGTCAGCAGCCTTCCCAGGGCCGCCGTCGCCACCGGGCTTGTACCGTGCCGCTGTCTGGCCTCCTCCACCAGTTCTGTTGTCACTGCCGCAAATGCGCGGATCTGCGTGTTTGCAGCCGCCGCTCTTACAATATAATCACTCATCTTCCATTCTCCTGTTCTCTCTATATCTATACCTGTTTCCCGGACTCCCGTGCAGTCACACAGATGCGCTCGCTGTCGTCCGCCGCCGAGCCTTCCGTATCCATGTCCCGGGCGTCCAGAAAAATCAGCCCCGCTTCTTTAAGCAGTCCCTTTATCTCCCCCAGCGTGTAGCCTCTCTGATAGTGGGTCTCCCGGTATTTCCGGTACAGGTCCTCCGGTCCATGGCCGGGTTCCCGGATAAATAAGGTCAGATCGTATTCATTGATCCGCTCTTCTTCATAATAATAATTGTCCCAGATAAAACTGCATTCTCCCCGGTCCTCCGCGATCGTGCAGTCGCCCATGACGTCCCGGTACTTATGAACAGTATTAAAATCAAAAATAAAAATACCGCCGGGATCCAGGTAATTGTTGACCAGCCGGAACACCTGGAGAAGGTCCGCCGGATCCGTTATATAATTCACGGAATCGCAGACGCTCAACACCGCGCGCACCGTGCCGTACAGTTCAAATGTGCGCATATCCTGCAGAAGATAAAGGATATCGTGCCCGGACGCTTCTTTCTTCTCCATGGCGATCTCCAGCATATCCGCGGAATTATCCACACCGATCATATCATAGCCGAAGCCCGCGAAAACCTCCGTCATGGTCCCGGTGCCGCACCCCAGATCCAGCAGGATCCCGTCGTTTATGCCATTTTCGCACAGAATGCGGTGTATATATCCGCCCCATTCTTCATAGGGAACGTTATCCATGAAGGTATCATATACCTCCGCAAAACTTGTATACGCTTCCACTCAAAGCTGCCTCCTGCGTTTGGTTTCCGATAGAAGTGTAACACATTTTATGATAAAATTCATCAATTTCTTCTTCCCTTTAGCGTGGTCAAGTGATATAATGGTCAAGACTGCGTTAAGAAGTCGTTAAAATTCAGAAAGGAATGAAAAGACATGGACAACAAAAACGAGTTCAAGCCGTATATCCCGGCGGACAAGATCGTCCCGGAATTTACGGTAACCTCTGCTGTGATCGGTTGTCTTCTCGCCATTGTATTCGGCGCTGCCAATGCATACCTGGGACTGTTAGTCGGAATGACCATCTCCGCTTCCATCCCGGCGGCCGTTATCTCCATGGGCATCATCCGTGTGATCCTCAGAAGAGATTCCATCCTTGAGAACAACCTTGTACAGACGATCGGTTCCGCCGGTGAGTCTCTTGCAGCAGGTGCGATCTTCACGCTTCCGGCTCTGTTCCTGTGGGCAGAGGAAGGCAAGATCGAATTTCCAAGCATTGTAACAATTTTCTTCATCGCACTGTTCGGCGGTCTCCTCGGAGTCTGCTTCATGGTGCCGCTGCGCCAGGCGCTCATCGTAGAAGAACACGGCACACTGCCGTTCCCGGAAGGAACTGCATGTGCGGAAGTCCTTCTCGCAGGTGAGGAAGGCGGCAGCAAGGCAGGTTCTGTATTCACGGGACTTGGCATCGCTGCATTTTACAAATTTATCGCTGACGGACTGAAACTCTTCCCCAGCGAGATCGGATACGCATTCCAGGGTTATGCCGGATCTCAGATCGGTATCCAGGTGCTCCCGTCACTGGCTGGTGTGGGCTTCATCTGCGGACCGAAGATCTCCAGCTACATGCTGGCCGGCGGTACCTTAAGCTGGTTCGTGCTCATGCCGGCCATCGCCCTGTTCGGCGGTGACGCGACGATCTACCCGGGCACAGCCCCGATCAGCGAGATGCTCGCAGCTGACGGTCCGTCTGCCCTGTGGAGCAATTATATCAAATACATCGGCGCCGGCGCCGTTGCTGCCGGCGGTATGATCAGCCTTATAAAGACATTCCCGCTGATCGTCCGCACATTCAAGCAGGCAATGGCCAGCCTGAGCAAGAAGCACGCGCAGAAGAACGCCCTGCGTACACAGCAGGATCTTCCGATGTCCTTCCTGCTTGTGATCCTGGCAGCGATCGTAGTCCTGATCTGGCTGCTCCCGGCATTCCCGGTTAATCCGTTCGGCTCCCTGATCATCGTGATCTTCGGATTCTTCTTTGCTTCCGTATCTTCACGTATGGTCGGCCTGATCGGTTCTTCCAACAACCCGGTATCCGGTATGGCTATCGCCACACTGATCATCGCTACGCTGCTCCTGAAAGCAACAGGGACAGACGGCACGACAGGTATGATCGGCGCCATCGCCATCGGCGGCGTGATCTGTATCGTAGCGGCCATCGCCGGCGATACATCACAGGACCTGAAGACCGGTTTCATCGTAGGCGCTACGCCGAAGAAACAGCAGCTCGGTGAGATGCTCGGCGTTGTAGTTTCCGCAGCAGCGGTCGGCTTCGTACTCTACCTCCTCAATGAGGCATGGGGATACGGAAGCGAGCAGCTCCCGGCAGCACAGGCTACCATGATGAAGATGCTCGTCGAGGGTATCATGAACGCAGAGCTTCCGTGGGCGCTGATCTTCATCGGTGTCTTCGTGGCTGTTATGGCTGAGATCCTGAAAGTGCCGGTTATGCCGTTCGCAGTTGGTATGTACCTGCCGTTCAGCTTAAGTGCAGGCATCATGGCCGGCGGTGTTGTACGTTTCATCGTTGAGAAGATCAAAGGCTCAGACGCAGAGAAGAAAGAGCGCGGCGACAGAGGCGTTCTCTTTACATCCGGTCTGATCGCCGGCGAAGGCATCATGGGTATCGTACTGGCAGTACTTGCCGTACTGAAAGTGGATTCCGTGATCAACCTGAGCGAGAAATTCGGTTTCACGACTCCGCAGCCGGTAAGCCTTGTTGTCTTCATTCTGCTGCTGATCTATCTGTACACACGCTGCATGAAGAAAGACAGGAAATAAAACCTTATAAAAAAGTGAAAGATGCAGCCTGCTCCTGCAGGCTGTTTCTTTCTATCATCTGGTAGAAAAATATGAAGAAAAAAGACAGCAAAAATTATCTTGATTATGTCCCGGTTAAAAATCCGGAAGTTGAATATGAGACAGACGACGACGGCATCGTGACCGTCTACATCGAATGGAAAGGTTTCTATCACCGGATCGCCCAGAAGTTCTTCAAGCGTCCCCGAGTAAGCGATGTAAAGCTTGACGGCTACGGGAGTTTCGTGTGGCTTGCCATCGACGATGTGAAAGATGTGCACCAGCTTTCAAAAGAACTGGACGCGAAATATCCGAAGATGGAGAAATCCCTCTCAAGGCTGATCAAATTCCTGGAGATTCTCCACGACAACCGCCTGATCCGCTGGAAAGGAGAGAAGACAAAATGATCCTTGAATATCTTCCATACGTCCTTCTCTTCGCCCTGGCGACGGTCATCGTCTACGGCTGGGGAATGTGGCGCTCCATGCGCCAGAAGCAGGATCTCTCCAACATGCTCAGTGCAAAAGGGATCTCCGCCGTGAAGAAAGCGCTTAAGAAAAACGGCCCCATGACCGCAAAAGAGCTGGAACCGTTCGTAAAAGACCTGACGGCGAAGCAGCCCTTCAGCCGGGAGCAGATCGGGGTGACCGATCCGGAGAAATTTCTCGGTTCGATCCTGCCCTATATGGTAAAACAGAAAATGATCACCAAGACAACAGAAAACGGAAAAGCTGTCTATCAGTTACGCAGATAACTGACAGGCAGCTTTTTTATCACCTGTTAGATCACTATAATATCAGCTTGTCATACGGCTATGAATGATAATATAATTCCACCGGATCAATGGGATCAAAGGGATGCTCCTCTTCCATTTTCTTGTTGCGGCCTCGCCGTTTCAGCAGCTCCCCGCTTTTATTATATACCCAGAATGAATATACGAGCACTTTGTTGATCTTTCCGATCTTCTCCTTCGTTGTCCGGCCGTAAAGCGTCCCGCCGGTCTCAAAGGTCGCTTTCTTGTGGATGAGGGAGATGAGCTCCGTCTCGCACGTCACCGGCTCCGGCAGGATCGTATAGGCCGTTCCCACGCAGTCCGGCTT
The DNA here is from genome assembly GCA_019120575.1 of Candidatus Mediterraneibacter quadrami. Classification (GTDB taxonomy): domain Bacteria; phylum Bacillota; class Clostridia; order Lachnospirales; family Lachnospiraceae; genus Mediterraneibacter; species Mediterraneibacter quadrami. The sequence goes on from DWUU01000019.1 coordinate 13,015, forward strand.
ATGGGAATCGCTTCCTCCCGTCGTCACCTTGCCGTACTTCTTCGCCAGCTTCATAGCTCCCGCATTGGACTCCACAGGCTCGCAGCTGTTAAACGCCTCCACAAAATCAAACCGTTTCACGATCTCCGGTGACAGATAATATCGTCTGGCATTGGTAAAGCTCATATATTTCTCACCGCATGGATGAGCCGGTCCGAGAACGCCGCCGTTGCGGTGGACCAGGTCGATGAGGAGAGCCAGCGGCATCCCCCGCATTTCCAGAAGGCGCATCTTCACCCCCTCCGGCATGATCACCAGGATATGCCCCGCGTCACGGGTGTCATACTCGATCCCTTTGAGCACCACAAAATCCGTGTGTTTCTTTCCTTTGATATGTTCCTTCCAGTAGCGGTACCCGTTGTATGTGTCATGGTCCGTGATGACCATTCCCTGAAACCCCTGCTCTTTAAGCAGTGTAATATACTCTTCCACACCGACCTTGCTGTCGATGGATCCTTCTTTTACGTGGCAGTGCATGTCGATCTTCATGGGAAAGCCCCCTTTTTATGATGTCCTGCACTAATTATACATCATCCGGCTGCCGGATGACAACCGCAGACACGGAGTTTTCAATCATTTAACATCAGACGCTACTCTCTGCTGATCCGCCCGGCCGCCGCCATCATCGCTCCCAGACAGCCGAACCATCCCGCCGCGTAGACTGCCGTCGGCACATTCGTCTGCGTAAAGCAGAACAGCACACACAGCACGGCCAGCACCGACACCCCGAGGATTCCCGTGATCACACATAAAACTGATTTCCTGATATACATAATAAAACACACCTTTCTCTGAAATTCCTGCTTTCGTTTTTCAACGATGCCATCATATCAGATCAGGTGTGTTATAAAATGTACACCATTATTTTATCCGGAATCTAGTCTTCATCCTCTTCATCTTCCGGTTCTTTTCCAAAATCATCCATCATCGCCCGGGCACGCTCCACGTCATTTGCCGTTGAGTTTTCCTCCCGGATCTGTTCCGCTTTCTTCAGGCTTGCTTTCTTCTGTTTCCTGGATTCCAGAAGAAGCTGAACCGCTATGCCGCCGGCTGCGAGGATGATGCATATGAGAACACGGATCAGTTCCCCGCTTACGGGAAGCAGTTCATAAACCGCAGTTCCTGCGACCACCGCGCCGTAAATGCCTGTCACAAATATCGTCAGCACTGACACAAATCTGACCGAGAGGATCGCCGCCACAAGCGCAATCACCAGACAGACCGCCAGCAGGATCCCGTTCTGCGGATTCAGGATCTGAATCGCAAGGCTGCATACACTTAAGAGCACGATCAGGAAAACACCGACCCGGTAAAGCACGGCCGCCAGCACCGCCAGTACGACAGCGGTGATAACCCCCGCGGCAAGCACCCCTGTTCCGATAAGCCCCGCGAACGCGGAGATCAGTACACCCAGAATGAATCCGAGTACGAATCCAGCAGCCGCCGCCCAGAAGCGCACGATCCTCCAGCCCAGGAAGCCGATCAGAAGTCCGATCATGATCGTCGCCGCCAGCACCGCCACGGCATTCTGCGTCAGTACATGTTGCTCGATACCGACTCCGGACGCCAGTTCCCCGAAAATATAATTCTGCAATCTTTCCAGCATCTCATTCGCATTTATTGAATTCATTATCTCCCTGCCCCTTATATAATCCGTTTATCTTTTGCTGTCTCTTTATTTTATCAGCGATCCATTTCTTTGACAAGATTTCCTCTTTATTATTACACAGTGAAAGTGGATGCCAACCAATTTATCTTGATCAACATCCACTTTCATCCTGATATTTCTATCATTCTTTTTACCTCTTTCTTTCTATCTCTTCGAAGTCTGATAGAATTAATTTACGTTGCCGGTGGTCCGTACCTCCTTTACTTAGATTCCCATTGAACTTGAGTCCTCGATAACCTTCTCCGCGATATAGATTTTACTTCTCTCATAACTTTCTCGTCATTATGATATTTCTCTGTATCTGATTACCCATTTCCCAATTCCGGTATTCAACGGGTTTTTTATAAAACTGTCATTCAGTTTTATTTGTTGGTATTATAATAACTCTATATTTTTGATTTGTCAATCTGTTTTTAGAAATTAATTAAATTTTATCTATATTATCTGTTAATTTAACAGTTGACTTCTACACTTTACACCAGTAAAATAGAGGGGTAATTCTAAAATCAACGCGTTTATTATAAAGGAGGCCAAACATGGAAAATCTGAAAATACCGGCAGGTTATCACTCTCCTCTTACGATCCGTGAGACCGAGGTTGCCATAAAAGAAGTAAAAGATCATTTTGAGCGCGCGCTTGCAAAATCCCTGCACCTGACCCGTGTGTCAGCGCCGCTGTTCGTCCGCCCGGAATCCGGCATGAACGACAACTTAAACGGCGTGGAGCGCCCGGTGTCCTTCGGCATCAAGGAGCAGAATGACGCGAAGGCTGAGATCGTACATTCCCTTGCGAAATGGAAACGCTACGCGCTGAAAAAGTACGGCTTCCATTCAGGCGAAGGGCTCTACACGGATATGAGCGCCATCCGCCGGGACGAAGATACCGACAACATCCATTCTCTCTATGTGGATCAGTGGGACTGGGAGAAGATCATCTCCAAAGAAGAGCGCAACATGGAAACACTGGAATACACAGTCCGCAAAGTGTACAGCGCCTTAAAAGATACGGAAGACTACATTTCCAGAAGATACAACTATATCGAGCCGCTCCTGCCGGACGATATCTTCTTTATCACATCCCAGGAGCTGGAGGACATGTTCCCGGACTGCACGCCGAAGGAGCGTGAGAACCGGATCGTCAAAGCAAAAGGCGCCGTATTCATCTCCCAGATCGGGAAGGTGCTTGCCTCCGGCGAGAAGCACGACGGCCGCGCTCCGGACTACGACGACTGGGAACTGAACGGCGACATCATCGTCTACTACCCGGTACTCGACATGGGGCTTGAGCTTTCTTCCATGGGCATCCGCGTGGATGAGGATTCACTGAGAAGCCAGCTGAAGACCGCAGGATGCGAGGAGCGCGCAGAACTGCCGTTCCAGAAATCCCTGCTCAACAAAGAACTGCCCTACACCGTCGGAGGCGGTATCGGACAGTCCCGTATCTGTATGTATTATCTGAGAAAAGCGCACATCGGCGAGGTTCAGTCCTCGCTCTGGCCGGACGACATTACCGAAGAAGCGCTTGCCAACGGCATTAACCTGCTGTGATCTTTCTGACGCCGACCGCCTGCATATGCTGGGCGCGCCGGCGTTTTTCAACAATATCCCTTGCATATCCGATCAGGCCGTTCCCATTGTGCGGATCGTTAAAATAATATTTTTCATCATCATACCCGACCAGCAGCATACAGTGCTCATTCGATATCCACGTAAACCATTCTCCAGTATCGCGAAGCCGCCACTGCGGCCCGGTGACCGGTTCCCGCATATCGATGCACGCCCAGAAGATCACCGGCATGCCGCGGTCGATATATTTCTCCAGCAATTCTTTTTCCGATGTTCCGGTCTCGTCTTCCGCCTCGTACTTCCGTTCCCCGGCAAACACTTTTGACAGGGCATTCACGATCACCGGCGCATAACATCCGAACGCGTCCGGATCATACGGACTGCCGCAGAAATATTTCCGCGGATCCGGTCCGAAGATTTCTCCATTCTCCTCTCTGAAGTCCTGCATCTCCAGATCATTTTCTATAAATTCATCCACCGTAATATCATAGCCAAGATGCCGGAGCAGCATCACTGCGGACACGCTTTCGCATCCGGTAGGCCAGCGGGGGCTCTGATCGATATAGGGGGCTTCTATGATCACTCTTTTCATGGCTCTGTTTTCCGTCTTATCCCGCTTACACACATCTCAGGCGGATATTGTGCCGCGGCGCGTCATAATGCGGATGACCGTCAGCGCCCCGACAAGCAGAAGAACGCTGATCCCCAGCACGATCCACCACACATGGATGAGGCCTGCGATCAGATACCCGACAATGCATACAGCGGCAACCACCGCAGCGTACTGCATCTGAGTGGATACATGGTTAATATGGTTGCTCTGCGCTCCGGCCGACGACATTACCGTCGTATCTGAGATCGGGGATACATGATCGCCGCAGACGGCCCCTGCCAGAACTGCCGATACGGAGATTACCATCATCTCAATATCTCCGCCGCCGCTGAAAAGCGCGGTGGCGATCGGTACGAGGATGGCAAATGTACCCCACGACGTTCCGGTTGAAAATGACAGGAATACCGCGGCCGCAAACATGACGACCGGGATAAAAATGCTGGCGGATGCATTGTCGCCGACTGCGTGGCCCACGAAATCCGCAAGGCCCAGCGCATCCCCCATGCCTTTCAGCGACCATGCGAAGATCAGGATCGTCACCGCCGGCACCATCAGCTTGAACCCTTCTGCCAGTCCGTCCATGAATCCTTTGAACGTTACCACCTTTCTGGGCAGATAGAGGACCAGCATAAAGAAAATTGTTATGAGCGTTGCAAAGATCAGGCTTGTCTCCGCATCGCAGCCGGAGAACGCCGTGATGATGTCCGTCGCGCCGCCCAGGAACCCGGTATAGATCATGGCTCCTATTGCCGAAACGATCAGAACCGCCACCGGAAGCACCAGATCGATCACCTTGCCGTTCGGATTGACCTCGTCTTCGGATATCTGTTCAAATTCCTCCGCACCGCTTGTAAAAAGATCCCCTTTCGCTGCATTATCTTCATGCTTTTTCATCAGGCCGAAATCGAAGGCCGTCACCGTGATAAAGATCACCATGAAAAGTGTCAGGATCGCGTACAGATTATAAGGGATCGTCCGCAGGAAAAGCTGGAATCCGGTGATTCCCGCATCTTCCGGAACATAGGAGTTGACCGCGGCCGCCCAACTGGAGATCGGCGCGATGATGCACACCGGGGCCGCTGTGGAATCTATTATATAAGCCAGTTTCGCCCGCGACACTTTGTACTGGTCCGTCACCGGGCGCATCACTGATCCCACTGTCAGGCAGTTAAAATAATCATCCACAAAGATCAGGATGCCGAGCCCCGTCGTCGCCAGCAGGGCGCTCTTTTTAGACCGGATCTTCGTACCCGCCCATTTCCCGTAGGCGGCAGAGCCGCCGGTCTTTGCCATCAGCACGATGATCATCCCCAGAAGCACATCAAAGATCAGAATATTCAGATTCATACTGTTCTTCATGATCTCAAAGAAGTTCACAAAAGAATTCCACGGGTGGAACCCGCTGTAAAGAAGCGCTCCGGCTGCCACGCCAAGAAACAGGGAACTGTATACCTCTTTTGTCACAAAGGCGAGTACAATCGCCAGAAGCGGCGGGATCAGCGCCCACCAGGTCCCGATAAACATTGAACCGTCCATAAATTATATCTCTCCATTCCTTTAACCTCTTTCATGCAGCACACGGCATCTTTCTGCCGCAACGAAAAGCGGCCGCATACGCAGCCGCTTTATCGATTCGACAATAGCATGTAATTCTATTTTATAGGAAGTCTGCCTAAATAACAAGTTTAAATTTACCGGTCAGACCTCTATTTTACAAAACGCTTACCCCAGCAGGAGGACGACAGCCTCGCAGCTCTCCAGTGTAACCGCTCCGGTCTCTGCGATCTCCTGCCCACGAACATCTTCTGTTCCCACATTGGATAACAGCACTTTTGCCGAAGCATTGTTCATCTTCAGCGTGCACGGTTCTGTACCATAGTTCGCCGCCACCAGGATATCCTGCTCATCTGTTTTTCTGTGGTATGCGAAGATTCCTTCCTGATCTTCATGATCCGGGATAAATCTCCCGTAAGTAAACACTTCTTTATATTCCGGAGATTTCTTCAGCGCCGTAAGTTTTCTGTAATGATTAAGCACAGAATCCGGACGGCTTTCCTGGTCTTTCACGTTGATCTCCGTATAGTTCGGATTCACCGGAAGCCACGGTGTACCTGTTGTAAATCCGGCATTCTCACCATCGCTCCACTGCATGGGAGTGCGGGCATTATCCCGGCTGTTTTCATAACAGCACTCCAGCGCCTGCTCTTCAGTACATCCGGCCGCAAGCGCTTCCTGGTACTGATCCAGCGTACTGATGTCATCATATTCTGAGATATCATTTTTACGGCAGTTCGTCATGCCGATCTCCTGCCCCTGATAAATGAACGGGATTCCATAGAGAAACAGGAATGTCGTCGCCAGCATCTTTTTCCCCGCTTCATTCCGGGCATGTTCCGGGAGGAAACGGCTCGCCCCTCTTGGTTCATCATGGTTCTCAATGATGTTTGCCGCATGACCCACTTTCTGCAGACAGAGCTGCGCATCAAAGATCGTACTGCGCCACGCCTTAAATTCCGGTTTTCTGCTGTTATACCAGCCTTTATCACCCTGCGCCAGCATGTGGGCGCTGAAATCAAACATCGTGGAAAAATGGCCTTTTTCTCCGATAAATTCGCCAAGTTCATCGTCTTTCATATTAAAGACCTCTGCCACAGTAAACGCATCATATTTTGCAAATGTATTCTTTTTGATATCCTCAAAATATTCCCCGACGCCTTCCACTTCTTCAACCATTTTCACACAGCAGACAAGGCCGTCCGGTCCGTCAGGCTCATAAGACGGAAAATCCAGATCCTTTTTAATATTGATGATCGCGTCAATACGGAAACCTGCCAGTCCTTTGTCCAGCCACCAGTTGATCATCTTATAAATTTCCTCTCTGAGCGCCGGATTCTCCCAGTTCAGATCGGGCTGCTCTCTGGCAAACATATGAAGATAATACATGTCTGTCCCCGGCACCGGTTCCCATGCGCTCCCGCCAAAATAGGAGCGGTAATTGCTCGGTTCTTTCCCGTCTTTTCCTTTTACAAAATGAAAATATCCGGCATATTTTCCGTATGGATCTGCAAGCGCTTTCTGAAACCATTCATGTTTATCCGAACAATGATTGACCACGAGATCCATCAGTACATACATATCCCGCTTCTTTGTCTCGGCAAGCAGTTCATCAAACTCTTCCATTGTACCGAACTCTTCCGCAATCTTATAATAATCCGATATATCATAGCCCTGATCCACAAAAGGAGACTGATAGATCGGTGAAAGCCAGATAATATCAACTCCAAGCTCTTTCAGATAATCCAGCTTTGAGATCACACCTCTGAGATCCCCAATCCCGTCTCCGTTTGTGTCCATGAAACTCTTCGGATAGATCTGATAGGCAACCTTGTCATGCCACCATTTTCTGCTCATATCATTATTCTCCTTTCAGATTGCATTTTTTGTATGATGCTGTTATTATATTCTTAATCTTACTCATATTCTTGCACAATCATTTGCATTTATTATATGATCCTGCTTTTTTGTCAGAAGAATGATCTCAGAACGGCAGGGCTCTGACAAAGCCGCGCAATAAAGAAGGAGGTAATTCATATGGATTATAAATGGAATCTTTCACCCGCACAGAAAGAACAGGCTCAACATGGAGAAGTTATGTTCCCGCTAAAACGATATATCACCATTCTTTCAGATCTATATCCTGTCACTGCAGCACACTGGCATGAAGAGGCAGAACTCACACTGATCACAAAGGGAGCATGCACCTATCATATCCACCTTGATTCATACAATATCGCACAGGGAGACATCCTGTTCATCCCCCCGGCAGAACTCCATTCGATCAGCACGCCGGCCGGAACAGAGATGACTTCCACAACCTTTGTCTTCCACATGGATTTTCTCACCACAAGTACTGCCGACATCTGTACCGTCCGGTATCTGAAACCGATCAGTCATCACACGCTGACCCTCCCCTGCGTCATACGCCCGGATCATCCGGCTTACAAAAAACTGCGTGAAATCATCTGTGCAATGGATCAGGCATATGAAGAAAAAAAAGAAGGATATGAAATGATGCTAAAAGCGCTTCTTCTCTGCGCGCTTTCTGTGCTTCTTCCATACCGTCAGACAGCCGAAATGCGTCCACAGCCCGAAGATGAGCGCACTGCCAAACTGAAGCTTGTCCTGGAATATATCGGAGAACACTATTCTGAAGAACTGACCATCCCGCAGCTTGCGCGGCTGTGCTTCTTCAGCGAGTATCATTTTATGCGCTTTTTTAAGAAATATACCGGCATGTCCTGCCTGGAGTATATCAAGAACCTGAGATTGGAAAAAGCCGCCTCGCGCTTAGCGCAGGGCGGCAAGTCAGTGCTTGAAGTCTCTCTGTCATGCGGGTTTTCCAACCTCTCGTACTTCTACCGGGAATTCAGGAAAAAATACGGCATGACTCCGAAACAGTTTATAAAGGAAGTTCCTACGCTTCCTTTTCTTCCAGAACAGATGTACAGTGCGGGCAGCGTGTCGCCTCAAGCGGGATCTCGCTTAAGCAGTACGGACACTGTTTCGTAATCGGAGCTGCCGGCTCCTCTTTCTTCTGTCCCAGTGACATCAGCTTGTTCACTGCCTTAAGAAGAATGAACAGGACGAATGCCAGGATAAGGAAGTTTACAAAGTCAGAAATGAATTTGGATGCAAAACCCATCACATTCTGAAGTGTGTACGTCTCTGCTCCTGTTACCACGTTCAGGATCGGGTTGATGAAGTTATCTGTAAGCGAGGTAACGATTCCTGTAAAACCACCACCTATGATAACACCGACTGCCATGTCCATCATGTTTCCACGAAGGGCAAATGCCTTAAATTCTTCGATCAGTTTTTTCATTTGTTTACTCTCCTTAGAAAATATCTTTTGTCAGATTACCAGTCGAGGATTATATCACATTGCTTCTCTGAATGGAAGAAATCAACAGCTATAATACTGCTTGCACTGCGTTTTTACTGTTTTTTGTTTATAAGAGCCGCCAATAGCATGTGTACACTCGATTATCTTCTCTGCATTACCATGTCTGTAGCAGAAATCCCGCCAGGCACCCCGCCGTACCAATAATCCCGCATATAACAATAATGAGTGACATTACATCTTTTGCCGTCCGGTATCTGAAATAATAAACCGCCGTACTGTATACAACAATAAGCGACAAAATCCCGGCGCTTTCAATATGTTTTATCAGGCAGTAAATAAGAAGCAATATGGCCAACGGATAAAATCCGATATATCCGTATCTAAAACTTTTCAGGCGATTCAACTCGGCAAGACTGATCAGATTTTCCCCGCTCTTTTTTCTATATGTATCTCCTGAAATAATTTCGCCATTTAGCAGATCATTCACGTCAATTTCCAGCACATGACTAAGAGGCTGAAGCAATGACAGATCCGGCATAGAACGCCCGGATTCCCATTTCGATACCGCACGATCCGTGATTCCCAGTTTCTCTGCCAGTTCTATCTGTG
>DWUU01000020.1 GCA_019120575.1 Candidatus Mediterraneibacter quadrami
ATCTAAAATGGACATTTAGACCGTATATCAACTCGTCAAAATACGGACGAAATACAGGAATCGTAAAATGGGTCCGTATGCACTTGCTAAATCATACCGACGGAATAGTTGATTTCTTTATATTAACCGTACAGAAATTCAAAAAAATACGGACTAAATATGTAAATGCTATTTTTTAACCGTAAATCCTTTATGCGGTTTCCATTAAAAGAAAGGTATTGAAGAAGGAATGTGTATTTTTATAACCGGTTACGGTCAGAATGAGACTTTGTCTTGCTTGATTGATTATAATCTGCAGAGATCTGGGCGCGTCAAGGCCTTGCCCTTTGGGTGCTGCGCAGCCTTGACGCACCCTGATCCTGCAGATATGATACAGACAAGCAAGAAAAGCCTCTCTGCGGTCCGGATTCCGCCCCATTCCCGACACATTCTTTGGTTATTGTTTATCGAACTGATCCGGGTAACCCCAGCACAGAATCTCAGAAGAATTTCCATCGGATGCAACTTTCACGAAATAAGGGATAAAGCCGTACCGGTGACTGTGGAGCGGCTGTAGAAAAAGTAAAAAACGGAGCGCTGACTTTAGGAGCAGAGATGAAGTTGTCTGAGCAAATGCGAGTTCTTCATCTCTGCTCCTGTTTTTTGTCAGTGTTCCGTTTTTGTAGTTTTTCTTAAGCTGCGGAACCGGAAACGGGAAGGTTTTATCCCTTATTCCGTGAATCCGCATTCTGATAAAATTCTTTTGCAGTATTCAACGCTGTGCTTTGACACTCAGTCCGATAAACAGGAATTTACCCTTCCTTCCCCAGCAGATAGTCGATAAACTGCTGTGCCGTCCTTCCTGACAATCCGCCATGGGCCAGTTCCCACTTATTGGCCTCGAGAAGCAGCTGCTCTTCCGGCATGTCTATGCCGCCGCGCTGCGCCAGCACGCGCACGATCTCCTGGAACTCTTTTTTGTCCGGGGAACCGAAGTAGATGGTCACACCGAACCGGGCCACCAGAGAGAGTTTTTCCTGGACCGTATCGTTTGTGTGAAGCTCCTCGTCCCGGTCCGCCTTGTCCTTAAAAGTTTCCCGGATCAGGTGCCGGCGGTTGGAGGTCGCGTAGATGAGCACGTTTTCCGGCTTCCGCTCCAGGCCGCCCTCGATCACAGCTTTCAGATATTTATACTCAATCTCAAACTCTTCAAATGAAAGATCATCCATATAGATGATGAACTTGTAATTCCGGTTTTTGACCTGGGCGATCACATCGTTCAGGTCTTTAAACTGGTGCTTATACACTTCGATCATGCGAAGACCCTGATCGTAATACTGGTTCAGGATGGCTTTGATGGAAGATGATTTTCCCGTCCCGGCATCGCCGAAGAGCAGACAGTTGTTGGCCCTTCGGCCTTTTACGAATGCCTCGGTATTGTCGATCAGTTTCTTTTTGGCGATCTCATACCCCACCAGGTCGTCCAGATGGACATGGGCAATATTGGTGATGGGCATGATCTCCATGTCGCCGCCTTCCGGATGCTCGATGCGGAAGGCCTTGTGAAGGCCCAGTTTACCCACGCCGAACTCCTTGTAGAACTGGGTCATCTTATCCTTGAAATCCTGCACATCAGACGAACAGCCCAGCGCTCCGGCAAGCGTACAGATCCGGTCCCGCACCCGGCGGTTGAACACTTTCCCTGTGCGGCTTGCGCCGTGGTAATCCATCAGCACCCGGATGCATCCTGCCCCCAGGTTCATCTCAAGTTCTGTAAAGTCGTAATCAAAGAGTTCTTTGAAGATCCCGAAGTCATGAAGTGCGATCTCATTGATGCTGCCCTCCACAGCGCCCACGATCTCGCAGGAGGTGCTGTAGGCGTTCTCGTCATTTACGAGGAGAAATGTAAGGTAAGTGTGCCAGAGATTCCCCTCAAACCCGTGGCTCACAGACAGTTCCAGCAGCTCATTTACGCACTCGAAAAGCAGACTCCTCAGATCTTCCCGGTCATAGTAATCATTCCCGTGGTTCTCCATCAGGAAGGTCATATCCTTCAGGATCTTCCCGTATTCCATATTTTTATATAACATCAGTTCATTGGTACGCATCGGACATCTTCCTCCTAATAATTTCCCAGGATCTTCAGGTTCTGGGCCTCTTCCCGGAGTCCCCGGATCGCATTTTTCACTGCCGGATCTTCCAGATTGCCTTCGAAATCCACGAAAAAGCAGTATTCCCACGGCCGTCCTTTTATCGGTCTGGACTCGATCTTTGTCATATTCAGGTCATTGTAGATAAAGTGTGACAGGATCCCGTACAGAGAACCGCTCCGGTGCGGCAGTTCAAACCGGATGCTGATCTTGGAGGCGTCCTTTAAATACACTTTCTGGTTGGTCACCACGATAAAGCGCGTTGAATTGTCCGCGTCGTCATTGATCCCGTCCACCAGCACGGACAGGCCGTGCACATCTGCCGCACAGGCGCTGCATACCGCCGCCTGGGAGATGTCGTTTTCCTCCAGGACCTTCTTCGCCGCCACGGCGGTATTGACCACGCTGATCCGCTGCCAGTCGGGATGGTCATCCAGGAACCGGCTCGTCTGCATCAGGGCCTCGGTTTTGGAATACACCCGGCTGATATCCGAAATCTTCGCGCCCGGCAGTCCGGCCAGCGTATGGACCACCGGCAGGATGGTCTCCGCCACGATATAATTTTCAAATTCATCCAGAAGATCGTACATCTCGATCACCGGTCCTGCCGTGGAGTTCTCAATGGGCAGCACCGCATAGTCGGCAGCCCCCTCTTCGATGGCCTCCATGGCCTCCCGGAATGTCCGCACATGGAAGCAGTTCACCTCTTTCCCGAAATACTGCTGCATGGCCGCCTGTCCGTAAGCCCCTTCCGTTCCCTGGAAGACGACCCGGGCATTCTCCTTATCAATGCCGTCGATCCGGATAAAGGGAAGCCGTCCCAGCGCGCCGGCCTCCACCAGCTGCTGATACTGCAGTTTCCGGCTCATGGACATGAGCTGCTGATAGACTTCCTGGATCCCTTTTTTATTGAAATCCCCGGAAACCTTTGACGCCACGTCCGCGAGCTTTTCTTTCTCCCGCTGACGGTCAAACACCTTCCGGCCTGTTTTCACTTTATATTCACCGACCTGTCCGCATACATCCATCCGCTGCTCATAGAGCGCGGCGATCTGATCGTCGATCCGGTCCAGTTCTTTTCTTAGTACTTCGAGTGATTCCATGCTTTAAGCTCCTTCCTGAACACAGCGCGCTTATCCGCTTTACTGCGTTTATGCACTAAATCAGTATAGTACATTTTTACCGGAAAATCTACTTATAATATCCAGTTTGGAGTTGAAAATGGTCTCATTTTAGTATATGATTATGTGGAGAATTTACGGAGGTACACAAATGAACGTTACTGAATGTTTAAAAACCCGAAGAAGCATCCGAAAATATAAATCTGACAAGGTTGACCATTCTGTTATTGATTCTGTTGTTTCTCTGGCTTCTTATTCCCCTTCGTGGAAAAATACTCAGATCACCCGCTATATCGCTATCGAAGATCCTTCTCTTCAAAATGAGATCGCGGACAGATTCACCCCGGATTATAATTCAAAAATCATCCGCCAGGCCCCCGTCCTTATGGCTGTCACCTTTAAAAAAGGCAGATGCGGCTATGAGCGCGACGGATCTTTTACGACCAGAAAAGGCGACCGCTGGCAGATGTTTGACGTGGGCGTGGCATGCCAGACCTTCTGCCTCGCTGCATGGGACAAAGGGCTGGGTACAGTGATCATGGGCGTTTTCGATGAAGACGGGATTGCAGGGCTGCTCGGGATCCCTGAGGATCAGGAACTGGGCGCGCTGATCGCACTCGGATATCCGGATATTGAACCGGATGCGCCGAAGCGCAAAGCAGTTGAAGAACTGCTGCAGTACAGATAGCAACAGACAATTAATTGCCGGATCATCTGAACAGGATAAATATGCACTTTATTTTAAGGAGGACATTTATGAGACATTTGATGAGCCCACTGGACTTTTCAGTGGAAGAACTTGACAAACTGCTGGACATCGCACAGGATATCGAGGCGAATCCTGCAAAATACGCCCATGCCTGCGAGGGAAAGAAACTGGCGACGCTCTTCTACGAGCCGAGTACCAGAACCCGTCTGAGCCATGAGGCAGCTATGCTGAACCTGGGCGGAAGCGTGATGGGATTCGCTTCTGCAGACTCCAGCTCCGCTTCCAAAGGCGAGAGCGTTGCGGATACGATCCGTGTGATCTCCTGTTACGCAGATATATGCGCAATGAGACATCCGAAGGAAGGCGCGCCGATGGTTGCGGCACAGCACTCTTCCATTCCGGTGATCAATGCGGGCGACGGCGGACATCAGCACCCGACCCAGACGCTGACCGACCTGCTCACGATCAAGAGCCTGAAAGGCCGTCTGAACAACATGACCATCGGTCTCTGCGGCGACCTGAAATTCGGACGCACCGTCCACTCTCTGATCAACGCGCTGGTAAGATACGAAGGGATCCGGTTCATCTTGATCTCCCCGGAGGAGCTCCGCCTTCCGGAATATGTACGCCACGATGTACTGGACCGGAACAATGTTCCCTACGAAGAAGTGGTACGTCTGGAGGACGCCCTTCCGGAACTTGACATCCTGTACATGACCCGTGTCCAGAAGGAACGTTTCTTCAATGAAGAAGATTATGTAAGAATGAAAGACTTCTATATCCTGGACAAGCAGAAAATGAAGCTTGCCCCGGAAGATATGTATGTCCTTCATCCGCTTCCGAGAGTAAACGAGATCTCCGTAGAGGTTGACGACGATCCGCGCGCCGCGTACTTCCATCAGGCACAGTGCGGCGTATACGTCCGCATGGCGCTGATCCTCACACTTCTTGACATCCATGTAGACTGACGGGGATCTTACTTACGATTCACGATAACAACAGGATTCTGATACAGAGAAAGGAAAGAGCTATGGTAAAAAATACACTGAATGTAGGGAGCATCTCCGAAGGTTTCGTGCTCGATCACATTGAGGCCGGAAAGAGTATGGATATCTACAAATATCTGCACCTCGACAAACTGGACTGCTGTGTGGCGATCATCAAGAATGCAAAGAGCAACAAAATGGGAAAAAAAGACATCATCAAGATCGAATGCCCCATTGATTTCATGGATCTCGACATCCTCGGATTCATTGATCACAATATTACGATCAACATTATTGAAAATGAAAAGATTGTCGAGAAGAAAAATCTGAAACTGCCCAAAGAAATCCGCAATGTGATCCGCTGCAAAAACCCGCGCTGCATCACATCCATCGAACAGGGCCTGGATCATATATTCGTTCTCACAGATGAAGAGAATCAGATCTACCGGTGCAAATACTGCGAAGAGAAATATCGCAGAAGGAAAAAATAGACCATCCATGTCAGAAGCAGGGATCCGCGGATCCCTGCTTTTTTATAACTGCCTATGCATTTTTATTTTTAAGATATTCGTCAATTCCTTTTGCACCGGCCTTTCCTGCACCCATCGCAAGGATGACCGTCGCCGCGCCGGTCACGGCGTCTCCGCCGGCAAACACGCCTTCTTTGGACGTCTGTCCGTTCTCCTCATCCGCAACGATGCATTTCCTGCGGTTTGTCTCCAGTCCCTTTGTCGTTGAAGAGATGAGCGGGTTCGGTGAAGTTCCAAGAGACATGATCACCGTATCAACTTCAATATCATATTCAGAGCCCGGGATCTCCACCGGACGTCTTCTTCCGGATGCATCCGGCTCGCCCAGTTCCATTTTGATCACGGTCATGCTTTTAATATTTCCGTTCTCATCCACATTGATCTTCGTCGGATTGGTCAGAAGATCGAAGATCACGCCCTCTTCTTTTGCGTGATGCACCTCTTCCACTCTGGCCGGAAGCTCCGCCTCACTCCTTCTGTACACGATATGTACGTCCGCTCCGAGACGCAGCGCCGTTCTCGCGGCATCCATGGCCACGTTTCCGCCGCCCACGACCGCCACTTTCTTTCCGGCAGCGATCGGTGTGTCGTAAGAATCATCAAAAGCCTTCATCAGGTTGCTTCTCGTCAGATACTCATTTGCCGAGAATACTTCATTGGCGTTCTCTCCCGGGATGCCCATGAACATCGGGAGACCCGCGCCGGATCCGATGAATACGGCCTCGAATCCTTCTTCTTCCATCAGCTGGTCAATGGTCGTCGACTTTCCGATGACTACATTGGTCTCGAATTTTACGCCAAGTTCTTTTACCTTCTCGATCTCTTTTGCCACGACCTTCTGTTTCGGAAGACGGAATTCCGGGATGCCGTATACAAGTACGCCGCCCAGTTCATGCAGGGCTTCGAATACCGTTACATCATAACCCATTTTCGCCAGATCGCCGGCGCATGTAAGACCGGACGGGCCGGAACCGATCACGGCAACCTTGTGTCCGTTTTTCGTCTCTGCACCCACCGGTTTGATGTCGTTCTCAAGCGCGTAATCCGCCACGAACCGCTCCAGTTTTCCGATGGAGACCGGTTCTCCCTTGATGCCCCGGATGCATTTTCCCTCGCACTGGGACTCCTGCGGACAGACACGGCCGCAGATCGCCGGAAGCGCGCTGGACTTTCCAATCACCTTATAGGCTTCTTCAATGTTTCCTTCTCTTACTTCATGGATAAACGCCGGGATATCGATGGCTACCGGACATCCCTGGATGCATTTCGCATTCTTGCAGTTGAGGCATCTTTCCGCCTCTTCCATTGCCTCTTCCTTATTGTAACCAAGGCAGACCTCATCAAAGTTTGTCGCACGGACCTTCGGATCCTGCTCTCTCACCGGTACTTTTTTTAACATATCAGCCATTATTCGTCACCTCCGCAATGTCCGCATCCGCCATGATGGGTGTCGCCCTCCTGGAGTTTCAGAAGCGCCCGTCCTTCCTGAGTCTTATACATACGGCTTCTCTTCATCGCCTGATCAAAATCTACAAGATGTCCGTCGAATTCCGGTCCGTCCACACATGCGAATTTGATCTCATCGCCCACCTGCAGACGGCAGGCGCCGCACATTCCCGTACCGTCCACCATGATCGGGTTCATGCTGACGATGGTCGGGATCTCCAGCTTCTTTGTCAGGAGACAGACGAACTTCATCATGATCATCGGTCCGATGGCCACGCAGACGTCGTACTGATGCCCGTTATTTACAAGCTCTTCCACCATAGTTGTGACCATTCCGGCATGGCCGTAGGAGCCGTCGTCCGTACATGGATAGTAACTGCCTGATACGGCTTTCATCTCATCCTCAAGGATCAGCATATCCTTTGTCTTGGCGCCGACGATCACATCCGCCTTCACGCCGTGTTCAAAGAGCCACTTTGCCTGCGGATATACGGGCGCCGCGCCCACACCGCCGGCTACGAAAAGGATCTTCTTGTTTTTCAGTGTTTCCATATCTTCGTGGACAAACTCGGAAGGACATCCGAGCGGTCCGGTGAAATCACGGAAGTAATCCCCCTCTTCCAGGCTGCTCATCTTTGTTGTGGACGCGCCCACCTCCTGCACAACGATGGTGATCGTGCCGGCTTCCCGGTCATAATCACAGATCGTCAGCGGGACACGCTCGCCTTTTTCATCCATTTTTACAATAACAAACTGACCCGGCTCACAGTGCTGAGCCACACGCGGTGCGTGTACATCCATCAGAAAGATCTTGTCGGCCAGTACTTCTTTTTTCATGATCTGATACATGGTCTTCCTCCTCGAATAAATCATCTTCCCTATCATACGCTAAATCAGGCATGTTGGCAAGCGTTACTCTGTTGTAATATAGTTCCTCGTCGTCATATCTGTGGCCTTGCCGTTCTGGTCATTGACAAGGATCGCATTAAAGATCGTCTGCGTATCTTCCGGCATGTCAACCGGTCCGGTGTATTTTTCCGTTGAGGATGACGAGGGATCCGGTGTGGATCCGTCCATCGTATAATACGCCGTATAGCCTTCCGGAACCGTAATCGTGATCTGCGTCGGCTCCGTATACTGTCCGGTGGACGGCGTTACCGCCGGTGCATTCACGATCGGGAATTCAATCTTATACTCCGCTGACGATACAACGCTGGGAATTCCGTTTTTATTAACTGCGATGGCGCGGATCTCAACCTCTCCTTCCTTCTGAAGAAGAACCGGTTCGGTATACCGGGTGCCGGAAGCCGCCGTCGGATCAGTTCCGTCCGTTGTGTAATAAATGTCTCCTCCGGTTTCGGATGTGATAGTAATCTCCTGAACCTCTGTAAAGCTTCCTTCCTCCGGCGAAAAAACCGGTGCCGCAGAAATATAGTCCGCAACCGCTTTCAAAACGCCGTCATCCTCACAGTTGTTCAGCAGGACCGATACCTTCCCGGGCTGTTCCATTTCCATGTAAAAATCAATGGCCGCCTGATAGAGCTGCGCATTGGTCGGCTGGGATTCAATTGCAGAGAGAAATACGTTCTCCGCGCTTTCCGTGTCGCCCTGATCTGTATAAAGCTTCGCATATCCGGTGTAAGCTTCCGGGCGGGACTCGTCCTTTACGATCGCGCGTTTAAAATAATTTTCAGCCGCCGCATAATCTCTGCTCTGAATCTCACGATATCCTTTATTTATCATGGATGTATAGGAATTCTGATACACGGTGACCACTCCGGCAACTATCACGGCCAGAATCACAAAAAGGGTGATCAGAAGCCTTCTGCGCTTCCGCTTTGCCGCCTCCAGACGTTTCTGCTGACGCTGGCGCCTCAGCTCGACAGTGTCCTGACGGGCACGTTTTACCTCGCCGGTATTCCGGCGGGACTGCGGCGCCGTACCGGACGGACGCCGGGTTCCGGTCATCCTTCCATCACGGATCCGGTCCATTTCTTCCGGATTCAGTACGCGCGTCGAATTCACATTCTGCGTTACGGTATCTCTTCTGTATCTTCTGACGCTTTCCGACGGTATCTGACGTGTCGCACCCTCGACCGATCCCCTGACCTCCTGGGCAAGGACATCATCAAGCGGATTATAGTCCGGAACAATCTGCACTTCTGCCCCACATACCGGACAGATCATTCTGTCATCCGAAAATTCCGCTCCGCAACGAGTACATATCATGATCTCTCCTCCTGAGTACGCATTGTTTCAACACAATTATCCATCAGCATTGCGATCGTCATCGGTCCGACCCCGCCGGGAACCGGTGTGATCGCAGATGTATGCGGCTCAACATTATCAAAATCCACATCTCCGCACAGATGATTCTTCTCATCACGGTGCATGCCCACGTCAATGACCACCGCACCTTCTTTTACATATTCCGATGTAATGAACTTCTTTTTCCCGATCGCCACGATCAGGATGTCCGCGCGTTTTGCCACTTCCTTCAGATCCTTTGTTCTGGAATGTGCAACGGTTACCGTCCCGTTCTCACGGAGAAGAAGGGCTGCCATCGGCTTCCCGACAATATTGCTCCTGCCGATCACAACGCACTCTTTGCCTTCGATCCCGATGCCGGATCGTTTCAGAAGCTGGATGATGCCCGCCGGCGTACAGGAAAGGAAACCCTTTTCGCCGATCCAGAGCCGGCCCACGCTGACCGGATGGAAGCCGTCCACATCTTTGTCCGGTGAGATCGTGCGGATAATGCGGTCCGCATCTATATGAACCGGAAGCGGAAGCTGCACCAGGATCCCGTTTACCGTATCATCCATGTTCAGCCGTTCCACAAGCGCGACAAGTTCTTCCTCCGTCGTCTCTTCCGGAAGCTCATATGCCCTTGATTCGATGCCGATGTAGGCGCAGGCTTTCTTTTTATTATTGACATAGACCGTCGAAGCCGGATCCGTGCCGACCTGGACCACGGCCAGGCAGGCGTTCTTCCCGTTATCCTTAAGTCTCTGTACCTCTTCTTTCAGCTCGTCTTTTATCTGCTGAGAGATTTTCTTTCCATCAATTAACTGTGACATCAATTATCCCTTCTATCCTAAAACAGTCCTGTAATCTTTCCGTCTTCTGTAACATCAATCCCGTTTGCCGCCGGAACTTTCGGCAGGCCCGGCATGGTCATGATCGCGCCCGTCAGCGCCACGACAAATCCCGCACCGGCGCTGACATATACCTCGCGGATGTGAATGTCGAATCCGGACGGACGGCCCAGTTTCTTCGCGTCATCGGACAGCGAATACTGATTCTTTGCCATGCAGACAGGGAACGATGCGAAGCCCATCGCCTCGATCCGGTCGATCTGCTTCTGCGCCGCCGGTTCATAGACAACTCCGTCCGCGCCGTAGATCTCTCCGGCCACTTTCTCGATCTTCTCCCGGATGGACAGGCCGTCCTCATAGAGCGGATGGAAATGACTCTCCTTATTTTCCAGTGTATACAATACTTTTTCCGCCAGGGCGATGCCGCCCTCTCCGCCTTTTTCCCACACTTCGGAAAGTGCGAATTCACAGCCTCTGTCCTCACAGAATCTGCGGATAAACTCATTTTCCGCCTCTGTATCTGTCACAAAGGAGTTGAGCGTCACGATAACCGGCACGTCATACTTCTGTATATTCTCAATATGCTTTTCAAGATTCACGATCCCTTTCGCCAGGGCGTCCAGATTCTCCTGCGCCAGATCCGCCTTCGGAACGCCGCCGTTGTATTTCAGCGCACGGACTGTTGCAACCAGCACGACCGCATCCGGTTTGAGCCCCGCCATGCGGCATTTGATGTCAAAGAACTTCTCCGCCCCAAGATCCGCACCGAATCCGGCTTCTGTGATCGTGATATCGCTGAGTTTCAGCGCCATCTTCGTCGCCCGCACGCTGTTGCATCCGTGGGCGATATTGGCGAACGGCCCCCCGTGTACAAGGGCCGGCGTATGCTCCAGCGTCTGGATGATGTTCGGTTTGATCGCATCTTTGAGAAGCGCCGCCATTGCGCCTGTCGCGTTCAGATCTTCCGCCGTGACCGGATCCCCGTCAAAGTTATATGCCACGACGATCCGGGCCAGACGCTTTTTCAGATCCGCAAGATCATCCGCCAGACAGAGGATTGCCATGATCTCGGATGCCACCGTGATCACGAAATGATCCTCCCGCACCATTCCGTCCATCTTGTTGCCGAGGCCGACAACAATATTGCGGAGCACGCGGTCGTTCATATCCAGGCAGCGTTTCCACACAACCTGTCTGGGATCGATCCTCAGAGCATTGCCCTGCTGGATATGGTTGTCAAGCATGGCCGCCAGCAGATTGTTGGCGGAAGTGATGGCATGGAAATCACCGGTAAAATGAAGATTCAGATCTTCCATTGGAACGACCTGTGCGTATCCGCCGCCCGCCGCGCCTCCCTTGATGCCGAAGCAGGGCCCGAGAGAGGGTTCACGAAGGGCAATCAGCGCCTTTTTATTCAGTTTTGCCATTGCCTGTCCGAGACCCACGGTTGTCGTCGTCTTTCCCTCTCCGGCCGGAGTCGGATTGATCGCTGTGACAAGCACAAGCTTTCCGTCTTTATTATCTTTTATCTTGTCCCACAGTTCATCGGAAAGTTTTGCCTTATACTTTCCGTAATACTCCAGGTCCTCGTCTTCAATACCGATACTTGCGGCAACATCCCGGATGTGTTCCAGCGCTGCCTCCTGAGCGATCTCAATATCCGTTTTCATTTTCCTCTCTCCTTTTCTGATGAATCAATATATATCCTGCCGCCTGTCAGGAGCGGCTGTTGCTCATATATTCCTCAAATTCTTCCGCCGTCATCAGCACCTTCCGGGGCTTTGTCCCCTCCTCCGGACCGACGACGCCGGCATCCGCCAGCTGATCCATGATCCGGGCCGCCCGGTTGAATCCGATCTTGAACATCCGCTGAAGCATGCCGATGGATGCTTTGTCTTTATCAATGATCAGTTTTCCGGCGTCCGCAAAATATGTATCCCTGTCGTCGCCTCCGTCGGAAGATGCGCCGGGATCGGCCAGTGCGGCGTTGGAATTCATGTGTTCTTCAAGTTCATTATTGTAGATGGTTCCCGCATTATTTTTCAGCAGGAACTCAACCACATCCTGAACCTCTTTGTCTGATACGAAGGATCCCTGCACGCGCACCGGCTTCGGATAACCCGAAGGATAGAACAGCATATCGCCCTTCCCGAGCAGCTTCTCCGCGCCGTTCATATCAATGATCGTACGGGAATCCACTCCTGATGACACGGCGAACGCGATCCTTGAAGGCATATTCGCTTTGATGAGACCCGTAATGACATTGACCGAAGGACGCTGGGTCGCAAGTACGAGGTGCAGGCCGGCCGCTCTGGCAAGCTGTGCCAGACGGCAGATGGCGCCTTCGACCTCGCCCGGAGCCACCATCATCAGGTCGGCAAGCTCGTCGATTATGATCACGATCTGCGGCAGTTTCTTCTTAACCTCTTCCCCGGTCTCGCCGCGTTCTGCCTTCGCATTAAATCCTTTCAGATCGCGGACATTGTATTCGGCGAAAAGCTTGTAGCGCTTCTCCATCTCGGCCACGGCCCAGTTCAGGGCGCCGGCCGCTTTCTTCGGATCCGTGACAACCGGGATCATAAGATGGGGAATCCCGTTGTATACGCTCAGCTCCACAACCTTCGGATCCACCAGGATCAGTTTCACTTCGTCCGGATCTGATTTATAGATAATGCTCATGATCAGCGTGTTGATGCAAACGGATTTACCGGAGCCGGTCGCCCCGGCGACCAGCAGATGAGGCATCTTTGCTATATCCGCAACCACGGTCTTGCCCGCGATGTCTTTTCCGACCGCAAATGTGATCGGTGAGGCGCTCTTTTCAAATTCCGACGATTCAAGAAGATCCCGGAGCATGACCGCCGTATTCTCCTGGTTGGGAACCTCGATTCCCACCGCCGCCTTCCCCGGGATCGGTGCTTCGATCCTCAGATCCGCCACGGCAAGATTAAGTTTAATATCGTCCGCGAGACCAACGATCCGGCTGACTTTTACGCCCTGGTCAGGCTGCAGTTCATACCGTGTAACAGAAGGGCCGCAGCTGGCGTTTGTTACATGCACCCCTACGCCGAAATTCTGCAGGGTCTCTTCCAGTTTCTGCGCGGTTGCCCTCAGATGGGCGTCCGAATCCCCGCCGCTCTTTCTCCCACGTTTCAGGAGGCTCATCGGCGGCGTGCGGTATGCAGACTGCTGCTCCAGCTTCTGCTCCTGTTTCTCTGCCTCGGCAGCTACGGTTTCCGTTTCAGCAGAAACGATCGCCGCCTCTTTTGCCTTGTTCCTGCGCTTCGGCTTTTCTTCCGCCGCCGGAATCTCAACCGGCTTTTCTTCTGCCGGAGACGGTTCCGCCGGCTCCGCACGGTTTATGACAAAAGCCGGTTCCTCTTTTTCTTCCGGTATGATGTTCTCCGGTATGTTCTCCGCCGGCACATTCTCCGGCTTCAACTCATAAATATCAGGAGATTTTCTTCCTGATCTCTTCTTATTACTGTCTTCACCCAGCGTCGTCGCAAAAGACACCCCGGATACCTTTCTGTTCCTGCGCGCCGTTGTACGTCCCGCCCGGTACTCCGGTACCGCTTCCTGCATTTCCTGCCGCTTCTCTTCCCGTTTGCGCGCACGGATCACAGCGGTTTCCGCCCGGCGCTTCTTCGCATCCTCATAGGCTTCCCGGCTCTTCTTCCCGAGCGGGGCAAGCATGGATTTTTCTGTCACAAGAATCAGGCAGATCACTGAAAAAATAACAAGCACAACATACGTTCCCGCAACTCCGATCATCGGACAGAGAAGACTGACAAGACAGCCCCCGGTCAGACCGCCCGCATTCCGGTGTTCCGCCGCCGCTTTATAATAGGACAGCAGAGACGCCCCGGGCGTGTAGGAGTTAAAGATCAGTTCAAGGATTGCCGTCAGCAGCAGAAATAAAACGACCGCTGAAACAATTTTAACATATGCATGCGTGTTGCCTTTATTGGATATCTGAAATGCCGTCAGTGCAAAAAATACAAACGGAAGCACATAGGCCATGAAACCGAACAGTCCGAAAAATACGGATGAGACCGCCTCCCCCGCGATCCCGCCCAGGCCAAAATTGCTCAATACAAGCAGGATGCATACTGCAAGCGAGACCAGAATAATGATCTCGCCTTTCAGCCCGTTATCCTGCGGTTTCTTTTTGGGTCTGCTTTTTGTGTTTCTGCGCTGTTTTGTCGATTTAGCAGCCATCTGAATCCCCCTTGAAAATTAAACATACTCTATTCAGTATAGCATTATTTGGATTTCATGTCATTATTTTTTTCGATCCGGATCAGTTCCCGCAGTTTTGCAAACGCATCGCTTACGCCGCCCACCGCGTCAATAAGTCCTTCCCGCACCGCTTCCTCCCCCTCCAGCATGGTCCCCACATCCTTCACAAGCTGCGTGGGATCAAGCATCAGTTCCGTAAGCCGCTCCTGAGTTATTTTCGAATGCTCTGCGATAAAACGGATGATCCGGTCCTGGGTTTTCTCCATATTCCGGTAGCTCTGGATCACACCGATGAACATGCCTGTAGAGCGGACCGGATGGATGGTCATCGTCCCGGTCGGCACAATAAAGGAATAATCCGCCGATACCGCCAGCGGGCCGCCGATGGAATGGCTCCCGCCAAGCACAAGGGAAACTGTAGGTTTGCTCAGCGACGCGATCATTTCCGCGATCGCAAGCCCGGCTTCCACATCGCCCCCAAGCGTATTGAGAAGAATCAGGATCCCTTCGACATTCTCGTCTTCTTCCGCCTGGGCAAGCTTCGGCAGAAGATGTTCATACTTTGTCGCCTTCGTACTGCCGCTCAGGACCTCATGGCCCTCGATCTCCCCGATGATCGTAAACAGTTCGATCCCGGAACCGCTCTTTCCGTCAGAAAGACGGGTTGAGCCGAATTCCTTTATCCCTTCGTTTTTTTCGTTCTCCATCTTTAATACCTCCCCGCTCCGCAGGATTTCCCGCGGTTCTTTATAAAGGTAGTATTAAAAACAGATCCGGATTCTATACACAGAAAAATGGTATGGATGCAGATTGTATACACCCATACCATTTAGTTTACTTCAATGCCTGTTCCAGATCGGCTATGATGTCTTCAATATTTTCGATTCCCACGCTGAAACGGATCAGATCCGGCTGAACGCCCGCCTCCATCAGTTCCTGCTCGTTCATCTGCCGGTGCGTATGACTTGCCGGATGGAGAACGCAGCTTCGCGCATCCGCCACATGCGTAACGATGGCAACCAGCTTCAGCTTATCCATCATCTCGACTGCCGCCTCTCTTCCGCCTTTCAGACCGAAAGTAAGGACGCCGCAGGTTCCGTTCGGCATATATTTCTGCGCAAGGTCGTAATACCGGTCTCCCGGAAGGGACGGATAGCTTACCCATGCCACTTTCTCATGATTCTGAAGGTACTGTGCGGCTTTCAGCGCATTCTCACAGTGTCTCGGCACTCTCAGATGAAGGGTTTCCAGACCGATGTTCAGAAGGAACGCATTCTGCGGAGACTGGATGGAGCCCAGGTCGCGCATCAGCTGGGCGGTTGCCTTTGTGATATATGCGCCTTTTCCGAACTTCTTCGTATACACGATGCCGTGATACGTCTCATCGGGTGTAGTAAGCCCCGGGAATTTATCCCCGTGGGCCTCCCAGTCAAAATTGCCGCTGTCCACGATCGCCCCGCCCACGCAGGCTGCATGGCCGTCCATGTATTTTGTCGTGGAATGGGTCACGATATCCGCGCCCCACTCGAAAGGCCGGCAGTTGATCGGCGTGGCGAACGTATTGTCCACGATAAACGGTACGCCGTGCGCATGGGCCGCCTTTGCAAATTTCCCGAAGTCAAGAACGACCAGCGCCGGGTTCGCGATGGACTCGCCGAACACGGCCTTCGTATTGTCGCGGAACGCCGCATTCAGTTCTTCTTCTGAACACTCCGGGTCAACGAATGTTGCTTCAACTCCCATTTTGCGGATCGTGTGCGCATAGAGATTGTATGTACCTCCGTACAGCGCGGATGCGCAGACAATATGGTCCCCCGCCTGGGCGATATTCATGATCGCATAGAAATTCGCCGCCTGTCCGGAGGAAGTCAGCATTGCGGCAAAACCGCCCTCCAGGTCGCAGATCTTCGCTGCCACCGCGTCGTTTGTCGGGTTCTGAAGCCGTGTATAGAAATAGCCGGACTCCTCAAGGTCAAAGAGTCTGCCCATCTGCTCGCTGCTCGTATAGCGGAATGTGGTGCTCTGATAGATCGGAAGCACCCTCGGCTCGCCGTTGCCCGGCTCATACCCGGACTGGATGCATTTTGTCTCAATTCTGTAATTGCTCATCTGTGTATCTCCTCCTGTCTGTCATCCGTACAGATTGTTTTCTATTCGTTCCAGTTGTGGTATACATCCTGGACATCATCATCTTCATCCAGCAGATCCAGCGTCTTCTGGATATTCCTGATATCATCCTCGCTGGTCAGTTCCACATAGGTCTGCGGGATCATGGTCACTTCAGCCTGCGCCATCTCAATCCCGGCTTCCTCAAGCTGAAGGCGGACGTCGCTGAACGCCTCGGGTGTGGTGAGGATCTCATAACTCTCCTCATCTTCATTAAAGTCGTCCGCGCCGGCATCAAGGGCGAGCATCATCAGTTCATCCGCATCCATGGAGCAGTCTTCTTTCGCCACAAAGATCTGTCCCTTTTCATCAAACATGAACGAAACGCATCCCGGTGTTCCCACGTTTCCGCTTCCTTTTGTAAAGGCATTGCGCACGTTGGACGCCGTCCGGTTTTTATTGTCTGTCAGCGTTCTGACAATGATCGCTGTTCCGCCCGGTCCGTATCCTTCATATGTAATATGCTCATAGTTGTCCGCCGCGCCTTCACCGGCCGCCTTTTTAATGTTTCTCTCAATCGTGTCATTGGGCATATTATTGGCTTTCGCCTTGGCGATCACATCGCGGAGCCGGCTGTTGTTCGCCGGATCCGCTCCGCCGCCCTCCTTAACCGCAACGGCAAGCTCACGGCCGATCTTTGTAAAGATCTTGCCTTTTGCCGCATCGTTTTTTTCTTTTTTATGCTTGATATTGGCAAACTTTGAATGTCCTGACATTTATAGATTCTCCTCTTTTCCGTATTTCTTCCTCTGCACGCTGTGCTTTTCAATTCTAACACTCTTTTGGAATTCTGTAAAGAAGTCAGTATGTAGCAAGTTCCAGACTGACTCTGATCGCCCGGTCAACCTTCTGCATCGTCGTCCCGTCGATATGGCAGACATACTCTTTCAGGCGCTGCTTATCTATCGTGCGGATCTGCTCCAGAAGGATCACGGAATTCCTGACGATCCTGTAATCTTTTGTGCTGATCTCGATATGAGTGGGCAGTTTTGCCTTATTCATCTTCGATGTGATCGCCGCGCAGATAATCGTCGGGCTGTGTCTGTTCCCTACATTGTTCTGTATCACGAGCACCGGCCTTATCCCGCCCTGTTCCGAGCCCACCACCGGGCTCAGATCAGCATAATAAATATCTCCCCGTCTGATCATGGTTTCTTATTCACTCTCCGATCTACTTACCTGATGCACTTCCTGCATCCTTCAGTATTCCCATGTTCATCGGGCGTATTCAGGTTATTCTTCTGATTTCTTATAGATTCTCGGGATCCGTTTCCCGAGACAGCAGACAAACTCATAATTAAACCGGCCGCTTAAAGCCGCCAGACCGTCCACGGTGATCTCTTCATCCCCGTCCCGGCCCACGAGCACAACCCGGTCCATAAAAGCCGTCTCCGGTATATCCGTCACATCAGCCATGAACTGATCCATGCAGACCCTTCCCAGGATCTTTGCGCGTTTCCCGTGGATGAGCACATATCCTTTATTGGAGAGCGACCGGGGATAACCGTCGCCATATCCCACCGGGATCGTGGCCACCCGCATCGGACGGTCGGAAACAAAAGTTCCCCCGTAACTGATCGGCGTGCCCGCCTCCACGTCTTTCACAAAACTCACATGGCTTACAAGCGACAACGCCGGCCTGAGATCCACCGCCGACCGGTCCACCTCATCCGACGGATACATCCCGTACATGGCGATCCCGGCTCTGGCCAGATCATGCTTCATATCCGGGAAATCAATGATCCCCGCGCTGTTGTCGCAGTCAAAATACTGAACATGGATCTGCCTTTTCTCAGTCAGTTCTTTCATCTTCACAAACCGATCATGCTGCAGAAACGTATATGTTTTGTCCCGCTCATCCGCTTTTGCAAAGTGCGTGAACATTCCTTCGATCCGGATCCCGGGAAGCCTGCTGATCCGTTCGACCGCATCCGCGCTCTCTTCGGTTGCGGGGAATCCGATCCGACCCATTCCTGTATCGATCTTGATATGAATAAACGCGTCCTTCCCCTGGCGCACCGCCTCCTGCGAGATCTGCTCCGCCATGGATTCCATATAAACCGCAGGGCGCACGTCATAACGGATCATTTCTTCAAACTGGTCCGGAAATACGCATCCCAGGACCAGGATCGGTTTCCGGATCCCATGTTCCCGGAGTTCTGCCGCTTCCTCCAGACAGGCCACCGCATAGCCCCACACCCAGGAGCACTGTTCAAACATCTCTGCGACCGGCACCGCACCGTGTCCGTAGCCGTCCGCCTTGACAACCGCGATCAGACGGGCATGGCCTCCGATCCGTTTCTTCATCTGTTCCATATTGTAAGCGATGGCGTCGAGGTTAATCTCGGCGCATACCCGGTTATGCTCTGTCATACTTCTTCTCCTCTTCGTTTGCTGTTACCACTTCAATCCCTGTGATCAGATCCCGCGCCAGGACACTGTAGCTTCCTTTTCTTTTTCTGGCTTCATCCCCGCCGCATGCATGGAGAAAGACCCCGAGGGACGCACTCCCATAAGGATCCATGCCCTGGGCGAGAAGTCCTGTGATCACACCGGCCAGCACATCGCCTGCCCCGCCTTTTGCCATGGCGCTGTTTCCGGCCAGGTTCACAACGGGATGCCTGCCCGTCTCATACACCACGGTCCGGCTGTCCTTCAACACGCACACGGCCGGATATCGATCGCCAAAGGCTTTCAGAATATCCATCCGCCGGTCTTTCAGCGCACGGACATCATATCCTGTGAGCCGCGACATTTCTTTCATGTGAGGCGTCAGGATCAGCGGCGCTTTCGCGTGCTCCAGAAGCTCCATATTTTCACTCAGCAGATTCAGGCCGTCCGCGTCAACGACACACGGTTTATCGGTATGTTCCATCACGAATCCGAGCATGCGCGCTGCATTCCCGGATCTGCCCAGCCCGCAGCCTATGCAGATCACGTCCGCCCGGCCGGTAAGCTTTTCCAGCTGTTCTTCATTATAATCTCTGTAGCAGGAAATGACCGCCTCCGGAAGAAGTTGCTGCAGTACTGCCCGGTTATCTTCATGTGTGAAGATCTGCACAAGTCCGGCGCCCACGCTGTAGGCCGCCTTTGCCGAGAGATAAGCTGCTCCGGCCATGCCGCTGCATCCCGTAATCATCAGCACCTTCCCGTAACTGCCCTTATGTGAATCCGCCCTCCTTGGCGGAAGCATCCGGGAAATGTCTGCCCGGTCAAAGGTCACGCACACATCCGGATCCGTCCCGAACCGTGCGGTGTCGATCCCGATCGGGACCGGAACCGTCTCACCCGCATACTCCTTCCCGGGAAACCATTCACAGCCGGCTTTGACACAGGCCATGGCAACCGTCAGTTCCGCACGGAACGCCGTACCGAGGATCTTCCCTGTACGGGCGCACACGCCCGACGGGATGTCGACGGCCACCTTGCTGCATCTCCGGCTGTTCATCCATTCGATCACTTCCAGATAGCTTCCGGCAATCTCACGGCTTAATCCGACGCCGAATACGGCGTCTATAATAACAGTATATTCCTTTTCCGGCGGTTCTGTGTACAGTTTGATCCCCAGCTTCTCCGCAATCTCTTTCTGCAGCCTGCATTCTTCGCTCAGGGATTCCTCACGGCCGGCAAACAGGATCTCGGGCTCTTCCCCGGCTTCAGCCAGGAGCCTTGCCACAGCGAACCCGTCCCCGCCGTTGTTGCCGCTCCCGCACACGACGAGGGCGCGGGAAACATCCACTTTCCTGCTCCGCATCACCGCAACCGTCTGAAGGGCTGCGCGCTCCATCAGGACAACCGAAGGGATGCCGATATTGCGGATCGTATATTCATCCGCCTGTTTCATCTGGACTCCGTCAGGGAGATATCTCATACGCTGTTTCCTTCCTTCCGCCCGTTTTTACTCATAACACACCCCGCAGCAGGCTGCGGGGCTGTGATCGGACATTATTTCTTCCTATTTCTTCCGCACATTTTCTTTCTGACTGATATTATACGACAGCTGCATCAGGCTGTCGGACAGATGTACATTCTCCACGATCACGTCTTTTGGAAGCGTGAGATCCGTATGTGCGAAATTCCAGATTGCTTTGATCCCGTTCTTTACCAGGATATCCGCCACTTCCACCGCCTTTGACTTCGGTATGGTAAGAGCGGCGATCTCAATGTCGTTCTCCTTAAGGAAGCCGATCAGTTCATCCATCATCCTTACCCGGATCCCCCTGATCGCTATCCCGTCCAACCGGGGATTAACATCAAAAAGACTCTTCAGGACAAATCCGCTCTTCTCAAAAGAGGCATAATTCGCAAGCGCCTGTCCCAGGTTGCCGGCCCCGATTATAATAAAGTTGTGGGTTTTATTAAGTCCGAGGATCTTCCCGATCTCGGAATGCAGATATTTTACATTATATCCGTATCCCTGCTGGCCGAATCCCCCGAAATTGTTCAGATCCTGACGGATCTGCGATGCGGTCACATGCATCTTCTTGCTGAGGTCATTGGACGAAATACGCTCTACGCCTGCATCGAGCAGTTCCCCCAAAAACCGGTAATACCTCGGCAGTCTTGATATCACTGCCCGGGATATTTTTCTGTGCTCCAAGTTTACCACCATCCATTTAATACTCCGTTTTATTATATAAAATAGTTAATATTCTGTCAATTTAGACTTTATCCTAAACCGCCTCTTAAACATTCAGTTTTTCTTGTATTTTCCCGCATTTCCGATATAATGGATAGCTGAGAGGAGAACGACTATGATACTTGCATGCCATAATATCAGCAAATCCTTCGGCGATCACGTGATCGTCCGTCAGGGATCTTTTCACATAGAAGAACGGGAAAAAGCCGCCCTTGTCGGCGTCAACGGCGCCGGCAAGTCCACGATCCTGAAAATGATCATCGGCGAGGAGACGCCCGACGGCGGCGACATCACCCTTGCCAGGGGGAAGACGCTGGGATATCTGGCCCAGCATCAGGACCTGCTCCCGGGCGGCACGATCTACGGGGAACTTAAGAGCGCACGGGAAGATATCTTTGAAATGGAGCGCCGGATCCGGGCAATCGAACTGGAACTGAAGTCCCTCACCGGCCGGGAGCTGGAAGAACGGCTCGAGACCTACAACCGTCTTCAGTCCGAATTCGACGCCCGGAACGGCTACGCCTGTGAAAGCGAGATCGTCGGTGTGCTGAAAGGACTGGGCTTTTCGGAAGAAGATTTCTCCAAAAAGACCGACACATTATCCGGCGGACAGAAAACGCGGGTGGCCCTCGGACGGCTGCTCCTTACCACCCCGGACATCCTGCTCCTTGATGAGCCCACGAACCATCTGGACCTAAATTCCATCGCCTGGCTGGAGACCTATCTGATCAACTATCCGGGCGCTGTTTTTATCGTGTCCCACGACCGGTATTTTCTGAACCGTGTAGTGACAAAGGTGGTGGAAATTGAAAACGGAGAGATCCGCATGTACTCCGGCGATTACAGGGCCTATTCCGAAAAGAAGCAGCAACTCCGCGACGCCCGCCTGAAAGAATACTTCAACCAGCAGCGGGAGATCCGCCATCAGCAGGCTGTTATAGAAAAACTGAGATCCTTCAACCGGGAAAAATCCATCCGCCGTGCGGAAAGCCGGGAGAAGATGCTGGAGAAGATCACCCCCGTTGAAAAGCCGGCCGATACAGCGCCGGAAATGCATTTCAGCCTGGAGCCTTCCTGCGTCAGCGGAAATGACGTTCTCACCGTAGAACATTTATCCAAACAGTTTGACGGTCAGCCTCTGTTCACAGATGTCAATTTTGAGATCAGACGGGGCGAACATGTGGCAATCATCGGCGACAACGGCACCGGGAAAACAACCCTGTTGAAAATACTGAACCAGGTCGTGCCGGCCGACAGCGGCGCCTTTACGCTCGGCGCCAAAGTAAAGATCGGCTACTATGACCAGGAACACCATGTGCTCCACAACGATAAAACCATTTTTGATGAAATATCCGACGCCTATCCGTCCCTGAACAATACGCAGATCCGCAACACGCTCGCTGCATTCCAGTTCACCGGAGACGAGGTATTTCAGGAAATCCGCTCTTTAAGCGGAGGTGAGAAAGGCCGGGTTTCTCTTGCGAAGCTGATGCTCTCCGAGGCCAACTTCCTGATCCTCGACGAGCCCACGAACCATCTGGACATTGCCTCTAAAGAGATCCTGGAAGAAGCGCTCAACAACTACAGCGGCACCCTGCTCTACGTATCCCACGACCGGTATTTTATCAACAGCACTGCATCCCGGATCCTGGAGCTGGTCAACCGGACCTTTGTAAATTATATCGGGAATTACGACTACTATCTGGAGAAAAAAGAAGAACTCACCCGGGCCTGTGCGTCCGCTCCGGCTGCCGGTGCTGCGGCTTCTTCCTCACCTGCTTCTTCCGATACCGGCGCAAAAGACCCGGGTTCAAGATTGAGCTGGCAGGAACAGAAAGAACAGCAGGCACGGGAACGCAAAAGAAAAAATGAACTGAAAAAGACGGAAGAAGAGATCAGCCGTCTGGAAGAACGCAATGCACAGATCGACCATGAGATGACGCTTGAGGAAGTTTATTCCAATTCTGTCAGATGTCAGGAGCTTGCATCAGAGCATGCGGAAAATGAAGAAAAGCTGGCTGAGCTTTATGAATTATGGGAAATGCTGGCTGAATAAAAATGCCAAGCAGGACGATAAGCCGGGTTATGTCGTGGACAATCATCTATCCAGGCACAGCGTCGCCGCTGTGCTCAAGCGACCTACCTGAAACGTGACGGGCCGCCACATTGTTTCGATCCGGTCTTGCTTCGGATGGGGTTTACATGTGCCCCCGCCGTTACCGTCGGGGCGGTAGTCTCTTACACTGCCTTTCCACCCTTACCGGGAAATTCCCGGCGGTTTATTTCTGTTGCACTGGCCTTGGAGTCGCCTCCACCGGACGTTATCCGGCATCCTGCCCTGTGAAGCCCGGACTTTCCTCGTCTGCGGCCTTTCGGCGCCTGCAGCCGCGATTGCCTATCCTACTTGACACATTTTATGATTATACTATTGTCACACGCCCTCGTCAACGATAAGATCGTCGCCGTCCGCCGCGGACGTGGCAAGCTCATCACAGCGTTCATTCTGCGGATGGCCGTCATGGCCTTTTACCCAGTGGAATGTCACGCTGTGTTTTTCTTTTGCCTCCAGAAGCCGTTTCCAGAGATCCACGTTTTTGACCGGCTCATTCTTTCCGCGCTTCCAGCCCTTTTTGACCCAGCCGTCCACCCAGTGCTGGTTGAAAGCATTTACCACATACTGGGAGTCTGAATACACTTCCACTTCGCACGGCCGGTTCAGCGCCTCCAGCCCGGCAATGACCGCCATCAGCTCCATCCGGTTGTTGGTTGTCCGCACATACCCCCGGGAGATTTCCTTTACATGGAGCTCCCCCTTTGTATCCACATATTCAAGGACGCTGCCGTAGCCGCCGGGTCCGTCCGGATTGCCTCTGGCCGCGCCGTCTGTATAGATCTTTACAAACATATCTTATCTCCCCTTACTCTGCGCCGAGAATCCGGTCTGAGATCCGCCCGGCATTCCCGTAGACCGTTTCCTTTGATTCTCCGATATAAAATGTACCGTCCTGATACAGAACTTTTCCGTCTATCATCGTCATCTTCACATTCTGCTTACTTCCGCTGTACACAATATTTTTCTCGATGCTGTTGCGAAGCGGCTGCATATTGGGCTGGGACAGATCCAG
Source organism: Candidatus Mediterraneibacter quadrami (assembly GCA_019120575.1). Taxonomy (GTDB): domain Bacteria; phylum Bacillota; class Clostridia; order Lachnospirales; family Lachnospiraceae; genus Mediterraneibacter; species Mediterraneibacter quadrami. Next base: position 24,192 of record DWUU01000020.1, read on the forward strand.
CATGATCAGGTCCGCCCGTTTTCCCGGGGCAATGCTGTCGCAGTCCGGAAGCCCCATTGCATGCGCGCCGTTTGTAACCGCCATCTTCAGCACGTCCATGGCCGGCACGGCTTCCGGGTCGTCGCAGAATACTTTCTGAAGCCCCGTTGTCAGGAACATTTCCCGGAACATATCCAGACAGTTATTGCTGGCCGGGCCGTCCGTCCCGATGGCCACCGGGATCCCCATATCCAGATAGCGCTTCACCGGCGCAATGCCGCTTGCCAGCTTCAGGTTGGAAGCCGGATTCGTCACAACACAGATCCCGCGTTTCTTAATGATCTCAAAATCCCCGTCATCCATGTGCACGCCGTGGAACAGGACGCCGCCATGGCGGAACAGCCCCAGAGAATCCATGTAGGCCACCGGCGTCATACCGGTACGCTCCCGGCACTCTTCCACTTCTTTCCGGGTCTCCGAACAGTGAACGCACACCGGAGCCTCATATTGATCCGCCAGCCGGGCCAGTCCCTCCATAATCGGACGGGCGGTTGTGTATTCCGCATGGAACCCGATCCTGTAGGATACCAGACTGTTTTTATCCTGATTGTATTTCAGATAATCGTTCTCCACATCCTGCACGGTTCCGCCGAAATCATTGATATCGCCGCAGAGCGCCATCCGGAAGCCGGTCTCCTGTGCAGCCCGCGCCGTCTCATGCTTCTTCATGTACATATCGAAGGCAGAAGTGATCCCGCTGGTCAGATACTCCATGACCGCCAGCTTCGTCAGCCAGTAGATATCATCCTCCGTCAGCTTTGCCTCCGCCGGAAATACTTTATCATACAGCCACTCCTGCAACTTCATATCGTCTGCATAAGAACGCAGGAATGTCATGGGTGAATGGGTATGCGCATTTTTAAAGCCGGGCATGATCAGATTGCCTCCGGCGTCGATCTCCTCATCCCAGCCCACAGGGACACTTTCCGGCTTTTCTTTTCCGTCGTATTCTCTGACACCGGTGATCCAGCCGTCCTCAATGTGGATCTCGCCCGTAAAGACCGCCCGGTTCTCCTCCATTGTCAGTATTCTTGCATTATAAATCCTTGTCCTCATCCTGTATGTGCTCCTATCTTTTCTATACTCTTTGTCACGAGCCGCTCAAACTCTCCTGATCTCTGATCCGCAACCGACTGCACGTCCAGATGGCTCAGTTCTTCTTCCGAGATCCCGCTGGCCATGTTTGAAATGCAGGAAATCCCGCACACGCGGACGCCCGCATGCCGCGCGGCAATGGCCTCGCAGGCCGTACTCATTCCGACCGCGTCCGCCCCAAGCAGACCGTACATGCGTATCTCGGCCGGGCTTTCAAAATTCGGCCCTGTCGTCTGGAGATAAACGCCTTTCTGCAGAGGGATGTCTTCCTCCTGCGCCGTCTCTTCGATCCATCTGCGCACTTCTTCATCATAAACATGCGTCATATCCGGAAACCGGTCGCCCAGTTCCGATACATTCTCCCCGATCAGCGGCGACGGGACAAAACTCGAGATCTGATCCGTGATCATCATAAAATCACCCACCCGGAATCCCCGGTTGATCCCGCCGGCCGCATTGGTCAGGAAAAGGACCTCAATGCCCATCCGCTTCATCAGCCTTGTCGGGAGCACCACATCCTCCATCGGATATCCTTCATAATAGTGCACCCGGCCTTTCATGACTACAGCCGGCACATCTCCGATATATCCCAGCATAAACCTGCCGTCGTGCCCCTGCACCGTGGAAACCGGGAATCCGGGGATATCCCCGTAAGGGATCTCCTTTACCACCGTCATATTTTTTGCATATCCGCCCAGTCCCGACCCCAGGATCAGCCCCACTTTGGGCGCAAAATCGGTCACCGACCGGTAATATTCATAACATTTTTCCAGTTTTTCGTACTGTGTGCTCATCATTATTCCTCCGGCAATCTTCCTGCAATATGATCTCTGCAGATTTCATTATACCGTTTCATGGAAAAAATGTCGAGACGCCTTCGTGCATCTTATATAATGATGCACACCAGTCCGCCGTTGGTATCATTGACGATCTTCTGCATGGAATCCTGAAGCTTCACCTGGCTCTCATCCCCGATCATGGCGATTTTACTGCGCATCCCGTCCATAACCAGTTCCTCCACCGTTTTCCCGAATATATTCGTCCCCCAGACGCCCTCCGGCGTCTCGCTTTCTTTTTTAATATAAGCCGCCAGATCCTGCGCCTGCTGCTCACTTCCCACGATCGGTGCGATCTCCGTCTCGATATTCGCACGAATCATATGGATGGATGGTGCTTCGGAATGGATCTTGACGCCGAACTTGCTGCCCTGTTTGATAATTTCCGGTTCATCCAGACGGATTTCTTCCTTCGACGGAGTAACGACCCCGTATCCCTTCATTTTAACGCTTGTGAAAGCATCCTTTATGGCGCTCAGTTCCCGGCGCATGGAGGAAAGTTCTTTGACCATGGCGATCAGCTCATATTCACCCCGGATATCCGCGCCGGTAAGTTCGCTCAGCACTTCATAATAAAAGCGGTTCTCATACCGGATCTGTACCCGGACCTTCCCGGTATCCGCCTCAATCTTTTCCACGGACATCCCGCTTATATATTCACTGCTGTCTTCCGACGGCGCTCCGGCGGCGCTCCGGATATCGCAGATCCCCTCCATAAATCTCCGGACCTGATCCAGCAGATCCTTTTTGATCCGGTGATCCCTGGAAAGCATCTCCACCCATTTCGGAATATAGAACTCCACCTCTGTAACCGGAAACTCATAAAGAACCTGCTGCATGATCTCATGGATGTCCTCCGGATCCATCTGTTCGCAGTTGACCGGAATGGTCCGGACGCCGTACTTCTGCTCCAGTTCAGCCGCCAGCGCCTTCGCTTCATCCGCATACGGCTTTTTACAGTTCAGCAGGATTACAAACGGCTTCCCGATGGCTTTCAGTTCCCGCACGGTCTTTTCTTCCGGCTCTATGTAGCTTTCTCTCGGGATATCCGTAATGCTGCCGTCCGTGGTAACCACGAACCCGATCGTCGCGTGCTCCCGGATCACCTTCTCCGTTCCGATCTCCGCCGCCCTGGTGAATGGAATCTCGTATTCATACCACGGGGTTCTGACCTGCCGTTCCCCGCCGTTCTCCATATGCCCGGACGCCCCCTCGACCATAAATCCCACACAGTCAACCAGTCGGATTTTTGCCTCCGCATCATCGGAAAGCTTTATCACAGCCGCTTCTTTCGGTACGAATTTAGGCTCTGTCGTCATGATCGTCGTACCGGACGCGGACTGGGGCATTTCATCCCTGGTCCGCTCTTTCGCATGACTGTCCGACATGTTCGGAAGCACAAGAAGATCAATAAACCGTTTAATGAATGTGGATTTCCCGGTCCGTACCGGCCCTACAACGCCAATATAAATCTCCCCGCCCGTGCGCGCCTTGATATCTCTGTATACCTGAAATGAATCCATAATAATACCCCCTTATCCTGCTGATACAATGTATGCCGCAGAATAAGGGGGTATGACTTTTTTTACTCTTCCCACTCAAGGGCCCGGTTCTCACTGCGGGATTCCCGCATCATCAGATCATTTACGGCTTCCGCCGGTGATTTCCCGTCAAAAAGGACTGCATTTACTTCGTCGACGATCGGCATGGACACGCCGTATTTCTCTGCAAGTTTTGCAGCCGCTTTCGCGGAATACACGCCCTCGACAACCATCTTCACTTCATCCATGGCTTCCTGCATGGACATCCCCTGCCCGATCAGATAGCCGGCTTTCCGGTTCCGGCTGTGGACGCTGGCGCAGGTTACGATCAGGTCGCCGATCCCGGTCAGGCCGGTAAATGTCTCGATCTTGCCGCCCATCTTCACGCCCAGCCGCGCGATCTCCGCAATCCCTCTTGTGATCAGGGCCGCCTTCGTATTGTCTCCGTACCCCAGCCCGTCCGCGATGCCTGCTGCCAGGGCGATGACGTTTTTCAGAGAACCGCCCAGCTCAATGCCGAGGATATCCGGGCTCGTATAAACACGGAACACCGGGCTTATAAACATGGACTGCAGATACTCCGCCGTCTTTCTTGTCTTCGCTCCGACCACACAGGTGGTGGGCAGTTTCCGCCCCACTTCCTCCGCATGGCTCGGACCGGAAAGAACAGCCACATCCGCCTGCGGGATCTCCTGTTCAATCTGTTTTGAAAGCGTGAGCAGTGTGGACTCTTCAATTCCTTTGGCCACATCCACAATGATCTGTCCGTCAGACACATACGGGGCCATCTTCTTCGCCGTGCTCCTTGTAAAGGGAGACGGAACGGCAAGAACAAGGAAATCTTTGTCCGTGATCGTCTGCTCCAGATCTCCGGTGATCACCATACTGTCCGGAAGCTTCACACCCGGAAGCTTCAGTTCATGCTCCCGCTTCTCACGGAGCATTTTTACCTCATTCTCATCGATGGACCAGACGGTAACCTGATGTCCGTTGTCCGTAAGGAGAACCGACAGTGCGGTTCCCCAGCTTCCCGCTCCAAGTACGCCTACATTTGCCATGGTTATGCCTCTCCTTTTTATTTATTTTTTTTCGAACCGAATTTATTTTCCTGTCCCGCCGCCAGACGTTTCAGGTTCTCTTTATGCCTGTACCATGCCAGCGCCGTCATCAGGCCGAGGACGATGTAAAGTTCGATACATCCGGACGGCTCCATATCAAACCATCCCCACTGCCCGATCACAATCATCTCGATCAGGAATACCGTATAAGCGGCCAGGGATCCCACGGATATGTAACGTGTCGCAATCACAGGGACGATAAAGCAGGCAAGTGTTACGGGGATCAGCAGGAGGCTCAGGGGCATATGCCAGAAACTGTTGACCACAACAAGCCCGGCCATTACGGCAATCCCTTTTCCTCCTTTAAAATTCATATAAAACGGAAAGTTATGTCCAAGCGTTACACCCGCCCCGGCATACATTGCGAGAAGCGGTCTGGAATCACTTCCTTTATAGAGGAAATACACAATAAGAAACGCAATGACACATTTCAGCACATCTCCGGCAAACGTCAGGATTCCGGCTTTCCAGCCCAGCACTCTCAGGGCGTTGGTGGTTCCTGCATTTCCGCTCCCCTTCTTTCTGATATCCACATGGCTCAGTTCGCCGACGATATACCCGGTCTGCAGAAGGCCGCATACATACCCGACAGCCAGACAGATCAATCGTTCCATATTTATCTCTGCTCCTTTACTCTCTTCTATACTGTCCCTCTACTGGTCTTTTTCCTTGCGCTCTCTTATAAAGAACTTCAGGGACGTCCCGCGAAAGCCGAACGCCTCGCGGATCTTGTTTTCCAGATATCTCGTATAGGAAAAATGCATCAGTTCCTTATCATTCACAAAGATTACGAATGTCGGCGGCTTGACCGAAACCTGGGTAATGTAGTACAGCTTCAGCCGCTTTCCTTTGTCTGACGGCGGCTGCTGCAGCGCCACCGCCTCTGTCATAATCTCGTTCAGCACACCGGTCGCCACGCGCAGCGTCTGGTTTTCTATAACCATGTCGATCATGTCGTAAAGCTTTGTAAGACGCTGACCGGTCAGGGCGGACACATACATAATCTCCGCATAAGGCATATAAGAAAGGACATTGCGGATGTCGCTTTCGTATTCCCGCATGGTCCGGTCGTTTTTCTCAATGGCATCCCATTTATTTACAACAATGATCACGCCTTTACCGCGCTCGTGGGCGATTCCCGCGATCTTCGCATCCTGCTCGGTCACGCCTTCCGTCGCATCGATAACCATCAGAACGACATCCGCGCGTTCCACCGCCGTTACGGTGCGGATGATGCTGTACCGCTCCAGTTCTTCTTTAATGCGGTTCTTGCGCCGGAGTCCCGCGGTATCGATAAACACATATTCTTTTCCATTGTGTACGACCGCCGTATCAATGGCATCCCGTGTGGTTCCGGCAATGTCGGAGACGATCACCCGGTTCTCGCCCAGAAGACGGTTGACAATGGACGACTTTCCGACATTGGGCTTGCCCACAATCGCGATCCGGGGCCGGTCGTCCTCCTCCTGCTCCCCGGTCCCTTCCGGGAAATGCGCAACCACCGTTTCCAGCATGTCGCCAAGCCCCAGGCGTGACGATGCCGAGACCGGAACCGGATCGCCGATGCCGAGATTATAGAACTCGTACACATCCGGCATATATTTGTCAAAATTGTCCACTTTATTCACGACCAGCACGACCGGCTTCCCGGACCGCCGCAGCATATCCGCCACTTTGGAATCCGCATCCACAAGGCCCTGGCGTACATCCGTGAGGAAAATGATCACATCCGCCGTCTCGATGGCAATCTGTGCCTGTTCCCGCATCTGGGAAAGGATCACATCTTTGCTGTCCGGCTCGATTCCGCCGGTGTCGATCATGGTAAATTCTTTATCAAGCCATGTCACATCCGCATAGATCCTGTCCCGCGTCACCCCCGGCGTATCTTTCACAATGGAGATCATCTCGCCGGCAAGTGCATTGAACAGGGTGGATTTCCCCACGTTCGGACGTCCGACAATGGCAACTACTGGTTTACTCATTCTATATCAGCCTTTCTTTTTTCTCTGAATCAAGGACCGCATCAACAAAGTCCTGTCCGCTTGATTTTACAATAACTGCCGGCACTTGTAAAGCATCTGCGACCTGCCCGACCGTATAATCGTCAAGAAAAACATCTTCATCCGCCTTAAGCATATTGCACGGAATAAGGAGCCGGTCGCCCAGCTCTTTATCTTTCAGCTGCGCGATCATATCCTGCGCCGTAACAAGCCCGGAAACCGTGATCCGCTCCCCGAAAAAATCATTGCGGACGGCATAGACGCGAATCTCTGTGGCCGGATACTTCTCCTGCAGCTTTTCCGCCATACGCCTGATGTACGGATACGCAAGCTTCCCGGTCGCTATGGACAGGGACCGCTTTTCATGATCTCCTTCCGCCCTGTCAAAGGCCTCCCGGAATTCATTGAAAAGCAGGCGCAGCATGCCCACGCCGTTCTCCAGTTGGAGATATCCGTCATACCGCTCTTCCTCCGGAATCTCCTCTCCGGCAAGCAGATACCATTCGTCCCCCGCGTGAATGAAATGCAGGCCGTACCGGTCAAAGATCTCTTTCTGCCAGCGGTGGATCACCGCAAGCACCTGCCTGGCGTCTTCTTTTGTAAAAGGCTCCAGCGGACACAGCCCCTCCCGGAATCTGGTCAGGCCCACCGGCACAACGGACACACTTTTAAGGAGCGGCAGATACCGGGTCAGATCCCGGATGGACCGTTCCAGTTCCTCTCCGTCATTGATCCCTTTGCAGAGAACGATCTGCCCGTTCATCTCGATCCCGCCTTCAAAGAGCCGGTCCACTTTCCGGAGGGCGTCCCCGGCAAACCGGTTGTTGAGCATCCGGCAGCGGAGCTCCGGGTTGGTCGCCTGAAACGAAATATTGATCGGCTCCAGCCGGTAGCGGATAATCCGTTCAATATCGTGGTCGCTCATATTGGTAAGCGTCACATAATTTCCTTGAAGAAACGACAGTCTGGAATCGTCATCTTTAAAATACAGGGTATCCCTCATCCCTTCCGGCATCTGGTCGATGAAGCAGAAAATGCATTTATTTCTGCAGGACCGGTACTCATCCATCAGGCCGGAGTCAAACTCCAGCCCGATCTGCTCGTCCGCGTCCTTCTCGATCTCCAGTTCCCACTGCTCTCCGTCCGGCTTCTCGATAAGGAGCAGGAGTTCCTCATCCTCAGAATAAAACTGATAGTCAAATATATCCTCTATTTCCTGTCCGTTGATGGACAGAAGTCTGTCTCCGGCCCCGACGCCCAGTTCATCTGCAATGCTTCCCGGGACGATCCCCGTTATAATATGTTCATGGTTTTTCATAATCCGGTCATTTACTCCTCTCCTGATTCCTGTCAAGTATAACACAATTCTGCACACCGGCAAAGGTATATTCTTCCGGTTTCACTTGAATTTGACCCCTCAAAATGGTATGATGCAAGGGCATAAGATACAATTTTAATCAGAAATTCACTGACAGGAGAAAAAAATGTCTACAAACATCGAGCTATTAGAACAGACCCTGCCCGTTGCCCCGCTGAAGATCGTAGCGATGGAGAGCTGCCGGGATCTGGGCCGCAAAGTCAATGACTATATCGTTTCTTTCCGCGAAAACACGATCAATGAAGTGACGGAATCCCCTCTGTATGTCAACTACAAAGCAAATAATTATCTGGTTGACTGCCAGTGCCCGCGTTTCGGCACCGGCGAGGCCAAGGGCGTCCTTCGGGAAACGATCCGCGGAACCGACCTTTTTATCATGACGGACGTATGCAACTACAGCCTGACCTACACGGTCAGCGGCCACCTCAATCATATGTCGCCGGACGACCACTATCAGGATCTGAAGCGGATCATCTCCGCGGCAACCGGAAAAGCACGCCGGATCAATGTGATCATGCCCTTCCTCTACGAGAGCCGGCAGCACAAACGCACCAAGAGGGAATCCCTGGACTGCGCGCTGGCGCTGGAAGAGCTGACGGCCATGGGCGTTTCCAACATCATCACCTTTGACGCCCACGACCCGCGGGTCCAGAACGCCATCCCGTTAAGCGGATTCGACAGCTTCAGCCCTTCCTATCAGTTTATGAAAGCCATCTTCCGGGCGGTTCCGGATCTGATCCCGGACAAGGATCATCTGATGATCATAAGCCCCGACGAGGGCGCTATGCACAGAGCCGTATATCTCTCCAACATTCTCGGGGTGGACATGGGCATGTTCTACAAGCGCCGCGATTATTCCGTGATCATAAACGGCAAGAACCCGATCGTCGCACACGAGTTCCTCGGGGATGACGTAAACGGCAAGGACGTGATCATCATCGACGATATGATCTCCTCCGGCGGAAGCATGCTGGACGTTGCAAGACAGGTAAAAGAACGCAATGCGGGACGGGTATTCGTCTGCACCACATTCGGTCTTTTCACGGACGGGTTTGACAAGTTCGATGAATATTATGAAAAGGGTTATATCAATAAAGTAATCACCACGAACCTGACCTATCTCCCGCCGGAACTGTACGACAAACCGTATTTTGTCGCGGCGGATATGAGCAAGTTCCTTGCGCTTATCATTGATTCCCTGAATCATGACATAACCATCGGTTCAGTCATGAATCCGACAGACAAGATTCACACACTTCTGGAAAAACGCGCGCAGGGCGAAAAAATCTGATCTGCCGCTGTTTCAGAACCCGGATACAAAACGGCACCGGAACCTTCGGTTCCCGTGCCGTTTTTTGCATTCCCGTCAGTGAGGCGCAGCCTCATATTTCGCTTTTGTCTTCAGAAACCGGATCAGCGCGTCATACCGTTCCTCCACTGTATCCGAATTATCCGTAAATCCCAGGCTTTCCGCCGCTGCAGTCAGAAAGCGGCTGTCAATCTGCGCCCGGTGTTTCTGAAGGAAGCGGATCCGCCGTTCATGGTCATCCAGATCAAGGAATTCCAGGATCAGCGACGTTGTATTTCCATGCTTCTTCAAAGCGGCCGAAGGCGACATCCTGTCATCCCGCCACAGTTCAAAACGGTATTTCTGATCTGCATGTGGATACTTTCCTGCATCAAGCGCGCTCAGAAATGATTCCATGAAACTGGCGTATACCCGGCGGGTTCCGTCTGTCGTCTCAAAGATTACCATATCTTCGCCCGTTTCCGTACAGACTGCAAGATCCAGGATTCTGTATTTCTTTCCTTTAAAATGACGGTAAATATCACCTTTCCGGGGTGTCCTTCTTCCCATATGCTTTTCCCTCCCGCAAATGTGCCGGTCTGTGTATCGATTCAGTATAACTTGGCGCTGATCAGTTTCGGTCTGAATCCGTTCTTTTCAAGTGCATCCAGGATCCGGTTCTTGTGTTCGGTCCCGAACGCCTCCATCGTGATCCTCAGTTCCACGGCGGCGTTCCGGTTTGTGCTTACAAACTGATTGTGTTCCAGTTTGATAACATTTCCCTGATTGTCCGCGATGGTCTTCGCCACCTGCACCAGCTCGCCCGGCTTGTCCGGCAGAAGCACGGAGACAGAGAAGATCCGGTCGCGCTGGATCAGGCCGTGCTGGACGATGGATGACATAGTAATCACATCCATGTTGCCGCCGCTTAAGATGCACACGACTTTCTTCCCTTTCAGATCCATCTGTTTCAGGGCCGCCACAGAAAGAAGTCCTGAATTCTCAACGATCATCTTATGATTCTCTACCATATCCAGGAAAGCGCCGATCAGTTCATCGTCCTCCACAAGAAGCATGTTGTCCACATTTTTCTGAACATAGGGAAAGATCTTGTCGCCTACGGCCTTTACAGCCGTCCCGTCGGCAATGGTATCCGCACTGTCCAGTTCCACCACTTCTCCCGCGTGAAGGGCCGCCGTCATGCTCGCAGCCTGCGCCGGTTCAACCCCCACGACTTTGATCTTCGGGTTCAACATCTTGGCCAGCGTAGCTACGCCGGAGATCAGTCCGCCGCCGCCCACCGGCACCAGGATGTAATCCACCGTCGGAAGTTCCTGCACGATCTCCATGGCGATCGTTCCCTGGCCGGTGGCGACATCCGTATCATTGAACGGATGGACGAATGTATATCCCTCTTTCTCGGCCAGCTCGCATGCATATGCATAGGAATCGTCATATACATCCCCGTGAAGAATCACTTCTGCTCCCATGCTCTTCGTCCGGTTTACTTTGATCAGCGGCGTGACCGTCGGCATAACGATCACAGCCTTACAGCCGAACTTCTGCGCCGCAAACGCCACGCCCTGGGCGTGGTTCCCGGCCGACGCTGTGATCAGCCCCCTGGACCGTTCTTCCTCGCTCATGGTGCTGATCTTATAGTACGCGCCGCGGATCTTATATGCGCCGGTATGCTGCATGTTCTCCGGTTTCAGATAGACCTTTCCTCCGGTCTGGGCGCTTAAATATTCACTCCAGACCAGCTTCGTCGGGTTGGTCACCCGTTTGACCAGCTCACTGGCCTCTTCAAATTTTTCCAGTGTCATCATATTCATTCATCCTCTTCTCTGTAAAATAACGCCTTCACGAACGCTTCGGAATCAAATTTCTGAAGATCGTCAATGGTCTCGCCTACGCCGATGAATTTCACCGGGATCCCGAGTTCCGCCTGGATCGCCACTGCGATCCCGCCTTTTGCCGTCCCGTCCATCTTCGTCAGGATCACGCCGGTAATATCGGCCGCCTCATTGAATTCTCTGGCCTGGGCCAGCGCATTCTGCCCGGTCGTTGCATCCAGTACGACCAGCGTCTCGCGGAATGCCTCGGGATATTCCCGGTCAATGACCCGGTTAATCTTCTTCAGTTCTTCCATCAGGTTCTTTTTGTTATGGAGGCGCCCCGCCGTATCACAGAGGAGCACATCCGCCTTTCTGGCCTTTGCCGCCGCAACGGCATCATAGACCACAGCCGCCGGATCAGCGCCTTCCTGTCCGCCGATCATATCCACGCCTGCACGGTCCGCCCACTCCCGGAGCTGCTCGCCTGCTGCCGCGCGGAATGTATCCGCAGCGGCGATCACGACTTTCCTCCCCTGGCTCTTCAGCTTTCCTGCAAGTTTACCGATGGTGGTCGTCTTGCCTACGCCGTTCACACCGATCACAAATACCACGGAAGTCCGCTCCTCGAACTCATAGGCGGTCTCGCCCACATCCATCTGCTCCCGGATGCTGTCAATCAGAAGCTGTCTGCAGTCCGCAGGTTCTTTGATATGCTGTTCCTTTACTTTGCGCTTCAGGTCCTCAAGGATCTGATCCGTCGCACGGACGCCCAGATCTCCCATGATCAGCGTTTCTTCAAGCTCTTCATAGAAGTCGTCGTCAATATTGGAAAATCCGTGGAATATACTGTCCATCCCGGATACGATGCTGTCTCTCGTCTTTGCGAGTCCGGATACAAGCCGCTTAAAAAAGCCTTTTTTCTCTTCCATCTCTTCTCATCCTTTCTCCTGCTGATCCAGTTCTTTCTCCAGAAGATCCACAGAAACCAGCGTGGATATTCCTTTTTCCTGCATGGTGATGCCGTACAGACGGTCTGCGGAAGACATAGTCCCCCTTCTGTGCGTGATCACGATGAACTGGGTATATTTTGTCAGTTTATGGAGATACTGTGCAAACCGGTCCACGTTATTGTCGTCGAGCGCCGCCTCGATCTCATCCAGGAGACAGAAAGGCGAAGGTTTCAGATTCTGGATCGCAAACAGGAGCGAGATGGCGGTCAGCGCCTTCTCTCCTCCTGAAAGCTGCATCATATTCTGCAGTTTCTTGCCCGGCGGCTGCGCGATGATCCGCACCCCTGCCTCCAGGATGTCTTCATCCTCCATCAGTTCCAGCGTTCCCTTGCCGCCGCCGAAAAGTTCTCTGAAGACCACATTGAATTCGTCCGCGATCCGCCTGAACTGCTCCGCGAACTGTTTGCGCATGGCCTCATCCAGTTCGGCGATGATCTGCACCAGCGTCGCTTCCGCCTCCACAAGGTCATCGTGCTGGTTCTTCAGGAAGCCGTACCGCTCGGATACATTTTTATAATCCTCAATGGCATTTACATTAACGTTTCCAAGCCCTCTTATCTCGCTCTTGAGCGTCTGGATCTGCTTCTTCATATAAGCCAGATCCGTCAGGTTCACATCCCGTAGTTCCATTGCCCGGTTAAATGTGATCTCGTACTCTTCCCACATATAATTGATCTGCTTTTCTGAAGCGGATTCATAGGATTCTTTCTGACTGTTCAGGCGGAAGCATTCTTTATCCAGCGCGGCAATATGATTTGACAGTTCTTCCCGCATTTTCAGGAAATCCTTGTGCTTCCGGTTCAGTTCATCCCGCTTTCGGGTATGGGCCTCGATCTCCTGGCCGATCTCTTTAAAGAGTTCCGCCGAATCCTCGATCGTTTTCCGGAGTTCCAGGATCTTCTCCTCTTTCTCCCGGATCTCACCGGATGCCTGGTCTTTATTTTCATCCAGTTCTTTCAGCTCGGCCCTCAACTTTTCAGTCTCTTCACCGATACGGGAAATATTTTCCTCGACAAACGCATGCTGCTGCTCAAATCCTGCCAGTGCCAGATGCACTTTCTCTGAGGCTTTGAGCTGCTCGCCCTCTTCCTCTTTTTCCGCATCCAGCGCCCGCTGGAGTTCTGTGATCGTCCGCCCCAGTTCTCCTTCCAGGTTCTCCGACGTCTCCAGTTCCATCTGGATCGACTCTTCATTCTCGGCGATCCGCTGCAGCTCGCGCTCCAGTTCCGCCTGTTCGCCGGTGAACCGGTCGCTTCGCTCTTTTGCCTCCCTGAGCCGGATCTGCGTCTGCTCCACATTCATCTTTTCCGTATTTTCCTGGACAGAAGCCTGACGCAGTTCTTTCTGGATCTCGTCGACCGCACTGTAACAGGCCGCACGCCTGCTCTTCACGGCATTCACATCCTGTTCCAGCTCATCCATGTCTTTTTTAAGCATGGCGACCGTCTTCTCGAATTCCTCGATCTCACGGCGGCGGCTCAGCAGGTTGCTGGAATTCTTAAATGCGCCGCCGGTCATGGATCCGCCCGGATTGATCAGTTCGCCCTCCAGCGTCACCAGGCGGAGGGACTGCCGGTATTTCCGGGAGATCCGGATGCCGTCGTCAATATTTTTTACAACAATGGTCCGGCCAAGAAGCTGTCCGGCCAGATCTTCAAACCGCTTTTCCACATGGACCAGCGTATTCGCAAGGCCGATCACGCCCGGTTCGTTCAGCGCCTCAGGCGTGCGAAGGCCGCCGGATGCGTGCATGCCGGTAAGAGGCAGGAATGTGGCGCGGCCGAATTTGTTCTGTTTCAGAAATGCAATCATCCGCTTGGCGGTCTCCTCATTATCCGTAACGATGTTCTGGATGCTGCCGCCCAGCGCCGTCTCAATGGCGATCTCATATTCTTTATCCGTCTTGATAATATCGGCCACAACCCCGATCAGGCCTTTTTCTTTATCCCGGTTCGCCATGACCCTGCGGATGCTGTTCCCGTACCCGTCATAGCGTTCTGTAATGTTCTTCAGGGATTCCAGACGTGAAGACTCCCGGTGGTATGCGGTCTGTCCGATCCGGAGCTTCTCCTGTTTTTCATCCAGTTCCTTCTGAAAAGCCTCGATCTTCTGTTCATTTTCCGCGATCTGCTCATTGTAGGAGCGGATCGTTTCACGGACCTTCTGCAGTTCGTCCTCGTACTCTTCCAGCCGCTGGAACAGACGTTTCGCCTCCTCCGTGACCTCGCGGATATTTTCCGCCAGTTCTTCTTTCCTTGAGCGAATCTGCTCTTTTGACGTATCGTAGTGCTGGATCTTGGCTTTTGTTGAGGCACGGCTTCCGAGGAGGTCCATGATCTCCTGCTTCTTCTCTTCGATCCGGCCCGTATGCTCCGCGATCCGCGTCTGAACGCTGATCAGTGCGTTTTTCGCCTCTGTATCCCGTGCTTCGGCGTCCCTTAACTTCTCCCGGAGCTCTTTTTTCTCATTCTCCAGCGCCTGTATCTGCGCATCCCGGGCCTCGATCTCCGCATGGATCACATTGGCGCGGCTGCCGTAATGCTCATCGTTCATCCGGGCCGTGTTGATCTGCTCTTTCAGGACATTGATTCGGCCTTCCAGCTGCTGCTTCAGAAGATTCGTCTCATTGAGCTGGTTTTTTGCCGTCTCGATCTCCAGATCAATCTGTTCCACCTCTTCCTCGATGGCCTCGTATTCCGCCTTCATCTCGTCATACCGGCTGCGGGAATCACTCAGTTCCTCATCCGCCGCGGAATACTTTTCTTCCAGATCCGTGATCTTCTCCCGCAGACGTTCCTCCTCAAGAAGGAACATATTGATATCGTAAGTCTTCAGTTCTTCTTTTTTCTTCAAATACTCTTTTGCGGTCTCCGACTGCTTTTCCAGAGGCCCCAGCTGCTTTTCCAGTTCTTTCAGGATATCGTTCACGCGGGTCAGGTTCATCCGCTCCTCTTCAAGCTTGCGCACCGAGAGATTCTTCCTGCGCTTGAACTTGACGATCCCGGCCGCCTCGTCAAAAAGCTCGCGGCGCTCCTCCGGTTTGCCGCTCAGGATCTTATCGATCTGTCCCTGACCGATGATCGAATATCCTTCTTTACCGATGCCGGTATCATAGAACATTTCATTAATATCTTTCAGACGGCACGCCGCCCCGTTGATCAGATATTCGCTTTCCCCGGAGCGGTACAGCTTGCGGGTCACCGTCACTTCTTCAAAATCAACCGGGAGCTTATGGTCCGAATTGTCCAGTGTGATGGCCACAGACGCGTAACTTAAGGGCTTGCGGTTCTCTGTTCCGGAGAAAATAACATCCTGCATACTGCCGCCGCGCAGCTGCTTCACGCGCTGTTCGCCAAGCACCCACCGCACCGCGTCCGCCACATTGCTCTTACCGCTTCCATTCGGTCCGACAATGCCGGTGATCCCGTTATGAAAATCAAACTTTATCCTGTTGGCAAAGGACTTAAATCCCTGCACCTCAATACTCTTTAAGTACATACATTCCCTGCTTTGTCTCTTTTTTTCGCAGCTTTAAGATCGCCCGGTATGCCGCCTGCTGCTCGGCGGCTTTTTTCGTCCGTCCTTTTCCCTCGCCGTATGCCCGGTCGCCGATCAGGACTTCCACATAAAACGACTTGTCATGGTCCGGCCCCTCTTCTCCGGTCAGCCGGTATGAGATGGTCCCTGCCTTCATTCCCTGAACCATTTCCTGAAGGATAGTTTTACTATCATAAAAGAGCTTTTTATCTTCAAGATCCGTCAGAACGAACCGGTGTATAAACTCTTTTGCACTAGTAAAACCACCATCCAGATAAACCGCGCCGATCAGCGCCTCCATGGCATCCGATGTCACAGAATCCCTGTGGCGTCCGCCGGTCGCCTCCTCGCCTTTTCCAAGCAGAAGATAATCACCGAGTCCGATATCTCTGGCGCACAGGGCCAGCGAAGGCTCGCACACCATGCTCGCCCTTGTCTTTGTCAGCTCCCCCTCCGGGGTGTGGGGCGAATTCAGATACAGATATTCACTGGAAACCAGTTCCAGCACGGCGTCCCCCAGAAACTCCAGCCGCTCGTTGCACCGGTACTTCGGAAGATGCTTTTCATTTGTATAGGAACTGTGCATAAGCGCCTGTTTCAGAAGGGACGGATCTCTGAATGTATATCCGATTTTCTTCTCCAGTTCCTTTAACCTGTTTTCAACTGTCATATTACTCTTCTCCGATTTTACCACAGATTTACACATTAAAACGAAAAAGCCCGAAGGGGCTTTTTCGCACGGCTCAACCTGATATCTTTATTTGTTGTCTACAGCTTTTTTGATCTGGTCAACGGCATCCTGAACCGTTACAATCTTCTCTGCCTCGTCATTGTCAATCTCGATGTCAAACTCTTCCTCGATCCCCATGATGATCTGGAAAATATCCAGTGAATCCGCGCCCAGATCGTCCACAAATGTTGTCTCCGGTTTTATCTCGTCTTTCTGTACATTGAGCACGTCCACAATAATGTCCTGAAGTTTTTCAAATTCCATATTAAAGTCCTCCTTATTCATTCCCTTTATTCTGTTCTTCCTGTATTGCCGCCCTGATCTTCCCGTTGATCTGCTGTTCCTTAAATGTCACGCACTGGAAGATCGAGTTGCAGACTTCTTTCGCATCGGAACTGCCGTGCGTCTTAACGACCAGGCCGTTCAGTCCGAGCATCGGCGCTCCGCCGTACTCGCTGGCGTCGAAATCTTTCATTACATTTTTCAGCGCCGGCTTCACAAGCAGGCCGCCGATCTTGCTCCGAAGGTTGGTCATCATTCCCTGCTTCATTTTCCTGAGCAGCGCGCCTCCGACTCCCTCGTAAAGCTTGAGGATCACATTTCCCACAAACGCCTCGCAGACGATCACATCCGCCATCCCGTAAGGGATATCCCTTGCCTCTACGCTTCCGATGAAGTTGATGTCCTTACATGCCTTCAGAAGCGGGAACGTCTCTTTTACAAGCGCGTTGCCCTTTTCTTCCTCCGCACCGATATTGACGATGCCGACGGTGGGATTTTTTTTGCCCACCACACTTTCCATATAGATGGAGCCCATCCTTGCGAACTGTACCAGATGGGACGGACGTGCGTCAACATTCGCGCCGCAGTCGATCAGAAGCGACATTCCCTTAAGCGTCGGAAACAGGGGTGCCAGCGGCGGCCGTTCCACGCCTTTGATCCGGCCGACAAGAACCTGTCCCCCGACGAGGACCGCCCCCGTGCTTCCGGCCGAGACGAATGCATCCGCCTCACCGTTCTTCACCATCTTCATTGCAACCACGATCGAGGAATCTTTCTTCCCTCTGATGGCTTTCACCGGCGGTTCCGCCGTCTCAATGACCTCGGTGGCATTCACGATGCGGATCTGTTCGCCGGGATATTTATATTTTGCCAGCTCGCTTTTGATCACATCTTCGCGTCCTGTCAGCAGAATCTGAATGTCTTTTCTCTGCTGTACGGCCTGAACCGCGCCCTTGACTGTCTCGACCGGGGCGTTGTCCCCGCCCATAGCGTCCAGAGCGACTCTCGTAATCTCAGACATTATATCTCCTCCTAACACTACTGAACTCATTCTACTGGAAAACATTATAAAAATCAACAAAAAAAAGACGTAAAACACAAAGTTTTTACGCCTTTTATCTGTGCATTTTTATTAGTCAACAGACACGATCTCACGCTTGTTGTAAGAGCCGCATGCCTTGCATACACGGTGGGGCATCATAAGAGCGCCGCACTTGCTGCACTTTACAAGGTTCGGAGCGCTCATCTTCCAGTTTGCTCTTCTCTTGTCTCTTCTTGCTTTTGAAGATTTATTCTTTGGACAGATTGACATAGGTTACACCTCCTTAAAATTCTTAAATAAGTCACGGACAACTGACATTCTTGGATCAAGCCCCGGATCCTCACAGTCACAGGACCCCGTATTCAGGTTCCGGCCGCACACCGGGCAAAGACCTTTACAGTCCCCGCGGCAGAGCACTTTCTCCGGCCACCCTGACAAAATATCTTTGAAAAGCATTTTGTCCACGTCAAGATGATATCCGTCAATAAAATTTGATTCATCCAGCTCCTCTGTCAGTTCTGCGTCGGAGAGACCTAAGTCCACATGCTTTGTGCTGTTGATAACAAACTCATGTTTCACATCGTCCAGGCATCTGTCACAGGGGATCTCTACTGTCAGTCTGGTATCAGCCTGAATGTTCAGTTCCTTCCCTTTAATGAATTCCACCCGGACATGAACCGGCTCACTGTTTACGACCGGATAATCTCCGGATTTCAGACGGATCACATCCATCGTGAGCGGCACCGTCTCCTCAACTGTCTTATGCTGGTCTGACAAAACGTCTGATAGGTTAATTAACATAGTTATTACTCCTATTCATACCTAGACTATTATATCATGGAAAAACGGTTTGTCAACCACAAAATTATCCTCTTTTACTGCTCCGTTACAGCTGTGATCTCCAGCGTGGACACGCTGTCTCCGTCCAGTCCGACCTTAAGCTCCGTATCACCTTTTTCATAGACCATTTCTGTGGCAGACTTTGAAGAAGGCTCACCGTAAGCTTCTGTCACCTCATCCTTTGTGCTGCCGATACTGATCCCTTCATCTGTGGAAACCGTATCATCCATAAATACAACAGAAAGGACGTAATCTTTATCCTCTACCGGATAGGTCTTGAGCTGGAATCCCGGATAACTGTAGACCTTGTCAAGTCCTTCAAAAGCGCAGCTTTCAGATTCAAAA
>DWUU01000021.1 GCA_019120575.1 Candidatus Mediterraneibacter quadrami
GTCGTGTCCATGCCGTCCAGCGTCCCGCGAAGCTGCGCGTATTCGAAGACCATGGCCTCCAGCGGCGTATTGCCGGTCCGCTCGCCGATGCCAAACAGCGAGCAGTTGACCCCTGACGCACCGTACAGCCAGGCCGTCGAGGAGTTATTAACCGCCTTGTAGAAATCATTGTGGCCGTGGAATTCGATCAGCTCGCTTGGGACGCCCGCATGCACCATCAGGCCGTAGATAATGCCCGGGATCGACCGCGGGATCACCGCCCCGGGATAGTTCACACCATATCCCATCGTATCGCACACCCGGATCTTGACCGGGATCCCGTATTCGTCCATCAGCTTCATCAGTTCCAGACAGAACGGGATCACGAATCCGTAAATATCAGACCGGGTGATGTCCTCCAGATGACATCTCGGGCGCACGCCCGTCTCCATGCATTCCCGAACAACGGACAGATAGTGCTCCATGGCCTGCCGGCGGGTCATTTTCAGTTTATAGAATATATGGTAATCCGAACAGCTCACCAGAATGCCGGTCTCTTTGAGGCCGATCTCCCGGACCAGTTCGAAGTCTTTCTTACTGGCACGGATCCAGCTCGTCACCTCCGGGAATTCATACCCTTTTTCCAGGCAGCGGTACACAGCATCCCGGTCCTTCTTACTGTACAGGAAGAACTCACTCTGGCGGATCTTGCCCTTCGGGCCGCCCAGCCGGTGCAGATAATCATAGATCGTCACGATCTGCTCCGTGGTGTACGGCGCTCTGGACTGCTGCCCGTCCCGGAATGTAGTGTCCGTAATCCAGATCTCATCCGGCATATGGTGGGGCACGATCCTGTCGTTGAACGCGATCTTCGGCACCTCTTCATACCGGAACAAATTCCGGAAGATATTCGGCGTCTCCACATCGACAAGCGGATACATATGCTCTTCCAGTTCCAGCAGATTCGTATGATTATTTAAAAACACTTTTCTGTCTTCCATTTTCCAGATTCCTCCCATATCAGCCTTTTTTTGTCATATCTTTTCAAATCCTGTATAATTGTATACGATTATACAAAATATGTCAACTTTTACAGGCCGTGTCTGTAAAAATATGAAAAAAAGACGCCGGGAAACAGTCTTCTCCTGTCCCCCGGCGTCTCTGCCGGTCAAAATAAATATTATATTTAACGGATCACACGCACTTTCAGTACGCCGTCGATCCCCGCCAGCTTCTCTTCAAGTCCGGCCGGAACGTCCCCGTCAACATCCATCATCGTATAGGCATAAGCCTTGCGGCTCTTATTCGTCATAAGCGCGATGTTCACGTTCTCGCCCGCCAGGATGGACGTCAGCTGTCCCAGCATGTTCGGGATATTTTTGTGAAGGATCGTGATCCTGGATCCTTCGCCTTTTTCACCCATGCTGCAGTCCGGATAATTCACGGAATGGCTGATATTGCCGTTCTCCAGGAAATCCCGGAGCTCCCTGGCCGCCATCCGCGCGCAGTTGTCTTCCGACTCCTCGGTCGAAGCGCCCAGATGGGGGATCACGATCGCGCCTTTGACGCCCACGATCTCCCTGGTCGGGAAATCAGTCACATAGCAGCGCACCTTGCCTGCCACAAGCGCATCTACGATATCCTCCTGATTCACCAGCACATCCCTGGCCAGGTTCAGGATCACCACGCCGTCTTTCATCAGGCTGATGGCATGCCTGTCGATCATGCCCTTCGTATCGTCCAGCGCCGGCACATGGATCGTTATATAATCACACTCATTGTAAAGCTCATCTACCGTCTCCGCATGATGGATGCTTCGGGACAGATTCCAGGCAGAAGCCACAGACACATACGGGTCATAGCCGTACACTTCCATGCCCAGGTTCACTGCTGCGTTGGCAACCTGCACGCCGATGGCACCAAGTCCGATCACGCCAAGCTTCTTGCCCTGGATCTCCGTCCCGGCAAATACCTTCTTTTTCTTCTCCGTAATTTTGGCAATATCGCCGTCTTCCTCATATTCCTGCACCCAGTTGATGCCGCCGATGATATCGCGGGCCGCCAGGAGCATTCCGGCAATGGCCAGCTCCTTCACGCCATTGGCATTGGCGCCCGGTGTGTTGAATACGACGATCCCTTCATCCGCGCAGCGCTCCAGCGGGATGTTGTTCACTCCGGCTCCGGCGCGGGCAACCGCTTTTAAGCTCTTTCCGAACTCCATCTCATGCATCTTGGCGCTGCGCACGAAGATGGCGTCCGCCTCGTCCGGATTCTCCGTAACCACATAGTTCTCATCCAGTTCTCCCAGTCCCACCTCTGAAATGGGATTCAGGCAATGATATTTATACATCCTACCGATTCTCCTCTTCAAATTTCTTCATAAACGCCACCAGCGCCTCGACTCCTTCATACGGCATGGCATTGTAGATGCTTGCGCGCATGCCGCCGACGGAACGGTGTCCTTTCAGGTTCACAAGCCCTGCCTCCTCCGCTTCTTTTACGAATTTCGCATCCAGGTCCGCATCGCCTGTTACGAACGGCACATTCATGAGCGAACGGTCTTCCGGAACAACGGTTCCTTTAAACAGACTGCTCTGGTCGAGGAAATCATAGAGAAGCTTCGCTTTCTTCTCATTTCTCTCTTTCATGACAGCCAGACCGCCCTGGGCTTTCAGCCATTTGAATACCTTGCCGCAGATATAAATGCCGTATGCCGGCGGCGTATTGTACAGGGACTTTGCGTCCGCATGGGTTTTGTACGTCAGCATGGTCGGCGTTCCCGGAAGCACATCTTCCGTGATCAGGTCCTCGCGGATGATCACAATAACCACGCCGGCCGGTCCGATATTTTTCTGGACGCCGCCGTAGATCACGCCGTATTTCTCCACATCCACCGGCTCGGAAAGGAAACAGGAAGATACGTCCGCCACAAGTGTTTTTCCTTTCGTGTCCGGAAGTTTCTTAAACTTCGTGCCGTAGATCGTGTTGTTCTCGCAGATATAGACATAGTCCGCATCCTCGGATACGGGCAGATCGGAACAGTCCGGAATGTAGGAAAAAGTCTTGTCTTCCGATGATGCGATCCGGTTGACTTTTCCGTATTTTTCCGCTTCCTTCGCGGCTTTCTTCGCCCACTGCCCGGTCACGATATAATCCGCCACCCGGTTCTTCATCAGGTTCATGGGGATCATGGCAAACTGCTGGGACGCCCCGCCCTGAAGGAACAGCACTTTGTAATTGTCCGGGATCCCCATCAGATCCCGGAGATCCTGCTCCGCCTCTGTGATGATCTGCTCAAACGGCTTTGAACGGTGACTCATCTCCATCACGGACATGCCGGTTCCCCGGTAATCCATCATCTCATCCGCCGCTTCTCTCAGCACTTCCTCCGGCAGAACCGCCGGTCCTGCTGAAAAGTTATATACTCTGCTCATTTTTCAACCTCCTGTTTTCCCCGTCTCATTTCTTCATGTCATCTTCATCAAAAGCTTCCCGGATATCCGCCCCCGGCGCAACCATCGGCCACACCTTGTCGTCGGAACCGATCTGACAGTCGATCACAATCGGCCGGTTCCATTTCAGCGCGTCCTCGAAAGCTTTCTTAAACTCTTCCTGCGTCTCCACATGGATCCCGACTGCGCCCATGGCTTCCGCCAGTTTTGCGAAATCCACGGCATCCCGGAGTACCGTCGCGGAATAGCGCTCATCATAGAACAGATCCTGCCACTGACGCACCATGCCGAGCACATGGTTGTTTACCACAACTTCGATCACCGGAATATTGTGGCGAACCGCCGTTGCGATCTCATTCATGTTCATCCGGAAACAGCCGTCTCCGGCAATATTAACCACCGTCTTCTCCGGGCATCCGGTCTTCGCGCCCATGGCGGCCCCCAGGCCGTAGCCCATGGTTCCGAGCCCGCCGGACGTCAGAAGCGTGCGCGGCTGCGTATATTTATAATACTGGGCCGCCCACATCTGGTGCTGCCCCACTTCCGTCACAACCAGGGCATCCCCGTCTGTCTGCCGGTAAATCTCTTCAACGATGAAAGGACCGGTAAGCACATCATGATGATATTTAAGCGGGTATTTCTCCTTGTAGGATTCAACCTTCTCAATCCATTCATGATGATCCTGTGGTTTCAGGTTCCGGTTTAATATATGCAGCACTTCCTTAAGATCGCCAATGATCTCCGCGGATACGATAATATTTTTATTAATCTCCGCCGGATCGATGTCAATCTGAAGGATCTTTGCATTCTTTGCGAACGTCTCCGTATTGCCGGTTACGCGGTCGCTGAAGCGGGCGCCCAGCACGACCAGCAGGTCGCACTCGCTGACGCCGTAGTTGGACGCCTTTGTCCCGTGCATTCCGAGCATGCCGGTGTAGCGCGGGTCGGTTCCAGGGAACGCCCCTTTGCCCATCAGGGAATCGGTCACCGGCGCATCCAGCTTATCTACAAACTCCCGGAGTTCCCTGCTGGCGCCGGACAGCACCGCGCCGCCGCCCACAAACACGAAAGGGCGCTCCGCCGCTTCCATCATGGCAATGGCGTCCGCAATCTCCCTCTCGCCGATATGGGGATGTTCGGGCACATATTTACCCAGTTCCTGGCGCTCGTACTCTGTCACCGCCGCCGTCACATCTTTCGGAATATCAATGAGGACCGGTCCCGGACGGCCGGTGCGGGCGATCCGGAACGCCTTGCGGATCGTGTCAGCAAGCCTGGTCACGTCTTTTACGATAAAACTGTATTTTGTGATCGGCATGGTGATACCGGTGATGTCAATCTCCTGGAAACTGTCCTTGCCGAGAAGGGACACCCCCACGTTGCAGGTAATGGCTACGATCGGGATTGAATCCATATACGCCGTGGCGATCCCGGTCACCAGGTTCGTCGCGCCCGGGCCGCTTGTAGCCAGGCACACGCCGACTTTTCCGGTGGCCCTGGCGTAGCCGTCCGCCGCGTGGGCCGCGCCCTGCTCATGGGACGTAAGGATATGGCGGATCTCATCCCGGTGCTTATACAGCTCGTCATAGACGTTCAGTATGGCGCCGCCCGGATATCCGAACACCGTATCCACGCCCTGTTCTTTCAGACATTCTATCACTATTTCTGATCCGTTTAACTGCATGTTCCTGAATTACTCCTTTCCCGGCACCTGAAGGATCGCTCCCCGGTTTCCGGATGTAACCATGGCCGCATATCTTGCAAGATATCCGGTCTTCACCTTCGGTTCGCGAGGCTGCCATTTTGCACGTCTTGCAGCCAGCTCCTCCTCGGAGACATCCAGCTCCAGCTTCAGTTCCGGAATATTGATCTTAATAATATCCCCCTCTTCCACAAGGGCGATCGGTCCGCCGACCGCGGCTTCCGGAGATACATGCCCGATGGATGCGCCTCTTGAAGCGCCGCTGAAACGGCCGTCTGTAATAAGGGCTACGGTGGAGCCGAGGCCGTACCCGGCAATGGCTGACGTCGGATTGAGCATCTCCCGCATGCCCGGACCGCCTTTCGGCCCCTCATAGCGGATCACGATCACATCGCCAGGATGGATCTTCCCGCTCTTTATAGCCTCGGTCGCTTCTTCATCGCTTTCGAAAATCCTTGCCGGTCCTTCGTGTACGAGCATCTCGTCACATACCGCGGAGCGCTTTACAACACTTCCGTCCGGCGCCAGATTTCCTTTCAGAACGGCAAGTCCGCCGGTCTCGCTGTACGGATTGTCGATCGGCCGGATGACCTCCGGATTCAGGTTTTCGCATCCTTTAATATTCTCGCCAACCGTTTTCCCTGTAACCGTCATGCAGTTCAGGTTGAGCAGGTTCTTTTTGCTCAGTTCGTTCATAACGGCGTATACGCCGCCCGCCTCATTCAGATCCTCGATATATGTATGGCCGGCCGGCGCCAGATGGCACAGGTTCGGCGTCTTCTCGCTGATGCCGTTGGCGAAATCAATCTCAAAGTCCATGCCGATCTCATGGGCAATGGCCGGCAGATGGAGCATACTGTTCGTGGAGCATCCAAGCGCCATATCCACCGTAAGTGCATTCAGAATGGCCTCTTCCGTCATAATGTCCCGGGGACGGATGTTTTTGCGCACCAGTTCCATAACCTGCATGCCCGCATGTTTTGCAAGCTGCAGCCTTGCCGAATAAACCGCCGGAATGGTGCCGTTTCCGCGCAGACCCATGCCGAGGGCCTCTGTCAGACAGTTCATGCTGTTCGCCGTATACATGCCGGAACAGGAGCCGCAGGTCGGGCAGGCTTTATTCTCGAATTCACAGAGCTCTTCATCATTGATCTTCCCCGCCGCATGGGCGCCCACCGCCTCAAACATGCTGGACAGGCTGGTCCGTCCGCCTTTCACATGACCGGCCAGCATGGGGCCGCCGCTGACAAAGATCGTCGGGATGTTGACGCGGGCCGCCGCCATCAGAAGCCCGGGTACGTTCTTATCGCAGTTCGGGATCATAACCAGGCCGTCAAACTGATGGGCCATGGCCAGCGCCTCTGTGGAATCTGCGATCAGATCTCTTGTCACCAGGGAATATTTCATGCCGATATGTCCCATGGCAATGCCGTCGCATACAGCGATGGCCGGAACCATGATCGGGGTTCCGCCCGCCATGGCAACGCCCATCTTCACGGCTTCCGTGATCTTATCAAGGTTCATGTGTCCCGGCACGATCTCATTGTAGGAGCTGACCACGCCGATCAGCGGACGGTTCAGTTCCTCCTGTGTCATGCCCAGCGCGTTAAACAGCGAGCGGTGGGGCGCCTGCTGCACGCCTTTTGTTACGGTATCACTTCTCATCTCTCATTACCTCTCTTTCCTGGCTCTATGATCTTCTATCTGATATGGGAAGAGATCAGATCTCCCATTTCCTTCGTCCCGATCTGCTTCATGCCTTCGGACATGATGTCAATCGTCCGGTATCCCTCTTTCAGCACTTCCGAAACCGCCGCTTCCACTGCGTCCGCCTCCCGGTCAAGATCAAAGGAGAACCGGAGCATCATCGCCGCTGAGAGGATCGTCGCAATCGGATTGGCAATGCCTTTACCCGCGATATCCGGAGCCGAACCGCCGCTCGGCTCATAGAGGCCGAACTTCGTCTCGTTCAGGCTGGCGCTCGGCAGCATGCCGATAGAACCGGTGACCATGCTGGCCTCATCCGAAAGGATGTCGCCGAACATATTCTCCGTCAGGATCACATCGAACTGTGCCGGATCTTTTACAAGCTGCATCGCACAGTTATCGACCAGCATATTCTCCAGCTGCACTTCCGGGTAGTCCGCCGCCACCTCTTCCGTAACCTTTCTCCAGAGACGTGAGGAATCCAGCACATTCGCCTTATCCACGCTGGTCACTTTCTTCCGGCGCTTCATGGCGATGTCAAAGCCCCGCTTCGCGATGCGGCGGATCTCCTCCTCACTGTATGTAAGCTCATCTCTTGCCACAGTTACGCCGTTCTCCGTGTGTGTGCTCCGTTTTCCGAAATAAAGCCCTCCGGTCAGTTCCCGCATGATCATCATGTCAAACCCCCGGTCGGCAATCTCCTCTTTCAGCGGGCAGGCCCCCTTAAGTTCCGGATAGAGCATAGCCGGGCGGAGATTGGCAAACAGGTTCAGCCCCTTTCTGAGGGCCAGAAGCCCTGCCTCCGGACGTTTTGACGGCTCAAGCTGATACCAGGGGGACGTCTTCGCATCCCCGCCGATGGATCCCATAAGCACGGCATCGCATCCTTTCGCCGTTTCCAGCGTCTCATCCGTCAGCGGCACGCCGTTCACATCAATGGAAGCGCCGCCCATCAGAAGCTGTGTATAAGAAATGGAATGGCCGTAAACCTCGGCGATCCGGTCAAGAACCTTCATTGCCTCATCCACGATCTCCGGGCCGATGCCATCCCCTTTTATCACGCCGATTTTCATTTCCATAGCTGTTCATCCTTCCAAATTATGAAATATTACTGTTTATCATACCGCATTTTCCGAAGTGTTTCAAGACTTACACCGAAAAAATAGAGGGCGCTCTGTATTTTTTGCCCGGCAGAATCGCAACCGCAGTCCCGGTTCCGGGCTTCTGCCCGCCGGCGCTTCAAAAAAAACCCGGAGAAAAACTGGTCAGATGATCCAGTCTCTCCGGGTTTAATTCTTTAAACCGTCCGGTTTACTCCGCGCTCGGTTTCTCGATCTGAGCGATTGCTGACTTCTGCATCGGAATACGGCAGTTCTTGTTGTTTCCGAACTCCACGATCACATCATCGTCTGTGATGTCAATGATCACGCCGTAGAATCCGCTTGTTGTCAGTGCAGTGTCGCCCACTTCCATGGACGCCAGCATCGCCTGTACTCTCTTCTGCTCCTTTTTCTGCGGACGCATGAGCAGGAACCACATCAGTGCGATCACAACAACCCACAAAATCAACATACTTGCCATTTCACCCATCATAATATATATCCTCCTGATTTTCTCTTTGACAATAAAACTACTATACACAAAAAACGCCGGCACTTCAAGTACCTTTTCGAAAATTATGGCTGTCCCGCAGCCATTCCCTCCAGTTTGCGCTTCTTGTATTCCCTGTATGCTCCGGCCTCGATCGCTTCCCGGATCTCCGACATCATCGTATTGTAGAAATAAAGATTGTGGAGTACGCACAGGCGCATGCCCAGCATCTCTTTGCTCTTTAACAGATGCCGGATGTACGCACGGCTGTAGCTCCTGCACGCAGGACATCCGCACCCCTCTTCGATGGGTCGCTCATCAAGCTCGTATTTCGCATTGAAGAGGTTCATCTTGCCGTGATTGGTATACACATGTCCATGCCGGCCGTTTCGGCTCGGATATACACAGTCAAAGAAATCCACGCCCCGGTCCACCGCCTCCAGGATATTCGCCGGCGTCCCCACACCCATCAGATAGGTCGGCTTATCCTCCGGGAGATGCGGCACCACCGCATCCAGGATCCGGTACATCTCCTCATGACTCTCTCCTACTGCCAGTCCGCCGATGGCGTATCCGTCAAGGTCCAGTTCCCGGATCTGCTGCGCATGGGCGATCCGGATATCCTCATAAATGCCCCCCTGGTTGATCCCGAACAGCATCTGTTTCGGATTGATCGTATCCGGCAGGCTGTTCAGTCTTGCCATCTCATCCTTACAGCGCTTCAGCCAGCGGGTCGTCCGCGCCACTGAATTCTCCATATATTTCCGGTCCGCCGTGCTGGGCGGGCACTCGTCAAAAGCCATGGCGATCGTGGAAGCCAGATTGGACTGGATCTGCATGCTCTCCTCCGGTCCCATGAAGATCTTCCGACCGTCGATATGGGAGTGGAAATGCACGCCCTCTTCTTTGATCTTCCGGAGAGACGCCAGGGAAAACACCTGAAACCCCCCGGAATCTGTAAGGATCGGCCTGTCCCAGTTCATGAACCGGTGCAGGCCGCCCAGTTTCTTTACGATCTCATCCCCGGGTCTTACATGGAGATGATATGTGTTGGACAACTCTACCTGGGTTCCGATCCCACGGAGATCATCCGTAGAGACCGCGCCCTTGATGGCTGCGGCCGTTCCGACATTCATAAAAACCGGCGTCTCGATCGTCCCGTGGACCGTATGGAAGCGTCCCCGTTTCGCCATGCCGTCCTTTTTCAGCAATTCATACATCTTGTCAAATACCTTATCCGTTATTGTTCTTACTCTGCCGGATCATTTATGCACGATCGCAGGTGTTCCCATCTTCAGCATACCGTAGAGGCTCTTTGCCTTCTCAAGCGGCATGTTGATGCATCCGTGGGATCCGTGTCCCTGATACCAGGATCCTCCGAATGAAGCCTGCCAGGTCGCGTCATGGAATCCGATGCCTGTCCAGGTGATCCGCATCCAGTAGGAAACCGGCGTCTCATAACTCGGCTTGCCGGTGCTCGGATTAATGGAACCTTTAAGTACCTTATTTCTCATCATTTCGATGACCGAGTATACGCCGGTCGGCGTATCCCGCTCTCCGTTTGGCAGACCGGTAACCACATCCGACTCAAGAGCAACAGAACCGTCAACAATATACCACATGTGCTGGGCGGAGATATCCACTTCAAGATATGTATCTCCCCAGTCCTGCGCCCCGCGTGACGCGGCCTTCTGCTTGTAGGCCGGCTCCCGGGTCACAACTTCGCCTTTTTTAATACTGTCGATCAGATTCTTGGTCTCTGTATCTTCATCCACGATCCACCCGTACGTACCGCCGGATACTTCCGTCGTTTTTCCCGTAGGAGTCGTGATGGATCTCGTTTTGCCTTTTGTGTCGTATTTCGAGCCGAAATCGCGCATCCACTCCCGCACGGCGTCTTCATCAAAGGATGCCTGCATATTCTCATCATAGCTGAGCCATTCGGAGATCAGCTCCTTATCCACGACCACGTCCTCATCCATCGAATAAGTAATGCTCGCTTTCAGATACTGATTCATCGTATCGCACGCCTTCTGAACCTCCGGGGATTCAGAGGTGTATTTCGGCATATTGTAGCATCCCTCGTCCAGAAGATTGAGCTTCGGCTCAAAATTCGTAATATACTCTTTGATCTTCGATGTCAGCGTTTCCTGATTCACCGCCGTGCCGAGCGTCTCTGCAGCAACAACGAAGGAATTCCCGTCATATTCCGGATGTGCGGAAACCGGTTCCGTCTGCTCGCCCGTAACCGCCTTGATTGTCTGAATCTTCTCTTCGAGCGCCGCCTCATCATACTCTACATCGACTGTTACATCCGTATCTGACTTCGAGAAGAAAGAAGTGATCCAGAGAAGCTGTCTCTGGTCTTCCAGCGCTTTCTCCACATCTTTATTTTTCTTATACTCAAGCGAAATCTCCGAACCGCTGATCGTATCCGTGATATTATTCTGTTCAACCAGCGTCAGCTGATACCCGTCCACCTGTTCTTTGAGGTAAGCCTCCACGTCCGCCACGGTTTTGCCGGAGAAATCCTTCCCGTTGATGGTTGTATTTACAAGAAAATGGCTCATAAAGAAGGCCGCAACTCCCAGATAAATCAAAACAAGACCGCCGACAATACTGCCCGCGATTATAAACGGCTTTTTCCCGAGAGGTTTTCTCTCTCTCAGCTTCCTCTCTCTCTTGCGGGCATTGTGTCTGCCCCTTCTCCACTTGCCAGAACGTTTTCTCCGGA
The DNA here is from genome assembly GCA_019120575.1 of Candidatus Mediterraneibacter quadrami. Lineage (GTDB taxonomy): Bacteria > Bacillota > Clostridia > Lachnospirales > Lachnospiraceae > Mediterraneibacter > Mediterraneibacter quadrami. The sequence continues at coordinate 11,165 of DWUU01000021.1, forward strand.
CCCGCGCATCCTGAGCGGGCATCTCATCTTCCGGCATGTCATCCATGTCAGATGTCTCGTCCTCCGGACGGTCATCTGTCTCAATGCTTTCGATGATCCCGGTCGCGTCCATATTGTTTCGATTCCTGTCAGAGCCCCGTCTGTTAAATATGCTCATCAGCCAATCTACTCTCCTTTTATACAATCTCTGCAATATTATAATGGTATGAAAGACACTTGTCAAGAAACCCTTTCTTCCTATATAATATATCCCGTAACAGTTCAGCCAGCCTGCGTTGCACAGGGTGGATCTTTGAAAGGAGCTACCAATATGAGCGGTTCATCATTTGGCAAATTATTTCGTATTACAACATGGGGAGAATCTCACGGACCGGGAATCGGCGTTGTCATAGACGGCTGCCCCGCAGGACTTGCGCTCAGCGCAGACAACATCCAGGCATTTCTCGACCGCAGGAGGCCCGGACAAAGTAAATATGCCACAAAACGGAACGAATCTGATACTGTTGAAATCCTTTCCGGCGTATTCGAAGGACGCACCACCGGCACCCCGGTCTCTCTTCTGATCCGGAATCAGGATCAGCGTTCCAGAGACTACGGGAATATTGCTTCCGTATTCCGCCCCGGGCATGCCGATTATCCCTTTACGGAAAAGTTCGGTTTCCGGGATTACCGCGGCGGCGGCCGGTCCTCAGGACGCGAAACCATCGGCCGGGTCGCGGCAGGCGCTGTCGCCTCGCTTCTCCTGAAAGAACTCGGCATCACGGTCATGGCCTATACGAAAGCCATCGGCCCCATCCACATTGCGGCTGAAGATTATAAATACAACGAGATCAGAGAGAATCCTCTCTATATGCCGGATAACGCGGCCGCCGAACAGGCCGGCGCATATATCGCCGCGCTCATGGCTGAAAAGGATTCCTGCGGCGGCATCATCGAATGTATCGCCGACGGTCTTCCGGCCGGTCTTGGCGAGCCGGTCTTTGATAAGCTCGACGCTCTCCTCGGCCAGGCGATCCTGTCTGTGGGCGCCGTAAAAGGCGTAGAGATCGGCGACGGTTTCGCTGCAGCCGGATCAACCGGAAGCCGGAACAATGATCCGTTCTGCGCGGCCGAAGGCAGGATCCTGAAAAACAGCAACCACTCCGGCGGAACGCTGGGCGGATTAAGCGACGGCTCCCGCCTGGTCCTGCGGGTAGCGGTAAAGCCGACCCCTTCGATCGCACAGACACAGAACACGGTAAATGAAAACGGGGAAAATACCGAAATCAACATCCATGGACGACATGATCCCGTTATTGTTCCCCGCGCGGTTGTCGTTATCGAATCCATGACCGCCGTCACACTGGCAGATCTCCTGCTTCAGAATATGGCTTCAACCATGGATCATCTGAAAAAGGTCTATCAGGACCGCTAGAAGCATCCCCCGCCGATGAACTCCCGCAGCAGGGAGTTCGTCGGCACATATTCGCTTCCGATTCCCACAAAATAATCAAAAAATTTCAGAAGACGCTTCGCCTCCGGATATTCCTCCGAGTCCTTATCCACATTAAAGAGAAGGGGCTCCACATATTGTTTCAGTACCGCAAGTTCATAGAGCAGCGAAGAATTAAACATAACATCCGCCTGCTCCTGGTACGGGAAAATATTCTCCTCTTCCCCTCTTCTTACAGACGGCCACATGGCAATGGTCCTCGAAGCCGATGACCCGCGCGTCCTGGCGTCGCGCACCAGCCGCCGGATCAGCCTTCCGTCCGTGGACGGAATCCGGTTGTGCTCGTCAACATTCAGCTGGGTAAGAGCGCTGATATAAATCTTAAATTTGCTCTCATCCGGCATCGCCTCCGTCAGTTTCGGATTCAGACAGTGAATTCCCTCTATGATCAGGATGTCATCCGGTCCGAATTTCTGAGGTTTTGACTCGTATTTCCGCTTGCCCGTCAGGAAATCGAATACCGGGAGGCGGACTTCCTTCCCCGCCGTCAGATCCTGCATATCTGTGTTGAATTTCTCAATATCGATGGCTTCCAGGCACTCAAAATTATAATTTCCGTCTTTATCGCGCGGCGTATGCTCCCGGTCCACAAAATAGTTATCCACAGCGATCGGATGCGGGATCAGGCCGTTCACACGCAGCTGGATGGCCAGCCGGTGCGAGAATGTCGTCTTGCCGGATGAAGAGGGCCCGGCGATCAGGACATATTTTACATTTCCCCGCTCTGAGATCTCCTTGGCGATCTCCCCGATCTGACGCTCCTGATGCGCTTCCTGCACCAGGACCACCTCGCGCATATCCCCCCGTGTAACCATATCGTTGAGCGCTCCGACTGTATCAATATTCTGACAGTCGCCCCAGCGCACCGATTCCTTCAGCACATGAAAAAGCTTCGGGCTCGGATGAAACTCCGGCACAGTCTCCGGCGCTTCCCTGACCGGCATCTGGATCACAAATCCTTCATCGTAGAGATGAAGCGAGAAATACCGGAGGCACCCGGCATCCGGAACCATATAGCCGTAATAGTAATCTTCAAACTCATTCATGCTGTAAATATTTACTTTTGACACCCGGCGGTACTCGAACAGCCGCTCCTTGTCAAACATCCCATGCCGGTGGAACAGAGCGACCGCCTCGTCCGTATGAACGGAACGCTTATTGATCGGGATCTTCTGATCCGACAACTCCCGCATCCGTACCGAAACCCGCTCAAGAAATGTTTCATCAACCTGAACCTCTCCCTCTACCGTACAATAATACCCTTTATCGAGGGAGAAATGGATCCGGACCCGCTCAATCCGCTCATGGCCGGCCACGTCATGCACCGCCTTGATCAGAAGGAAGCACATGCTCCTCTTATACGTACTGTGTCCGATCTCATCCCCGGTTGTGACAAACCGAAGTTCACAGTCATCCTCCAGCGGTTTCCGCAGTTCCCGCAGCCGCCCGTCCTCATAGGCAAGTACGATCCGGTGTTCATAGCGGGGCTGAAAATCCTCCGCAATCTGCTGGTATGTGGTGCCCGTTTTGTATTCTCTCGTTTCGCCGTCCACACGGACCCGGCACATCTTCTCTGTCAAATCCATACCTCCTGAAAAATCAGATCACCTGAAACGGGTGAATGACCGGCTCGACGACCGTCCCGATCCCCGGCAGCCTGCTGCCGAAAAACTGTTTCATATCGTCCAGAAATATATATTCCGTACCATAGTGTCCGGCATCAATCACAGAAAGCCCCCGGGCAACGGCATCCAGTCCTTCATGATGACCGATATCGCCTGTGACAAGCACATCCGCGCCTGCGGCGACTGCAGGATCCACCGCCGATTTCCCGGATCCGGGCGAAACCGCAAGGCGGCTCACTTTCCGTTCCATATCCCCGAATACTTTCAGCGTTCCCAGATTCAGTTTATGCTTTACATAAACGCAGCATTCCTCCAGCGACATCTCTTTCTTCAGACTGCCCACCCGGCCGATTCCTTCCGGTTCTCCGTCTTTCTCCATGGTTACATCCAGCACCTGCGCATTCTCCAGTTCCAGAATCTGACCCGCCAGACGTCCCATTCTCAGCACGTCATAATTCGTGTGCATAGCATAGCAGGAAATATCATTGCGGACCAGCTCCATGATCCGGCGCCCCACAAAATCATCCCCGGTAATGCGTTTCACCGGAGAAAAAATAAGGGGATGATGGGTAACCAGCATACCGGCACCCGAAGCGATGGCATGATCAATCACCGCATCCGTTGCATCCACCGCCAGATAGACTTTATCCGTTTCCTTATCCGCCCTTCCCACAAGCAGTCCCACATTGTCAAATCCGAGCGCCGCGTCTCCCGGATAAGCGGCTTCTATTACCTGTATAATCTCACTGCAAAGCATAATAGCCCAGTCCTTTCTCTGCCTGTTCCAGTTCATTTTTCAGTTCTCTGATGCGCTGTGCCGCCCGTCCGGTTTCATTTCCTTCCAGGCTTCTGATGATCCCGGACTTAATGCGGATCTCCCGTTCCAGATATTCCCGGAGCACCGGATGACGTTCTGTCAGCAGCAGCCGCCCGTAGAGAAGTTCCGTGTCCGTCCATTTTTCCGGTCCTGACGCGTTTCCCGGATACACGGGCGGGCGGACCTTCATCATGGGATAGTATTTTCCGTCTTCCTCAACCAGATCTTCCCTGATAAAGGAAAAACCTTCCTCCAGAAGAAAGGTTCTCACTTTATCAATTTCCGACTGCGGCTGAAGGATACATTCGCTCAGCCGGCGGACAACGTCCATGCCTTCGCTCAGAAGCCGGATCGTCAGGCCGCCTCCCATGCCGGCGATCACAGCCGCGTCAGCTTCCCCCGGCACAAGGGCTGCAAATCCGTCGGACCGTCTTGTCTCAATTTTTTCCTCCAGACCGTTCTGCCGGATATTTTCCTGCGCCCGCTTAAGCGGGCCTTCATTTACATCCATCGCGACCGCCCGGGGAACGAGCCCGCGGCTCACAAGCCAGATCGGAATATAGGCGTGGTCCGTCCCGATATCCGCCAGGACAGCCCCCGTTTCAACCATGTCTGCGACAGCTTTCAGTCTTTTCGATAATTCCATATTAATCCAGATAGTCCCTCAGCTTACGGCTTCTGCTCGGATGGCGGAGCTTGCGCAGCGCCTTCGCCTCGATCTGACGGATACGCTCTCTCGTTACGTCGAATTCCTTGCCTACCTCTTCAAGTGTACGGGCGCGCCCGTCATTCATGCCGAACCGGAGACGGAGCACTTTCTGCTCTCTCTCGGTCAGTGTGTCCAGTACCTCGTCCAGCTGCTCCTTTAAGAGTGTCTGCGCAGCCGCCTCCGCAGGCACCGGCACATTGTCGTCCTGGATAAAGTCACCCAGATGGCTATCCTCCTCTTCGCCGATGGGCGTCTCCAGGGACACCGGCTCCTGGGAGATCTTCAGGATCTCGCGCACGCGCTCTACCGGCATGTCCAGTTCTTTTGCGATCTCCTCCGGAAGCGGTTCTCTTCCCAGTTCCTGAAGCAGCTGTCTGGACACACGGATCAGCTTGTTAATCGTCTCCACCATATGCACCGGGATGCGGATCGTCCTCGCCTGGTCGGCGATGGCTCTTGTGATGGCCTGACGGATCCACCAGGTCGCATAAGTACTGAATTTATAGCCCTTGTGATAGTCAAACTTCTCAACTGCCTTGATAAGGCCCAGATTGCCCTCCTGGATCAGATCAAGGAAAAGCATGCCTCTGCCCACATATCTTTTGGCAATGCTGACCACCAGACGGAGATTCGCCTCGGCGAGTTCTTTCTTCGCCTCTTCGTCTCCCTCTTCCATCCGCTGTGCAAGCTCGATCTCACGCTCGGCGCTCAGAAGGGGCACTTTGCCGATCTCTTTCAGGTACATGCGGACCGGATCTTCAATGCTCACGCCTTCCGGTACGGACAGATCGATATTTTCCATATCAACCTCTTCCTCCTCGGCGATCACATCATCCAGTTCCACTTCCACATCAGCATCCACATCTCCGCTGATCCGGAGAACATCGATATTATTTGCTTCCAGATAGTCGTAAACTTTCTCCATCTGCTCCGCGGTCAGTTCCATATCTGCAAAGAAATCATTGATCTCCTGCACATCGAGTATGCTCTTTTTCTTCTTCCCGAGCGCTGCCAGTTCACTCATTCTTTCCAGAAATTTCTGTGCGTTCTCTTCCATGTGTCCATCCTTCCTCAGCCGGCGCAAATCGCGGCTTATCTTGTTTTATTTTATCCTTAATCAATAGAAATATGCAGTGTCCGCAGGCTCTCCAGGCTGCGTTTTTCCTCCATCAGCCGCTGAAGTCCGGCCATGTCTGACGGATCCAGATTCATCGTACGTTCATTGATACTGTGGCTCTTGACCCGCAGGATCGTATCCTTCAGCGCCTGCTCTTCTTCCTCTTTCGTCCGGAGCTCCCGGAACTTTGTATTAAACAGCGATGCCGCCGTCCTGTGCTCCTCTTCTTCGGTAAAATGATTCAGGATCTGCGCCGGATTAACCCGGCCGTTCTCATGCTGCTCATACAGAAGCCGGGCGACTTCCCTGTAGATCTCTCCCGTAAAATCCTCCGGGTGTATGTACCGGCTGATCTTCTCAAACAGACCGTCATTTTCAATCATCCAGGTCAGAAGCGCCTTCTGGGAGGTCAGGATTCCCCCTTCTTCCTGTCGTCCTTTCTCCCGGTCTCCGGAACTTCGCGGCCGGGATACCGGTCTGGCCATCCCTGCGCTTACCGCCGACTTCGCGACCAGCTTCTCCAGGCTTTCCCGGCTGACCCGGTGGGCTGAGGCCACCGCCTCAATGTAATTGCCCCGCTCCAGCTCATCCTCGAATTCAAGCAGCCGTCGCGCCGCCTCTTTAAAAAACTCGGTCTTCCCTTCCGGCGAATTCATGTCATAATCCTTCTCCAGCATCTCCAGGCTGAACATAAAGCCGTTCCGGGCGTCCCGGATCCGTCTTTCATATTCTTCCGCCCCGAGATTCTTGATAAACTCATCCGGATCTTTGTACGGATCCATCCGCACGACCTTCGCGGATATGCCCGCATCCCGGAGGATCGGGACCGCTCGGAGCGCGGCTCTTGTGCCCGCTTCGTCGCTGTCATAGGTCAGGTATACTTCCTTTACATACCGCCGGATCAGCGAGGCATGCCCCGGTGTCAGCGCCGTGCCAAGGGAAGCCACCGCATTGGTAAATCCGGCCTGGTGGAGGGAGATCACATCCATGTACCCCTCGCACAGCAGGAAATACGGCTTCCGCGACGTCCGCGCCCGGTTCAGGCCGTACAGATTCCGGCTTTTGTCAAACACTTCAGTCTCCGGAGAATTCAGATATTTCGGTTTCGCATCCCCCATCACCCGGCCGCCGAAGCCGATCACCCGGCTGTTCACATCCATGATCGGAAAGATCACCCGGTTCCAGAACTTATCATATACCCCTTTCTTCTCGTCCGTATTGATAAGTCCGGCCTGGCGGATCATGTCTTCGCTGTATCCCCCGTTCCGGAGATACCTGTACAGATCATCACTGTAAATGCTGGAATACCCCAGGCCGAACGCCTTGATCGTATCGTCCGTAAGCCCCCGGCCGGTCAGATATGTATACGCCTTTTCCCCCCGCGGAGATTTCAGCTGCGCATAATAGTACATTGCGGCTTTTTTGTTGATCTCGAGTATCACGGCCTTCCGCCCTGCTTTTTCCCTCGCCTCCCTGGAATATTCCGGCTCCGGCAGCTTAACGCCCGCGCGGTCCGCCAGATATTTCAGCGCCTCCTGAAACGTAAAATTCTCATATTCCATCAGGAAAGTATATACGTTTCCTCCGGCGCCGCAGCCGAAACAGTAATACATCTGCTTCTCCCTGCTGACAGAAAACGACGGGGACTTTTCATTATGAAAAGGGCAGAGTCCAAAGTAAGAACTGCCCTTTTTCTGCAGCCGAACATACCCGGATATCACATCTACTATGTCGTTTCTTGACCTTACCTCTTCTATCAGTTCGTCTGGATAGTACATGCTTTCTCCCTTCAGGACAGTTTCACAAACTGTCTGTTAAAAGATACCCTATATTATATATTCGACAAAACTTTATTCTTTCCTTTATTTTTTTAAATCTTCCACGACTCCGGCACAAAGTAATCCTTAAACTTCTCTACCGCGTAGGAATCCGTCATTCCGGCGATATAGTCGCACACCACCTGCTCCCGGCTGATGTCCGTATGTTCCAGTGCATACAGGAACTGTTCCGGCAGCAGCTCCGGATGCTTCATATAATACTCATACAGCTGGATGACCATATGTACCGCTTTATTTTCCTCTCCCTTTGCTTTTGGATTCAGATACACATTTTCAAACATAAACGCACGCAGATCCGCCATCGCCTTTTCCACCACGGAAGACATCCGGATCCCGGGCCGGTCCATGCTGTTCGTGATCACATCATGGATCAGCTTATTCAGCCGCTCCTTACAGGAATTGCCCAGAATCTTTCTGAGATTCTGCGGGATATCATCCTCTGTGAGGATCCCGCCGCGGATGGCGTCATCCATGTCATGATAGATGTAGGCCAGCTTGTCCGAGATCCGGACCACCTGTCCCTCCAGCGTATGCGGATGCCCGGCCGTCTGATGATTCAGGATCCCGTCCCGTACTTCCCAGGTCAGATTCAGCCCTCTGCCCTGTTTCTCAATGCAGTCCACCACCCGCAGGCTCTGCTGGTTGTGTGAAAAATGATATACCGTATTGAGCGCCCGTTCGCCCGCATGTCCGAACGGCGTATGCCCCAGGTCATGCCCCAGCGCGATGGCCTCGGCCAGATCCTCATTGAGGCGCAGAGCCTTGGCGATGGTCCTCGCATTCTGCGACACCTCCAGCGTGTGCGTCAGCCGCGTGCGGTAATGATCGCCGCTGGGGAGCAGAAAGACCTGGGTCTTCTGCTTCAGGCGGCGGAAGGCCTTGCAGTGGAGGATCCGGTCCCGGTCTCTCTGAAAGACCGGCCGGATATCGCACTGGGCCTCATCCCGCATCCTCCCCTTAGACTCCCGACTGCGCGCCGCATAAGGGCTCAGATACTGTTCTTCTCGTTCCTCCAGCTGTTCCCGGATCGTCATACCGTCGTCACTCCTCTTTTTTCAGCCGCGCTTCAATGGCGTCAACCACCGTCTTAAGCACTTTTACACGGGCGTAATACTTGCTGTTTCCTTCCACAACAACCCACGGTGCATAATCCGTGGATGTCCGCATCAGCATCTCATTGACAGCGTCCTCATACTGATCCCATTTCTCGCGGTTTCTCCAGTCTTCGTCCGTGATCTTCCACTGTTTCTCCGGATTCTCCTGGCGCTCTTTAAAACGGCGCTCCTGCTCATCTTTGTCAATGTGCATCCAGAACTTGATCACGATCGCGCCGGCGTCCGTCAGATCCCGCTCCATATCATTGATCTCTTTATAGGCCCGCTTCCACTCGGCCTCGGTGCAGAATCCTTCCAGCCGCTCCACCATCACCCGTCCGTACCAGGTCCGGTCAAAGATCGCCACATGGCCGTCCTTTGGCATGGCGCGCCAGAATCTCCACAGATAGTGGTGGGCTTTCTCGATATCATTGGGCGATGCGGTCGGATTCACCACATAACCTCTTGGATCCATCTTTGCGGTCAGACGTTTGATCGCGCCGCCCTTTCCGCCGGCATCCCATCCTTCGAAGCCGAGTACGACCGGGATCCTCCTGCGGTACAGTTCCCCATGGAGCTTCTCCATTCTGGCCTGCAGCTTGTCCAGCTTCTCTTTATATTCCTCCCGGGTATAGGCAAGAGACAGATCCGCTTTTGACAGGATGGAAACCTGCAGTTCCTTCATCTCCGCGTCCGCTTCCTTCGCGATCTCATCGATCACATCCGCCGGCGCCGCGTTCTCAGGAGCTGCTGCAGCCGCTTTTTCAGCCGCCTTCTTTTCATTCTGCCGTTTCACCTTCTCAATCTGATCCGCCATCGCCTTGATCACGGTCGTATAAATCTTTACCGTCGCAAACCTGCGGTCCATGGATTCAATGATCGTCCACGGCGCATAATCCGTATCCGTCTTGAACAGCATCTCTTCCATCATCGCCGCGTACTCGTCGTAATGCGCGTTCCGCTCCCGGTCGCCCTGGCTGACGCGCCACGCCGTCTCTTTATTCTTCTCCAGCTTATCGAACCGTTTCTTCTGTTCCTTTTTATCAATATCCAGAAACAGCTTAATGATCAGGTTCCCGTCTTCCACAAGCTGTTCTTCAAATGAATTTATGGAATGGAACGCCGCCGGAAGCTCTTTGTTCTTCGTCCGCTTCTCAAACCGGTCGATCAGCACCCTGCGGTACCAGCTGCCGTCGTAGATTGCGATCCTTCCCCTGGCCGGCGTCTTCGTCCAGAACCGCCACATGAAGGGATGCATTTTCTCCTCTTCCGTTTCATTCTTGATCGGATGAACTTCAAATCCGCGGGGGTCCATGCTCTGGATCAGATGACCGATCTGCACGCCTTTTCCCGCTGCCCCGAAACCTTCAAAAACGATCATAATCGGTATATTCAGCGCCTTGCATTCACGCTGGAGCCGCCCGATCTTCGCCTCGAGCACCGGCATCTTCTCCCTGTATTCTTCTTTGGAAATTTCCTTCGTCAGATCAACTTTTTCTAACATACCTCTTCCTCCTTTTTATTTTTTCTGATATTTCGGACATTTTACTTATAAATTATTGTAATTATAGCATAGAATGTACAAAAAAAGAGAAAATCTGTATAAGATTCTCTCTTTTTTATTATGCAATGCATTGTTGCATATTATTTACAGTTATTTATATACACAGAATGAATAAATGATGATAGAATAGAAAAAATTGCTCTGCGGAGATACAGATGAAACGAATCACGGGAAATACTATCGGAGAGAACATCCGGAATCTCCGAATGCAAAATGAATTGAAACAATATATTCTCGCCGACAGGCTGCACATGTGCCGGCAGACGATATCCGCCTATGAACGGGGCGTCACGCTTCCTGATATCTACAGTCTGATCGACATTGCCGATTACTTCAACATCACGCTTGATGAACTGACCGGCAGGACCGGAAAAAAATAAAGGAGATCCAGTCCATACTGAAATCTCCTGTTCCTTTTCATACTATTTCTTTGTCCAGGTGTGGATCACATCTGTTCCCGGACTGGCAAGCTTCATCTCTGTTCCGTCTTCACTCAGTTCAAACCCATACTCCAGTGAACCGCCCTCCACGACGATCCTGAAGAACAGTCCGCCCTTTGCATCCGACACGGCGCTGAATGTACCGCTCGTCTCACTGTCCGCCGAACGGATCGCCATGCTTCCGTCTTTATCAAATTCATACTCATTGCCGCTCTCATCCGTCCAGGTGCCGGTCAGCCCGGAAATACGCCCGTCGTCTGTACTCAGGAACTCCAGATCCTCCGGCAGGAATTTGAGATCTTCCCCGCCGTCCAGCGCGGCAAGATCGATCCCGTATCCCGTGCTGTCCGTGGAGATCGCGTACAGATTCTCGGCGCTCCCGTCGTCCATGGTGATCTTCAGCGTAATGTTGTTCTCATCGTCAAACCCGCACTCAAACGTAAACGGATCGCCGTCCCGGTTTCCCGTGCCGTCAGCCTGAAGCACATAGACTTCGTCCGTATCCGGGACAACCCATGTATCGGAGACCGCCCTGGTCACCGACTCGCTGGGCAGTTCAATGCCGTCCATGGATTCCTGAGCCTGGCTTGCCATCTCATCTACTTTTTCAGTTGCAGACTCTCCCGCTTTCTTCTCATCCCCGCCGCATGCCGAAAGGCAGATCACAGCGGCCGCAGTCATTAAAACTAATCTCTTTCTCTTCATATTATTCAACCCCGGATTATTTAAAAACCCGGGAAGGATATCCTCACCGGGTTTTCTTTTTTAATGCGGAAGATGGGACTTGAACCCACACGACACGAATGTCACAAGATCCTTAGTCTTGCTCGTCTGCCAGTTCCGACACTTCCGCATCCCATATTTCTGTGATCCGTTCACCTTTCGGTGCTGACCACAAGTGATATAATACTATCCGGGAGCGGAAATGTCAATGTTTATTTCAAAAAAATCTAAAGTTTGAAAATTGATTATATTTTTTGAAAATTACCGAAAACTTAAATGTTTTCCGGAACAACCGGAAGTCCCTGTAATCCCGCTTTCAGATCTTCATCTGTCGGGATGTAGTCTGTCATCTTTCCGTCATTGAACGCTTCATATGCATACATGTCAAAGTATCCTGTTCCGGTGAGTCCGAAGAGGATGGTCTTCTCTTCTCCCGTCTCCCTGCACTTCATCGCCTCGTCTATGGCCACTTTGATTGCATGGCTGCTCTCCGGCGCCGGAAGGATGCCTTCTACTCTTGCAAACTGTTCAGCCGCCTCAAAGACCGCCGTCTGCTCTACTGAACGTGCCTCCATATAGCCGTCCGCATAAAGCTGTGACAGTGTGGAGCTCATGCCGTGATATCTCAGGCCGCCCGCATGGTTTGCAGACGGGATGAATCCGCTTCCGAGAGTGTACATCTTCGCCAGCGGGCATACCATACCGGTATCGCAATAGTCGTATGCATATACGCCTCTTGTCAGGCTCGGGCAGGACGCCGGCTCAACGGCGATGAACTGATAATCCGCCTCGCCGCGCAGCTTCTCGCCCATAAACGGGGAGATCAGGCCGCCCAGGTTGGATCCGCCGCCCGCACATCCGATGATGATATCCGGTTTGATCCCGTATTTATCCATGGCGATCTTCGTCTCAACGCCGATCACTGACTGATGGAGGAGCACCTGGTTGAGCACGCTTCCGAGTACATATCTGTACCCTTCCGTGTGGGTTGCCACTTCAACGGCTTCCGAGATCGCGCATCCGAGGCTTCCGGATGTGCCCGGATGATCCGCCAGAATCTTCCGGCCCACTTCTGTCGTCTCTGACGGAGACGGCGTCACGCTGGCACCGTATGTCCGCATCACTTCGCGGCGGAACGGCTTCTGCTCATAGGAGCATTTTACCATGTACACTTTGCAGTCCAGATCCAGATATGCGCACGCCATGGAAAGGGCTGTTCCCCACTGACCTGCACCGGTCTCTGTCGTCACGCCTTTAAGCCCCTGCTCCTTCGCGTAATACGCCTGCGCGATCGCGGAGTTCAGCTTGTGGCTTCCGGACGTATTGTTTCCTTCGAATTTATAGTAAATCTTCGCCGGCGTCTGAAGCTTCTCCTCCAGACAGTACGCTCTTACAAGCGGCGCCGGACGGTACATCTTGTAGAAATCCTGTATCTTTTTCGGAATCTCGATGTAGCGGTTGTCATTGTCCAGTTCCTGTTTCACCAGTTCCTCGCAGAATACCACGCCCAGCTCTTCCGCCGTCATCGGCTTGAATGTGGCCGGATTCAGAAGCGGCGCCGGCTTATTCTTCATATCTGCGCGGACATTATACCATTCTTTCGGCATTTCACTTTCTTCCAGGTAGATTTTGTAAGGGATTGTCTTGTCGCTCATGTTTTGTCTCCTTTCTTTACTCCGGGACCGGAGATTGCTGCCGTCTATGGCAAATAAAAAACTCCTGTCCCAACAACTAGTTATTGCAGGGACAAGAGTTATCGTACATTTCAACTCCTGCGGTGCCACCCGGCTTGATGCTCATGCATCCACTCATCGCATACTGACATATGCTTCTTTTGGTAACGAAGTTCCCTCTCCGTCTCGCCTACCAGCCGCTTTCCGCACATCCCGGAATCTGTCTCCCGTCTGCGTTCCGCCGGCATTCAGTTCGCCCTCGGAAGCCCATTCACCTCACCACTTGCCTGCCGCGATCCCACCATCCGCAGCTCTCTGTGAAGCAGTACCTTGAAGTTACTTGCTCTCCCTCACCGGTTTACAGAGACTTTATCACGTTACAGTAAGAATGTCAATATCTGTTATGAACTTTTTCTGCAAAACACAAAAAATCTTTCAGTTCGATGAACCGGCCGTCATCCAGCACAGCCCGGCCGCTCATCCGGCCGAACACCTGATGCTGGTCCGTGGATACCGGTCCTGCCGACATGGCCGCCGCCCGGTCAAGGACCGGCGTAAACTCCATCTCAAACCGTCCGTCGCCGGAAGTGAAAAGCCACTTTTTCATATAGTCGTCTTCCGGGATATGGAATGTCACATCATCCAGCTTATGTCCTTTCCCGTCGTAGAAAAGAATATTTTCCGTCGCCGCCGATGTATCCCCGAACCCATACCCGATATTGAATCCGAAAGGTCTTCCGCCGACCGTCCCGTTTCCGGACCCCCAGTACCAGGTATTGTCATAAGTCCACACGCCCCGGCCCCAGTCCAGCGTTCCATAATCCTTTTCCGGACTGAACCAGTAAGTCACTCCGTCAAATGACATATATCCCTCCGCCGGCATGCAGTTGATCTTCTGATTGTAATAAAAAGCCTTCCTCCTGCTCCAGGGCGTGGCAATGACCATCGTATCCATCTGGGGCTGATCCAGCGCAATCTCACAGTAGAACGGCTTTCCGTCATAAAAATCCTTAAAATCACAGGAAATAAGACGCCTGCCGGATTCGATCCGGAACTCCATGCGAAGCCGCTTATCACGGTAAACCACATCTCCGGACGAGGAGGAGGAAGGCATCTTCATCCTCCCGAGCGGAAACGCCGTCAGGATCGTCTCCGTATGCTCCCACCGGTCCTTAAAATTCAGAAGCGACACCGACTGCAGTCCGATATACCCGTTGTCAGACAGCGTAAAAGCCGCCCCGTAATCCTCATTCATCACGAGATAATAATCCCATTCCTTAATGCGAAGCGCAGACGCTTTTACCATGCTTCTGTCATACGTCCACACCTGCCGACGGGCCCAGCCGGGCTCCGCAACCCTGCCCGAACCGTCAAGAAGAGGCTGTTCTTTCGTCACTTCATGATTTCTCATCACTGTCACTCCCTGTTTCTTTTCTGAAAAAAACGAAAGCCCGAATCCCAAAAGGGACCGGGCTTCTGTAATTATTTTACTACGCGATCTTCTCTTTTGCAAGAGCTGCAAGCGCCGCGAAACCTTCTCTGTCATTTACAGCGAGATCTGCCAGCATTTTTCTGTTGATATCAACGTTCGCCACTTTCAGACCGTGCATGAACTTGCTGTAGGACAGGCCGTTCATTCTTGCCGCAGCGTTGATACGTGCGATCCAGAGCTGTCTCATCTGACGTTTACGCTGCTTTCTTCCTGCATATGCGGAAGTAAGAGCTCTCATGACAGACTGTTTAGCCACTCTGTACTGTTTGGAACGTGCTCCCCTGTATCCTTTTGCGAGTTTCAGTGTTCTGTTATGTTTCTTCTTAGCGTTCATTCCGCCTTTGATTCTTGCCATTTCTTAATCCTCCTAAATTATCGAAAACAATGTACCGTCTGTACCTTCATCACGCTGCGCCGCACGTCCGCGCGGACAAACTGCAGCTTACAGATACGGCAGAACCTTCTTCATGTTCTTTACGTTAGTTGCATCAGTAATCGTAGACTGTCTGAGATTTCTTTTTCTCTTTGTAGACTTCTTTGTTAAGATATGGCTCTTATAAGCTTTATTTCTTTTCAGTTTCCCTGTACCTGTCACTTTGAAGCGCTTTGCTGCTGCTCTGTTTGTTTTGATTTTTGGCATGATAATTTCCTCCTTTATTGTGCTGCCTGCCGGATCTTCATCCCGGACATATCCATTTTAACGTTTTTCAGTTAAAACCATGCTCATTGCTCTTCCTTCCATCTTGGCCGGTTTCTCAACCGACGCGATATCCGAAAGAGTCTCTGCGAAATCGTCGAGAATATGTTTGCTCTGCTGAACATGCGCCATCTCTCTTCCGCGGAAACGAAGTGTGACTTTCACCTTATTCCCTTTTGAGATAAACTTCTTCGCATTGTTGATCTTTGTGTTCAGATCGTTGGTGTCGATGTTCGGCGAAAGACGGACTTCTTTGATCTCAACCGTCTTCTGCTTCTTTCTCGCCTCTTTTTCCTTCCTTGTCTGCTCATATTTGTACTTGCCGTAGTCAATGATCTTGCAGACAGGCGGCTTTGCCATGGGCGCGATCTTTACCAGATCAAGTTCTGCTTCCTGTGCGATTTTCAAAGCCTCACGGGCTGACATGATACCTAACTGCTCTCCATTCTCGCTGATCAGACGGATCTCTCTGTCTCTGATCTGCTCGTTAATCATTAAATCGCTAATTGCTGTATACCTCCGTCACATGAATTCCTTCAGGTTTCCCATGCATAACACAAAAAAACGAGTGAATATCATATCCACCCGACAATCAGTAAAACGTCCCGGACTCCGGAACCGCTGCATCATTATCAGACCAATAGTCACCCGATCGTGCTATGGTGAGAGTGGATACTCTACTTTGTTTTTTGCTTTACGCATCGTCTAATTTATCACACCGCCTTCCCTTTGTCAACTGTTTTTCAAAAACATTTCAGGATCGCTTTAACTGGTATAACCGCTTCGTCCGTGGTATAATAACAGCATTGTGCACACAGCCTGCATTCACGGGTTCTGCAGTGCGCAGATTCAAAAGGAAAGAGAGACACATTTATGGCTGCAAAGAGAAATATATCAGAAGACAAATTCAATAACAAATGGGGCTTCATCATCTCCTGCATCGGAAGCGCCGTCGGCATGGCGAACATCTGGATGTTCCCCTATCGGATCGGCGAGTTCGGCGGGGCCGCATTCCTCATCCCCTATCTGATCTTCGTTGTCCTGATCGGATTTTCCGGGGTTATCGGCGAAATGGCATTCGGACGCGCCATGCACTCCGGTCCTCTCGGCGCCTTCCGCAAGGCATTCGAGATGCGCTTTTCAGATAAATCCGGTTCAGACGCCGGCAGCCGGAAAGGTTCCGCGGCCGGAACTGTAACCGGTCTGATCCCGGTCATCGGATCCCTCGGCATCGCCATCGGATACAGCGTGATCATCGGCTGGATCCTGAAGTTTCTTGCCGACGCGGTTACAGGCTCCATTGTGAATGATGAGGATCCGTCGCAGGTGTTCACTGTCCTTTCTCAGAACTTCGGCAGCATTCCCTGGCATCTTCTGGGACTCATCCTCGTATTGATCTGCATGTCTTTCGGCATTGCCCGCGGCATCGAGAAAGTCAACAAGATCATGATGCCTGCATTTTATGTGCTTTTCCTGTTCCTCGCCATCCGGGTGGCATTCCTGGACGGCGCAGCCGAAGGATACGCCTACCTGTTCAAACCGGACTGGTCCGCCATGTCCAATCCGAAGACCTGGGTGTACGCCATGGGACAGGCGTTCTTCTCCCTGTCCGTTGCAGGAAGCGGGACCGTCGTATACGGAAGCTACCTGAAATCCGACGTAGATATTGTAAGCAGCGCCAAATATGTGGCCATCTTTGACACATTTGCCGCGCTCCTCTCCGGCCTGGTGATCATCCCCGCGGTATTTGCCTACGGAATGGAACCGAATTCCGGTCCGGGGCTTCTGTTCATCACCATCCCGACCGTCATCCGCAGCATTCCGTTCGGACAGGTCTTTGCCCTCCTCTTCTTCCTGGCCGTCCTGTTCGCCGGTGCGACGTCCCTTATCAATCTGCTGGAAAGCCCCGCTGAAGCGCTCCAGTCCCGGTTCGGCTGGTCCAGGAAAGCTTCCCTTGCCCTGGTCGGAACGGTAACGGCCGCCGTCGGGATCTTCGTTGAAGGCGACATCCTGAGTCCCTGGATGGACACCATTTCCATCTATGTCATCCCGCTGGGCGCCCTGCTGGCCGGCATCACCATGTTCTGGATCTGCGGAAAGACATTTGCACGAAATGCGGTGCAGCTCGGCCGGAACCGCACCCTCGGGCGCTGGTTCGAACCCATGACCAAATACGTCTTCTGCGGCGTGGCGCTGGTCGTCTATGTACTCGGGATCTTCTTCGGGGGAATCGGATAATCGGATAACCGGATAAAAAGATTGAACCGGGGAACCCTGTCGTTCCCCGGCCCATCCTTAGATAACACGTTTTTAAATGATCTTAGAAATTAATACTCAGGCCCTCTTCATACAGGTGATCGCCATAGCCCCCGGACCGATATGGCACGCCACGCTCAGGGACAGCGGCGCTTCCAGCATTTCATAGCCCGGGAACCGTTCCTGAATCTCACGCTTCCACTCTGCCGCCTCTTCCTTTGTGCAGGTATAGGCGAGCCCCAGAAGCATCTGGTCTTTCACATCTGCAAACCGTTCATTCAGGTCTTTCTCCATTGCGTTCAGCATGGTCTTTTTCGCCGCCTTCCAGCCGCGCACTTTCGCGTACGCGTCCAGCTTCTCACCCTGGATCTGGAGCACCGGCTTCAGGTTGAGCACCGTGCCGATGGCCGCCGCCGCAGGGGTGATCCTGCCGCCTTTTTTCAGGTATTTCAATGTATCAACCGTGATATAGATGCTGGAGAGCATCTTCTCGCGTTCCAGCACTTCTCTGATCTCACGGGCGTCCATCCCCTGATCGCGGAGATGCATGGCGTCATAGACGGACTGTTCCAGCGTGACAGAGATCCGCTGGTTATTAACCACCTGGACACGGCCCTTGTATTCTTCAGCGATGGACATGGCTGTAAAGCAGGTGCTGCTCAGCCCGCTGGACATGGGGATGCATACGATCTGATCGTATTCTTTAAGCAGCTTCTCCCAGAGTTCCATCACGCTTCCCGGTGACGGCTGGGAGGTGGAAATATCCGAATCCGCCCCCAGTTTTTCATAAAACTGTTCCTGCGTCAGCGTGATATCTTCATAGTAGATCTTCCCGTCGATAAAAAACGGCATGGGCTGCACATAGACGCCCAGTTCTTTTCCTTTTGCCTGTGTGATCCCGCTGTTACTGTCTGTAACGATCGCAACTCTGTTCATATATGATCTCCTGTCATAATCCGTATTCTGTATGTCACTGCGTCTGTAAGCTGTACAATATCAGTTTTTGAAACTGTGGATCGGCGCCGGGATCCGGCCCTTTCTGCTGATAAATGTCTCGCAGCCGAATTCGTTGACCGGCATAATCGGCGCGTAACCGAGCAACCCGCCGAACTCCGCCATATCGCCCACATCTTTTCCGATGACCGGAATGAGGCGCACGGCCGTCGTCTTCTGATTCACCATTCCGATGGCCATCTCATCCGCGATGATGCCGGCGATGGTGCCGGCTGAAGTCCTGCCCGGGATGGCGATCATATCAAGTCCCACAGAGCAGACACAGGTCATGGCCTCCAGTTTCTCCAGAGTCAGGGAACCCGCATGAACAGCGTCGATCATCCCCTGGTCCTCGCTCACCGGAATGAACGCGCCGCTTAAGCCCCCTACATAGGATGAAGCCATCACACCGCCCTTCTTCACCTGATCATTGAGCAGGGCAAGGGCCGCCGTTGTCCCCGGGGCGCCCACGCGCTCCAGGCCGATTTCCTCCAGGATCTCCGCCACGCTGTCTCCGACCGCCGGCGTCGGCGCCAGGGAAAGATCCACGATGCCGAACGGCACGCCGAGGCGCTTCGATGCCTCGCCGGCCACCAGCTGTCCCACACGGGTCACCTTAAAAGCTGTTTTCTTGATCGTCTCGCAGAGTTCCTCGAATCCTTTTCCGCGCACTTTCTCAAGCGCTTTCTTTACCACGCCCGGGCCGCTGACGCCTACATTAATCACAGCGTCCGCTTCCGTAACCCCGAGAAACGCTCCCGCCATAAACGGATTGTCGTCCGGCGCATTGCAGAATACAACCAGCTTCGCACAGCCGAGAGAATCCCTCTCTTTCGTGGCTTCCGCCGTCGCTTTCACGATCTCGCCGCACAGACGCACCGCATCCATGTTAATGCCGGTCCGGGTAGAACCTACATTTACGGAGCTACAGATCCGCTCTGTCACTGCAAGGGCCTGCGGGATCGAACAGATCAGGTTCTCATCGCTCTTCGTCATTCCTTTGGATACAAGGGCGGAATACCCGCCGATAAAGTTCACCCCTACGGTCTGCGCCGCACGGTCCAGCGTCTTCGCGATCTCCACAAAATCCTCCGGCGTCCTGCAGGCTGCCGCACCCACAAGGGCGATGGGGGTGATGGAAATCCGCTTATTGACGATCGGGATCCCGAATTCTTTTTCAATATCCGAACCGACCGCAACCAGGTCTTTTGCCGTATTTGTGATCTTCTCATAGATCTTCCGGTTCAGTTCATCCAGGTCAGAATCAATGCAGTCCAGAAGGCTGATCCCCAGAGTAATCGTACGCACGTCCAGATTTTCGTGCTCGATCATCTCATTTGTTTCTGACACTTCATACATATTTATCATAATATCCGTCCTCGCTTCTACAGTCTGTGCATCTTCTCAAAAATGTCTTCCCGCTGGCAGTGAATGCGCACGCCGATCTCATCTCCCAGCTTCGCCATCTCGTCGCAGACCACCGTGAAATCCTTCTCAATGCCGGAGATGTCCGCGATCACCATCATGTTGAAATATCCCTGGACGATCGTCTGGGAAATATCTAAGATATTGATCTTATTCTCCGCAAGATAGGTGCACACCTTTGCAACGATGCCCACGGTATCCTTTCCAAGTACAGTAACGATACATTTCTTCATCTTAATCTTCCTCCTCGGTCAGACCATAATAATATCTGAAACAGTATCACGACTGGCGACAAACATATCCAGATCTTCTCCCCGGTACTCATTGTCGGCAAGTGTGACTTCCAGTTTCACCGTCTCATATGCGAGTTTCGCATAATTGTTTTCTTTGCTCAGATGCCCAAGGACGATATGCTTCAGATTATCATGTAGTATATCACAAAGCAGGCGCCCTGACAATTCATTTGACAGATGCCCCCTGTCCCCCAGGATGCGCTGTTTCAGGTAATAGGGATAGCCCCCGACCTCCAGCATGTGAATGTCATGATTGGCCTCCAGGAGCACCGCATCCAGTCCTTTCAGATGCTCCACCGTATAGTCGTCGTATTTCCCCAGATCCGTTGCCACTGCCACCGATCTGCCGCCGCACTCCAGACGGTATCCGGAGGGTTCATTGGCGTCATGGGAAATGGCAAAGGGATTCACCGTCATGTCCCCCAGTACAAAAGGCTCGTCCGTATGTATGGGATGGAGCAGCCCCTCCGGCATGCGCCCCAGCCCCGAATAACTCCGGATCCCCTCAATCGTGCCCGGCGTTGCGTAAATGGGGATCTCATATTTCCGGCTGAATACGCCCAGTCCCTGAATATGGTCGGAATGTTCATGGGTGATCAGGATCCCGCTCAGTTCCTCCCCTTTGATCTCCAGTTTATTAAGCCCTTCCTCAATCCTTTTTTTACTGATGCCCGTATCAATGAGAAGATGCGTGTCGTCGCTCCCCACATAGATACAGTTGCCGCTGCTTCCGCTGGCAATACTGCACATTCTCATCGTTTCAAATGCTCTCCTGTCTGTCTCATTGTATCTTCAAAATCTCCGCTGTTGTCGATCACCACAGCGCACGCTGCCCGGAACCGTTCTTCCCCGGGCTGGGAGGCGATCATCTGCGTGATCTTCTCATCCGTATATCCGCGGGATGCCCTGAGCCGCTGCCTTCGTACCTCTTCATCCGCGTAAATGTACCACAGCTCATCGCAGAGCTCCCGGCCCACATCCGGCAGAAGCGCCGACTCCACCACAAAAAGGGGACAGCCGCGCTCTTCGCATTCCCGGATCCTCTGCCGGACTTCCCGGATCACTTCCGGATGGACGATGGCGTTTAGCTCCCTCAGTTTCTTGTCATCAGAAAACGCCAGCGCCCCCAGCGCCGTCCGGTCAAGCTCCCCGTCCGCACTGAGGATCCCGGATCCGAACTTCTCCACGATCCGCTCAAAACAGCGGGTGCCTTTCTGCTGCAGTTCCCGGGCGGTATCATCCATCCGGCAGATGACCGCGCCGTACGCTTCTTCAAGATAATCCAGGACCCGGCTCTTTCCCGAGCCGACCCCGCCGGTAATACCAAGAACTTTCATATTATAGTACTTCCCTTCATCCGCATCCTGCCGCCGCAGCCGGATCATTTCGCCTCATACCAGTTCTGCCCCGTGTGCATGTCCGCGATCAGCGGGACAAGAAGATCCGCCGCATGCTCCATTTTATCCTTCAGGATCGTTTTCACCTCTTCGACTTCCTCTTCCGCCGTCTCGATCAAGAGTTCATCGTGGACCTGGAGGATCAGCCGGGATCTGAGCCCCCGCTTCCTCAGTTCCTCGTCCACACCGGTCATGGCAATCTTGATGATATCCGCCGCGGTTCCCTGAATGGGCGCGTTCATGGCCACACGCTCCCCGAAGCTGCGCTGCATGAAATTGCTGGATTTCAGTTCCGGGACCGGCCTCCTGCGGCCGAACAGGGTGACGGCATAGCCCTTCTCTTTCGCATGGGCCACCGAATCGTCCAGGAATTTCTTAATCCCCGGATAAGTCTCAAAATAATGCTCGATATACTGGGCCGCCTCTTTTCTCGTGATGCTCAAGTCCTGACTCAGCCCGAAGGAGCTGATCCCGTACACGATCCCGAAGTTGACCGCCTTGGCGTTGCGCCGCTGCAGGGGCGTCACTTCATCAAAGGGCGTATGGAATACCTGGGAAGCGGTCATGCGGTGGATATCCCTCGCCTCCCGGTAGGCCCGGATCAGCTGCTCGTCCCCGGAACAATGGGCCAGGATGCGCAGTTCGATCTGGGAATAATCCGCATCCACAAATACATACCCGGCCTCCGGCACGAAGACCTTGCGGATCAGGCGCCCGAGCTCCATCCGCACCGGGATATTCTGCAGGTTCGGTTCCGTGCTGCTCAGCCGCCCGGTGGCTGTCACGGTCTGATTGAATTTCCCGTGGATCCGTCCGTCCGGCCCGATGAACGCGGCAAGCCCGTCCGCATAGGTGGACTTCAGCTTCGTCAGCTGCCGGTACTCCAGGATCTTCGATACGACCGGATAGTCCGGCGCCAGCTTCTCCAGCACATCCGCCGCCGTTGAATAGCCGGTTTTCGTCTTCTTCGCATGGGGCATCTGAAGCTTCTCAAAGAGGATCACGCCCAGCTGTTTCGGCGAATTAATATTAAAGGTCTCGCCGGCCAGCTCATAGATTTCCTTTTCCAGCTCCACGATCCGGGTTCCCAGCTGATCCCCGTAGGCTTTCAGCGCGTCCGCCTCCACTTTCACGCCGGCCTCTTCCATATGATAAAGGGTAAACACGAGCGGCATCTCGATCTCCCGGAACAGGAGCTCCATGCCTGCCTCTTCCAGTTTCTTCGTGAGCACCGGCGCCGAGGCGAAAGCGGTATATGCCTCATAGCAGGATTTCGCCGCCTCGTCCGCCTTCTCGTCGATCAGAATCCCGAGATGCTCCCGGGCAATGTCGTCACACTGATAATCGCTCTTCAGCGGGTTCAGAAGATACGCCCCCACAATATTG
Source organism: Candidatus Mediterraneibacter quadrami (assembly GCA_019120575.1). Lineage (GTDB taxonomy): Bacteria > Bacillota > Clostridia > Lachnospirales > Lachnospiraceae > Mediterraneibacter > Mediterraneibacter quadrami. Next base: position 34,196 of record DWUU01000021.1, read on the forward strand.
TCAAAACATCTGACGCTGTCCGCCGGCGTCAGGTCCGGCAGGAACTTAAGCGCGTCCTTCAGCCCGCACATGGCAAAGCATGGCACCTTCGCCGCCAGCTCCGATACCCGTGCGGAGAGTTCATCGAAATTCAGTTCCATATCGCAGGGGATGGACACGATCTGTTCCGGTCCCCACGCAAGTGCGATCCTGCCGTATCCGGACGGATGGGCAAAGAGCGGCAGTACATTTCCCGGATCCCTGGAAAATGCAGCGCCCACGCACGGCGCCTGGGCCGCTTCCGAAAAGATCCGGTCGATCTCCTGCCGGTCCGTCACCTCCCGGAAAGCAGACTCCACGTCATTGGTCACCCGCTCCACATCAAACCGGCTGAGCATATTTTTAAACTCCAGCTTCTGGAAGAGCTCGTGGGCCGCGCCTGTATAAGGATTCCCGTGACGGGCCGATTCCAGGTCAAACTCAATGTCCGCGTGGATGTCAATGGTCGCCAGTACTTTGCTGAGCTTCGCCTGCTCCCAGTACTCCTGCAGGTTTTTGCTGGCGCGGGGCGGTTTTATCTCGGCCGCATGTTCGTATGCATTTTCAATGCAGCCATAATCCTGTATGATCTTCGTGGCCGTCTTCTCGCCCACCCCCGGCACGCCGGGAATATTGTCAGAGGCATCGCCCATCAGCGCCTTCACATCGATGAATTCTTTCGGCGTGACGCCGTAACGCTCTTTCACGTCCGCCGCATTATAATCCTCCACCTCGGTCCGGCCCTGCTTCGTTTTCGGGATGCGGATTTTCACATGTTCCGTGGCAAGCTGCAGTGTATCCCGGTCGCCGGAGATGATGGAGACATCCATCCCCTTCTCCTCGCAAAAGTGCGAGATCGTCCCCAGAAGATCGTCCGCCTCCAGGCCTTCTTTCTCGATGATCTCGATATCCATGGCTCTCAGGACTTCCTTGATCACCGGCACCTGCTGCCGCAGTTCCTCGGCCATCGGTTTTCTCGTCCCTTTGTAATCCGCAAACATCTTATGCCGGAACGTGGGCGCATGCACGTCAAACGTCACCGTCAGATATTCCGGCTGTTCTTCATCCAGGATCTTAAACATAATATTCAGGAATCCGTATACCGCATTCGTGTGAAGGCCTTCCGAATTCGTCAGATCCGGCACGCCGTAAAACGCGCGGTTCAGGATACTGTGTCCGTCTATCAGTACGATTTTCTCTCTCATCAGATCATCCTCCAACCTTAACCATTACACAAGTATACACTAAAAAGTTCCTTTTTAAAAGGCTCTTTTTGTGGTAGGATAAGAAAAGAAACACAACTTATAGATCAGATGAAGGAGAACAAAATGGACAGTATCATATTTGACGTAGACGGCACGATCTGGGACTCCACACAGTCTGTGGCAGATTCCTGGAATATCGCGATAAAAAAGCATTCCGGCCTTGACCTCACCCTGGATCCGGTTTCCTTAAGCCGGGTGTTCGGCAAGACCATGACCGAGATCGCGGACGCCGTCTTCCCCGGTCTGGACCCGGCAGAACGGATGAAACTGCTGGATTTCTGTTTTGAGGAAGAAAACCGGTATCTTGAGACTCATCCCGGCATCGTCTACGAAGGCGTCGCCGAAACGATCCGGGAACTGGCAGGGCGCTATCCGCTCTTTATCGTCAGCAACTGCCAGTGCGGCTACATTGAAGTCATGCTGAAGACAACCGGGCTTGCCCCGTACATAAAAGACCACCTCTGCTTCGGCGAGACACAGACCCCGAAAGGAGACACTATCCGCACGCTCGTCGCGCGCAACGGCCTGAAGACGCCGGTCTATGTGGGAGACACCCGGGGCGACGCCGATGCATGTAAGGCCGCAGGCGTCCCGTTTATCTTCGCCGAATACGGGTTCGGCGATGTGCCGGACGCCAAAATGCGGATCCGGACATTTTCAGATCTGAAATCATTATAAAAGGACCGGTACTGTGGCATCAAACCACGGTACCGGTCCTCTCTGTATCTTCTGTATCAATAATCTATCCCGTTGACATTGTTCTATCTGTATGATCTTCTCTTCAGCAGCGCTGTTACGCCCAGTGCCGCCGCAAATACCATGATCACAGCCAGACTTCCCGGATCAGCGGTAACACCGGTCGTCGGAACCGTACCGTCGCCCGCGTCATCAAGCGCAATCACAAACGGGGAGAAACTGTCCACATTGATCGTTACCTGTCCGTCTTTTACTGTCGCGGCAAACGTCTCGCAGCTTCCGTCATCCCTGTAATGCAGGATGATGACGTTTTTGCCGTTGTATTCTGTGCCGACTGTAAACGTAAGCTGAGCTTTGCCGTCTACTGTTCCGTCTACTTTAATGTCAAACACGCCGAGAACCGTTTTTCCTTTAACCGCTTCAGCGGAAACATATTCCGTATACTTGTCTGTATTCGGTTCGATCGTCTCTGCGCTGACCGTTCCGTCGACGCCTGCAACGGTGATTCCGTATTCAAGAATCACCTGCGGTTTATCCGTAGACGGCTCTGTCTTTTCATTCGAAGATTCCTTTACCGGTTCGTTTGCCGGTTCCTCTGCCGGTTTGTTTGCCGGTTGCTTCACCGGTTCCTTATCAGCATCATCGGAAGGTTCTTCCGTCTCGTCTGCTTCCTGGCCGGTTTCCGGTTTTGTCTCCGGTGCAGTTTCCGGTTTGCTCTCCGGCTTATCTGCCTCTTCGTCAGATGTATCAACCGCATCATTTGATGCCGGCGGCGTCACCGGTTTGTTCTCAGCCGGTCTGTCTGCCGCATCGTCAGACGGCTTATCCGCCGTGTCATCGGACGGCTTCTGCTCTTCCTCATCAGAAGGCTTCTGCTGTACCTCATCGGACGGCTTCTGCTGCTCCTCGTCAGACGGCTTCTGCTCTTCCTCGTCGGACGGCTTCTGCTGCTCCTCATCGGACGGCTTCTGCTGCTCCTCGTCAGACGGCTTATCTGTTGCCGGCTTATCTGCTGCCGGCGGATCCGTTACTTCCGGCTCCTCCGTTTCCGGCTTGTCCTCAGAAGGTCCGAGTCCCAGATAATCCCGGCTGCCGCCCAGTGTATCCAGATTCCATGCATGTGCCGCCGCTTTCTCGCCCCAGTACGGGTCCGAAGCATATTTTACGTTAATGCCCTCGTCTTTGTTGCCGAGAAACTCTCCGTAATTCTTCCAGCTGCCGTCTTTCAGATATCCGCGTGCCATCCACTTGTCCATGAATTCACGGATGCAGTCGTCCACAGTTTCAAAATAGTTCGCGCTCTCTCCGGGTGATGAATCAACCGCATTCAGGCCGAACAGATTGTTCTTCTTATTTGCGATTCCGCTTGTCCCCCAGCCACTCTCATTGATTGCGATTCCCAGTGAAAGAAGCGCGTTAACACCGTATTTTTCCTGATATTTGATAAAGATCCCGGCGGTGCCCGTCAGTTTGGAACTGGACGGATCAATCCCCGCATTCTTCATCGCCTTATTCAGGATGCTCTCCAGCTCATCTGCCGAGTAGGCCGTACTCTTGTTCATATCAAGGAACTGGAAATAATTGGTGAACTTCTCGCCTGCATTTACAGCCGAGTCATGGGACCCGTTCTGGTAATCCGCGGACATCACACTGTAATCATCATAGAAGTAATGTCCGTCGTAGCTGTAATACTTTGTTCCTGATTTCAGATAAGACGGAGCCGGCCCGTTATTGATCGTTGAGGCCGTCTTCTTATTCAGGTTCTGTGATATGTAATGGTACAGCTTTCCGTTCGACACTTTGTAATAACTTACATGGTCAGCCACATCGCTGTACTCAACCAGCTCCACCAGATCCTTGTCAACCGTCGCCTTCACGCCGGCCAGCATAAACCTGATGTCACCGTTCTTATCCGTTCCGAGATAAGCCGCGTCCGCTCCGTATGAACCGCTTGTATACCCATCTCCGCTGTACTTTGTCGTTCCGCCCTTCCCGGTATTGAAATTCACTACCAGTACGGATGCAGAACGCTCTTCCGGATCCATGGATAACGTTGCGATCCCATTGCGTGCATTTTCATTTACAATTTCTTCTGATTCTTCCTCTGATGCTTCTTCTGAGGCCTCCTCAGACTGTTCTTCTGAAACTTCTTCCTGATCATCTGTGATGATCTCGCCGGATTCATCCACCTCAACCGCTTCATCAAGTGAACCGTCACTCTCGCCGATCTCATAGATGCTTCCGTCTTTATCCATTGCCGTAATCTCTTCAAGACGCTGTTGATTCTCGTCCTGAAGTCCAGATGCTGCGGCGCTCTCCCCTGAATCTCCTGCCGCAAAGCTTTCCGTGCCGGGCAATGCGCTGACGAACAGCGACACGAAAAGCGCACATATCAGTAATTTTCTTTTCTTCATCTCTGCGTATACTTCCCTCCTTAACCTTATTAACTACTTATGGATATAGATACTGATACAAGTCTAGCTTACCATTAAGTCAAAAAAGATGCAACACAAAAATTTCCAGTATTGTATACAAGTATACAATACTGGAAATAAGCAAAAATACCATTTCACTATGCAGCAAATACTCCGGATACGCACCGGATCGTGCTCAATCATCCGGCCATTCATCTACAACCCGGAATGTGCCGTCATCCTCAAGATGCAGCTTTTCCCCTGTTCTGGCATCTCTGATCTTCATCCCTGCTTCATTCTGTGCCATACCGTAGATTGACAGCAAGCTCTCATGAAGTTCCCGTAATCTTTCCTGATTCTGTTGCTGCGCTTTTGCGACTTCTCGCAACGCAGCTTCCGCCGCTTTCTTTGTTTCTGCAGCATCCTTTCCTTTTGCAGTTCCCATTTTCTTCAGAGCATCCATCGCATCTTCATCCCGTCTGTCTTTGTGACGTCTGCCCAGTTGTTCATACATCCATGCATCATATCCCGTATGCTCTATGTAACCATGACGGTTTTCCACTTCCGTAAGGTTCGTCCTTCCCGTGATCACTGTTGCATACAGCTGCGCCTCCTCACCAACCGTTTTACATACTTTGTCAATCATATCGTGGCACAGAGCATAGTAAGCCGTGTCCGGATCCCTGTGCTCAAATATCGATTCCCGGAGATATTTCAGGCGTTCCTCCTCCGTTTCAGCAGCAACCGCCAGTGTAAAACGATACATCCGTATTGCACGCCAATATTTATCTGGCGCCTTTGCCGCTTTTTCCAGTCCGTACCGGCACCATTCTGCCGCATTGGCGTCACTGCGGAACTCGCTCATGTCATAATATTTTCCCCTTGCATACGCGCCTGATTCACAGATATAACACTGACCGGTCAGCGAATACTCCAGAATCTTTCTGATATAAGAATGAGGCTCTTTCCTGGCAGCCTTTTCAAATTTCTCTGCCGCTTTTTTCTGATTCCCTTTCTTAACAAAAAGTTCCGCCGCTTCGATCGTCGTGTGAAATAATCCCATACTGATCCCTCCTCTTCTACATTTTCAGATCCAATCGTCCTGATGATCTCAGTATACCTTTTTTTCTGAAAACATACAATAAAAAGACCCCGAACGATGTCATTCAGGGTCTCATCCTACTGCCGCTGGCCGGACTCGAACCGGCACGGTTTCCCGCTTGATTTTGAGTCAAGTGCGTCTGCCAATTCCGCCACAGCGGCCTGTATTCCGGCTTCCTTTGCGAAGCCGGAAATGATTATATCATTTTTTTACTTATTTTACAAGTTTTTTCCCGATGTCAAAACAGTCGAATGTGGCGAAATAATCCGCCGGCGTCTCCGCTCTTCTGATCATCTGCACGCTTCCGTCCTCTTTCAGGAGCAGCTCCGCGGATTTCAGCTTCCCGTTATAATTATAGCCCATCGCAAAACCGTGCGCGCCTGCATCGTGGATCACCAGATAATCCCCCGGTTCGATCTCCGGCAGCATTCGGTCAATGGCAAACTTGTCGTTGTTCTCGCAGAGCGAACCGGTCACATCATACTTGTGATCACAGGGCGCGTCTTCTTTTCCAAGAACCGTGATATGGTGATATGCCCCGTACATGGCCGGGCGCATCAGGTTTACCGCACAGGCGTCCACACCGATGTATTCTTTGTAGGTATGCTTCTCGTGGATGGCTTTTGTCACCAGACATCCGTACGGTCCCATCATATAACGGCCGAGCTCCGTGTAGATCTCCACATCGCCCATGCCCGCCGGAACAAGGACTTCTTCGTATACTCTGCGGACGCCCTCGCCGATGGCATGAATGTCATTCGGCTCCTGGTCCGGGCGGTACGGGATGCCGATCCCGCCGGAAAGATTGATGAACTTAATGTGCACATCCGCTTCTTTTGCCAGTCTTACCGCCTGTTCAAAGAGGATCTTCGCCAGCATCGGATAGTAGTCGTTGGTCACCGTATTGCTTGCCAGGAAAGCGTGGAGTCCGAACTCTTTCGCGCCTTTTGCCTTCAGGATCTTATAGGCTTCCAGGATCTGGTCCGCCGTCATGCCGTATTTTGCGTCTCCCGGATTGTCCATAATATCATTGCTGATCTTAAAGAGCCCGCCCGGGTTGAAACGGCAGCTGATCGTCTCCGGAATGTGGCCGATGGCTTTCTCCAGGAATTCGATATGGGTAATATCATCCAGGTTGATGATCGCCCCCAGCTCGTCCGCATACCGGAAATCTTCCGCCGGTGTGTCATTGGATGAGAACATGATGTCTTTGCCCCGGATATCAAGCGCGTCCGAGAGCATCAGCTCGGTATAGGAAGAACAGTCGCAGCCGCAGCCGTATTCCTTCAGGATATTAATGAGGAACGGATTCGGCGTTGCCTTTACCGCAAAGTACTCTTTATATCCCGGATTCCAGGAAAACGCCTCTTTCAGCGCTTTGGCATTCTCACGGATCCCCTTCTCATCATAGAGATGGAACGGCGTCGGATACGTCTTTACGATCTCTTCCACCTGTTCTTTCGTCACAAAAGGTTTCTTTATCATCTGGTACATCTCCTTTATTGTATACAAGTATACAGTTTATTCAACTGTCGCGATACGCATCATATTGCTGGTCGTTGTGTGCTCCTGGCTGATATTCTGGGACGGGATTCCCGCGGTCAGGACAACCACATCCCCCGGCTCGATATACTGTTTCACCGTTGCCAGCTCGATGGCGCCGTTGCAGATATCGTCCGTTGTCTTGAACTGAATCGTCTTAAGCGGACGTACGCCCCAGTAAATGGACATCCTCCGGAGCGCCCGCTCATTCGGCGTCACACCCAGAATCTCCTGTTTCGGGCGGAGGTTGGATACAACCCTCGTGGTCGCCCCGCTGACAGACGGTGTGATAATGCACTTCGCATTCAGGTTGGCCGCCGCCAGGACGGATGAATAGCCGATGGCGCTGGAGAGGCCGCTCTTCAACTGCTCTCCCGCTTTATTCAGCATCATATCATAATCCAGATGCTGTTCTGTATTCTCGATAATGTGAACCATCATCTGCAGCGCTTCCAGCGGATACTTGCCCTGGGCTGTCTCGCCGGAGAGCATCACCGCATCTGTTCCATCGTAAACGGCATTTGCCACATCCGTCACTTCCGCACGAGTCGGGCGCGGGTTGCGGATCATGGAATCCAGCATCTGGGTTGCCGTAATGACCGTCTTGAAGTTTGCGTTGCATTTCTGGATCATCATCTTCTGCAGGTAGGGAACCTCCTCGGCCGGGATCTCTACGCCCAGGTCGCCTCTGGCCACCATGATGCCATCCGCCGCGCGGATGATCTCGTCGATGTTGTGAATTCCTTCCGCATTCTCGATCTTCGCAATGATCGGCGTATAGGGCGCGCCCAGTTCCTTCAGGAAGGCCTTGATCTCCAGGACGCACTCCGCATTTCTCACGAAGGAAGCCGCGATAAAATCAATGCCCTGCTCCACGCCGAAACGGATATCATCCTTGTCTTTTTCTGTGATGGCCGGCAGGCGCACCGCCACATTCGGCACATTGACGCCCTTCTTCTCGCCGAGCTCCCCGCCGTTTACCACTTCACAGCGGATCTCCTTATCCGTTCTGGATACGACTTTCAGACCGATCAGTCCGTCGTCGATAAGGATCGTGCTTCCCCGGTCCACATCCTCCGGAAGGCCCTTATAGGTGATGGAAACTTTTGAAGCATCCCCCTCGATCTCCTCCGTTGTCAGGGTAAATGAAGCGCCGGCTTCCAGCGTCACTTTTTTGCCGCCTTTGAGTTTCCCGGTACGGATCTCCGGACCTTTCGTGTCCAGAAGCATGGCCGTGTTCGTGTGAAGCTCTTCCCGGAGCTGCTTGAGCAGGTCCATCCTGCCCTTCTGCTCCTCGTGGTCGCCGTGGGAGAAGTTGAATCTCGCCACGTCCATGCCGTTCAGCATGAGCTGCTTCATCAGTTCTCTGTCATTTGTATTCGGTCCCATCGTACATACGACTTTGGTTTTCTTCATATTCAAATCATCCTCCTGTCAATCTGTTCTGTCTATTTCACATGTTCATGTGTAAAAAGATGGTCCTGGCAGTACTCATAATTGCCGTTGCATTTGGAGCAGAAACGAAACTCCAGACACGGGTCGTCAAGCTCCGTCCGCCCGCATACCGCACAGCGGTGCTTCGCCCCGTTGGTATAGCGCATGTTCACATGCGGATCTGACTGCCGCCTGAACTTCGCCTTTCTCGCCCGCTCCCGCGGTCCGAACCGCTTTGCGTTCCGGCTTGAGAGGAAAAAGATCACAAAATTCAGAAGGGACGCCCCGATGGCCACCCGGGTCATCAGTCCGCCGCGGACGAAATAGTACGCCGCCATAACGACATAGACGAGCGCCATCCATTTCATCTTGATCGGCAGGATAAAATAAAGCATCACTTCCATATCCGGATAAATGGCTGCAAACGCCAGGAAAATGGACATGGTAATGTAGTTCGTGCTGACCATGCCGATCATGGACAGCTGCATCTCCACGCCGTAGCGGATCAGGAAGAACACATACAGTCCGAACTCCGCCAGAACCGTAAAGATCAGTCCGGAGAAAATGTACACATTATACCGGAAGCTTCCCCACGTATGCTCAAGGGCCGTTCCAAGCGAATAATAGAGCAGCACCAGGAACAGAAGCGATACCAGGTTCGTCGTCGGCGGCACCAGGATCCATGTGATCAGCCGCCACACCTGTCCCCGCAGGATGAGGGCCGGCTCCAGGGTGATATATCCGACCAGATCAGGCATTATCCACACGATGCCGAAGCCGATCACATAGGCGACCAGCAGATAAACGGTCAGATTTGGGATTGCATAGCGTCCGAATTTTCTCTCTAATTTATCGAGCCAGTTCAAGAATCATTACTCCTTCTTATTATTTGTGCTTATTTCTGCGATAATCCTTTTCAATTTTACCTTCCGCATTACCGTTTGTCAAACGGTACTTCGCCCGGTCCTGCGGTTTTACATAATCTTTATATAATTTATCCATAAGCGGCGGAATTATTTTCAAATCCCTCATAATAATTACAATTGTCTTTTTAAAAAATGTGTCGTATAATGTAGTGTGCTGTAAAATGCGTGAACGCATTATAATAAGAAATAACCCATATAAATGATATAAGAATGGAGAATCTATTCATGAATCCGAAAGAATTACATACTTTAGGAATCGACATCGGTTCCACAACCGTTAAGATTGCGATTCTGGACGAAGAAAACGAGGTGCTCTTCTCCGACTACGAACGGCATTACGCCAATATCCAGGAGACCCTGTCAGACCTTCTCGGACGCGCCCTCTACAAACTGGGCCCGATCCACGTCTCCCCGGTCATCACGGGAAGCGGCGGCCTCACCCTGGCAAAGAACCTTGACGTGCCTTTCGTCCAGGAGGTGATCGCCGTGTCCACGGCGCTGCAGGACTACGCGCCGCAGACGGACGTGGCCATCGAGCTGGGCGGCGAGGACGCCAAGATCATCTATTTCGAAGGCGGCAACGTGGAGCAGCGTATGAACGGCGTCTGCGCCGGAGGAACCGGCTCCTTCATCGACCAGATGGCGTCCCTTCTGCAGACGGACGCGTCCGGTCTGAACGAATATGCGAAAAATTATAACGCGCTCTACTCCATCGCGGCGCGCTGCGGTGTATTTGCCAAGTCCGACATCCAGCCGCTGATCAACGACGGCGCGGCCAAAGAAGACCTGGCGGCGTCCATCTTCCAGGCGGTGGTCAACCAGACCATCAGCGGTCTTGCCTGCGGCAAGCCGATCCGCGGACACGTGGCGTTCCTGGGCGGACCGCTCCATTTCCTCTCGGAACTGCGGGCGGCCTTCATCCGCACCCTGAAGCTGGACGACGAGCACATCATCGCGCCGAACCACTCCCATCTGTTCGCAGCCATCGGTTCCGCGCTGAACTCGAAAAAAGACACGGTTGTGGCCCTTCGCGAGCTGCAGAACCGTCTGGAAAAGAAAGTGAAAATGGAGATCGAGGTGGAACGTCTCGATCCGCTCTTCGCGACCAATGCGGAATACGAGGAATTCATCGCCCGCCACGCGAAACACCAGGTGCCGGTGAAGGATCTGGCCAGCTACCGGGGAAAAGCCTTCCTCGGCATCGACGCCGGTTCCACAACTACCAAGGCGGCCCTGGTCGGCGAGGACGGAACTCTTCTCTATTCCTTCTACCATAATAACGACGGCGACCCGCTGGGCACGACAATCAGCGCCATCAAAGAGATCTACGAACAGCTCCCGGAGGACGTGGAGATCGTACACTCCTGCTCCACCGGCTACGGCGAGGCGCTCATCAAGGCCGCGCTCATGCTGGACGAAGGCGAGGTGGAGACCATCGCCCACTACTATGCGGCCGCATTTTTCGAGCCGGATGTGGACTGCATCCTGGACATCGGCGGCCAGGATATGAAATGCATCAAGATTAAGAACCAGACCGTGGACAGCGTACAGCTCAACGAGGCCTGCTCCTCGGGATGCGGTTCTTTCATCGAGACATTTGCAAAATCCCTGAACTACAGCGTGGAAGACTTCGCCCACGAGGCGCTCTACGCCCAGAACCCCATCGATCTGGGAACCCGCTGTACCGTGTTCATGAATTCAAAAGTAAAACAGGCGCAGAAGGAAGGCGCATCCGTTGCGGACATTTCCGCCGGGCTGGCCTACTCCGTCATCAAAAACGCGCTCTTTAAGGTTATAAAGGTGTCAAGCGCTTCCGAACTCGGAAACCACATTGTCGTACAGGGCGGTACCTTCTACAATAACGCAGTCCTCCGGAGTTTCGAGAAGATCGCGGACTGCGAAGCCATCCGTCCGGACATCGCCGGCATCATGGGCGCCTTCGGCGCGGCCCTCATCGCCCGCGAGCGGTACACGGAATGTGAAGGCACAACCATGCTCTCCATCGACGAGATCAGAGACATGGAGTACTCCACGACCATGACCAAATGCCGCGGATGTACGAACACCTGCCGTCTGACCATCAACCATTTCAGCGGCGGCCGCAAGTTCATCACCGGAAACCGCTGCGAACGGGGGCTGGGCAAAGAGAAGGCAAAGAACACCATGCCGAACCTCTTCGACTATAAGCTGCACCGCTACTTTGATTACGAACCGCTCTCCGAAGAGGCGGCATCACGCGGCGAGATCGGAATCCCCCGCGTGCTGAACATGTACGAAAACTACCCGTTCTGGTTTACATTTTTCACAAAACTCGGCTTCCGGGTGGTGCTCTCCCCGGCTTCCACAAGGAAGATCTACGAGCTGGGCATCGAGTCCATCCCAAGCGAATCCGAGTGTTATCCGGCGAAGCTGGCCCACGGTCATGTGCAGTGGCTGATCAACAAGGGTATGAAACACATCTTCTACCCGTCCGTTCCCTACGAGCGGAATGAGTTTGAGGAGGCCAACAACCACTACAACTGCCCGATCGTCACCTCCTACCCGGAGAACATCAAGAACAACATGGACGCCATCGTAAACGGCGAGGTGGACTTCATCCACCCTTTCCTCAGCCTGCAGAGCGAGGAGACCATCTCCTACCGCCTGATCGACGAGCTGAGCAAAAAGTTCAGCCTCTCCGACAGTGAGATTCGCTCCGCCGTCCACGCCGCATGGAACGAGCTGGCAGCCTGCCGCGAAGACATGCGTAAAAAGGGCGAGGAGACGATCCGGTTCCTGAATGAGACCGGCAACCGGGGCATCGTCCTGGCCGGACGTCCGTATCATATCGACCCGGAAGTCAACCACGGCCTGCCGGAAATGATCACATCCTACAATATCGCCGTGCTGACCGAGGATTCCGTTTCCCACCTGCACCAGGTGGAGCGCCCGCTCAACGTCATGGACCAGTGGATGTACCACTCCAGACTGTACGCGGCGGCAAACTATGTCAAGACAACCGAGAACCTGGATCTCATCCAGCTCAACTCCTTCGGCTGCGGCCTGGACGCCGTGACCACGGACGAGGTGGCGGATATCCTGACCGGTTCCGATAAGATCTACACCACGCTGAAGATCGACGAAGTCAACAACCTGGGTGCCGCCCGCATCCGCGTGCGCTCCCTGCTGGCCGCGATCCGCGTGCGCGAGCAGAAGAAAGAGGCCCGCACCATCCGTCCGGCATCCATCGAGAAAGTGCCGTTCACAAAAGAGATGCGAAAGACCCACACCATCCTCTGCCCGCAGATGTCGCCCATCCATTTCGAACTGCTGGAGCCCGCTTTCAAGGCTGCCGGCTACAAGATCGAAGTGCTGCCAAACGACAACCGTCAGGCTGTGGACATGGGCCTCAAATACGTAAACAACGACGCCTGCTATCCGTCCCTCATCGTCGTCGGACAGATCATGGACGCCATCCTTTCCGGACAGTACGACACCGACCACCTGGCCGTGATCATCAGCCAGACCGGCGGCGGCTGCCGTGCGTCCAACTACATTGGCTTCATCCGCCGCGCACTGAAGAAGGCCGGATACGAACATATCCCGGTCATCTCCATCAACTTAAGCGGCCTGGAGGCCAACCCGGGATTCAAGATCACTCTCCCGCTGGCGGTGCGCATCGCATACGCCGCGGTATTCGGCGACATCTTCATGAAATGCGTGTACCGGATGCGCCCCTACGAGGCGGTTCCCGGCACGACCAACGCCGTACACCGCAAATGGGTCAGCGTCGTTCAGAAGTTCGTATCCGAGGGCTATCCGTCCCGCCGGAAATTCAGACAGCTCTGCCGCGACATCATCTCGGATTTCGACAACATCGAGATCCTGGATATCAAAAAACCGCGCGTGGGTGTGGTCGGCGAGATCCTGGTCAAATTCCTGCCGGCTGCCAACAACCACCTGGTAGACCTGCTGGAGGCGGAGGGAGCCGAAGCGGTCGTTCCAGACCTCATCGACTTCATGCAGTACTGCTTCTACAACCAGAACTTCAAAGTATCCCACCTGGGATTCAGGAAGTCCAAGGCGCTGCTCGGCAACCTGGGCATCAAAGCCGTAGAATGGCTGCGCGGACCGGCAAGCAGAGCATTTGCCGAAAGTAAACACTTCACCCCGCCTACACATATCGAAGACCTGGCAAAGATGGCGTCCGAGATCGTATCCATCGGAAACCAGACAGGCGAAGGATGGTTCCTGACCGGCGAAATGCTGGAGCTCATCCACAGCGGCGCAGGCAACATCGTGTGTACACAGCCGTTCGCCTGCCTGCCGAACCATGTGGTAGGAAAGGGAGTTATCAAAGAACTTCGAAGAAGACATCCCGAGTCCAACATCGTCGCCATCGACTTCGACCCGGGCGCAAGCGAAGTAAACCAGCTGAACAGGATCAAACTGATGCTGTCGACGGCCTTTAAGAATTTGGAGAAATAATAGTCCATCATAGAGAATCCTCTGCCGGAATACTGGCAGGGGATTTTTATATCAGATAATCATACGAAAACCGGGGAGGGCTGCATCGCATCGCCCGCTCCACTCTACCTCATCCCCTGGAATCCCTGTAACGCAAAATAAAATGCCTGTCCATTGGAACAGACATTTTATTTTACTAACAGGGAGAACCAGGTGTATTCGGAACGTTCCGCTTGCATGCACTGCTCACGCAGCCCTCCCCGGTTTTCTTATATCTTCCCAATTTAAACATTCTCTCTGCCCGCATTTCCGGAAGATCACTCTGTTTTAGAGATAGTGTACCGATGTGGTACTTTACCGCAATGAGGGATAAACGCAGTTCCGGCGCAGCGTACCATATTACAAAACTTCAAGTGGGAGCGTTCCGAAAAGCATTTGTTCTGGATGTTAGCTGTCAGCAAATGGAGTCCCATTGGACGAACATTTGGTGTCAGCGTTACATCCATTCAAATCTTTGAGGTAAAGCGGAACGGTTTTGTAATAAGGTATGCTGCGCCGGAACGGCCCTTTATCTCTCTGACAAATCTTTATTCTTCAATCCGGTACAGGAACAGGCACCCGCCGAACAGCCCCAGGATCAGCCCGGCATATCCGCCCGCGCAGATCAGGTCTGCAAGGGCTGAGACAAGGCTGGTTCCCGTGATGGTGCACACGAGCATTCCCGCAAGGACGCCTGCAACGGTCCATCCGACGATCATGATCGGAAGGAACAGCGCCACCGCATGGCTTCCGTCTGTATATTTTCTGATGAAATTCCATAATCCTCTGTACATTTTACATGCCCCCGTCTGTTGTAAATCTTCACTTACTACAGGTTTATTGTATACAGAGGATGTAAAAAATATCACAGGATATATGTAAAATCTAAGTAAAATCGAGAGTTAAAGACATGCTATCCCTTACACGGACCCCAGGATCATATCCGCTGCCGCACCCGGTGTATCCGCAATTCTTTCCGCCCCGGACGCTTCCAGTTCTTCCCGGCTCCCGTATCCGTAGAGCACGCCGATGCTGTGAAGTCCGCACTTTTTCGCGCCGGTGATATCGTGGCTGCGGTCGCCGACCATGACCGTATATTTCCGCTCTTCCTTCGGGATCCCGCATGTTTCAAGCACATATTCGATGACTTCTTCTTTGACCGTGCGTGTACCGTCCATGCAGGCGCCGCCGATCAAATCGAAATATTTTGCAAAATCAAAATGATCCGCTATAAGCTTTGCATACTGCTCCGGCTTGGACGTGGCCATCAGGATCCGGATACCGGCTTTTTGCAACGTATCGAGCATCTCCGGCACACCGTCATAGACCCGGTTTTCAAAAATCCCTTTTTCGCCGTAATACTCCCGGTACAGCGACACCATCCGGCGCCCCTCCTCTTCGGAGAGGCTGAAGACTTTCCGGAACTGCTCTTTCAGCGGCGGTCCGATAAAAGAGCGCAGCACCGCCTCTTCCGGTTCGGCAAGACCGTATTTTTTCACCGCGTAGCGGATCGCATTCATGATACCTGCGCCGGAATCTGTGATCGTTCCGTCCAGGTCAAAGAGAACTGTCTTATATCTGATCATCCTGCCACCTCAGAAACTCCGGATATGGTCTTCCGCTTCGCTCTCGGTCTTGATCACTTTGCGGATCACCAGATAGTATCCATAGTCGTCGTTTACCTTCACATACACCCGGTCGCCCTCTCTGTGCCCGAGAAGCGCCTTGCCGACGGGTGATTCGATGCTGATCAGGCCCTTCAGGGAATTGCCGCGCACGGAAGTGACAATGCGGTACGTCTCCACTTCATCGTCATCTTCAACATAAACCTCTACGGTATTATTCAGCCCCACCTCATCCGCCTTCGAATGATCCTCCACAATCACCGCCGTCTTGAGCATCCGCTCCAGATACCGGATCCGGCTCTCATTCCGGTTCTTTTCTTTCTTGGCCGCGTGGTATTCAAAATTTTCGCTCAGATCGCCATGGGAGCGCGCTTCCTTTACCGCTTCAATCAGCTCCTTCCGCTCCACCAGCTTCCGGTGCTCGATCTCCGCCCGGATCTTCTCCACATCGCCCTTTGTCAGTTTTTCACGCATGATAAATAAAACTCCTTTTTCCGCTGACAGAGAAAGACAGAGGCGCGGTCAGATGTCATTCCGTGCCTCTGTACTGTCCTGTAGCCTTTATAATCAGACGTTTCGATTATTTCTCAATCAGTGACTTTCCGCTCATCTCTTTCGGCTGCTCCATGCCCATCATCTCGATCAGGGTCGGCGCAATGTCCGCCAGACAGCCGCCCTCTCTCAGTCTGTAGGACGGATCTGCATTTACAAGGATGAACGGCACCTGATTGGTCGTGTGGGCCGTGAACGGCTCGCCGGTCTCCTCGTCGATGAGCTGCTCTGCATTTCCGTGGTCCGCGCAGATGAACATCTGGCCGTCCACTTCTTTGATCGCGTCAACCGCTCTGCCGACACACTCGTCAACCGCCTCGATGGCCTTGACCGCTGCAGCCTCGACACCGGTATGTCCGACCATATCCGGGTTGGCGAAGTTGATGATGATCACATCGTACTTGCCGGACTTGATAGTCTCGACCAGCTTGTCGCATACTTCATAAGCGCTCATCTCCGGTTTCAGGTCATATGTGGCAACCTTCGGTGATTTCACAAGGATACGGTCCTCACCCGGGTTCGGCTCCTCAACGCCGCCGTTGAAGAAGAACGTTACATGCGCGTACTTCTCGGTCTCGGCGATGCGGGCCTGCTTCAGGCCGTTTGCCGCAAGGAACTCGCCGAATGTATTGGTGATCTCTTCTTTTACAAATGCGACCTGCTTGTTCGGGATCGTCACGTCGTACTCTGTGAAGCATACATAAGTCGTCTTCACGCGCTCGCCCCGGTCGAATCCTGTGAAATCGTCGTCACAGAATGTTCTCGTAATCTCTCTTGCGCGGTCCGGGCGGAAGTTAAAGAAGATAATGGAATCTCCGCTCTTAACGGTTGCCGTCGGAGCGCCGTCCTTCATAACGACCGTCGGTACAACGAACTCATCGGTCACTTCTTTATCATAGGAAGCCTGGATCCCTTCTGTCGCGGAAGCCGCCTCGTCGCCCTCGCCGAAAACGAGCGCCCGGTAAGCCTTCTCCACACGGTCCCAGCGGTTGTCACGGTCCATCGCATAGTAGCGGCCCGCTACGCTTGCGACTTCGCCGACGCCGATCTCTTTCATCTTCGCTTCCAGCTCTTCCACATATTCTTTTCCGGATGCCGGCGGTGTGTCACGGCCGTCCAGGAAGCAGTGAACGTATACTTTCTCGATGCCCTGTCTCTTCGCCAGCTCGAGCAGTCCGTAAATATGCGTATTGTGGCTGTGAACGCCGCCGTCGGAAACAAGTCCCATCAGGTGCAGCGCGGAATCATTTTTCTTCACATTCTCACATGCCGCCACAAGCGCTTTATTTTCAAAGAAATCCCCGTCCTGGATGGATTTCGTGATCTTCGTCAGATCCTGGTACACGATGCGGCCTGCGCCCATGTTCAGATGTCCCACCTCAGAATTTCCCATCTGTCCGTCCGGAAGCCCTACCGCCATGCCGCTGGCATTTCCTCTCACGAACGGGCACTCAGCCATCAGCTTATCCATGACCGGCGTCGCCGCCTCAGCGACTGCATTGCCGTGCGCGTCGTCTCTTAAGCCGTAGCCGTCTAATATCATCAATACGGTTGGTTTCTTGCTCATATCCATATCTCCTTTATACTGTACATTTGGACACCTTGTCCCGTTACCTATTGTAACCGTTTTGCACAGAATTTTCAATATGTTCGTGTTCTTCTTATTCCTTCTGCTCTCCCGCCACATCCGCGGCAATCTCCCGGATCCGCTCTTCCGTCTCTTCCAGAGCCTCCGCGATATCGGCAATATTCATTCCTTTAGCCAGTTTCTTCTGCACCTGCTTATGCAGCAACTGTTCTTCGCCGAATTTTCTGCCGCGTTCCATAATTCTATCCGATACTTCACACATGATATCCATGCCTCCTTCTTCTTTCTTCAGATAACGCACCCGTTTTGATAATTCGCCTTCGCTGTCATCGTCCGGATCCGCTGTCTTGAAGTAATTCATCAGCTTCGCGATCCGCGATCCGTCGTCTACCGCCGCATTTACGAAAAAGATATATTCTCCGTCATCGTACGTAATCCCGGTGTCACCCAGCGTCTTGCCCACCGGGTAGATAGCTTTCCCGCAATGCCAGATGTCATTCTCGCTGATATAAAAGTGGATTCTGTCCGGCAGGTCCTTATAGTCCATCCCCTTTGCCAGGAACTCCGCATCCATCAGTGAGCCGTTGTACCGGATCCTTTTCGGCGGATCGATTTCGTCTTTTCGCTGGATCTCGATATGATACAGCTTTCCGTTTCCTGTCTCCGCCAGCACGTCAAGCCGCACCGAGTGGGTCTTGATCTGAGAAATCGCATACTGCGTCCGCACATCCTTCACCTTCAGATCATTGAATCCGGTCAGGATCCGAAGAATATGCTGACACGCCGGAACATCCCGCAGCGCCACGGACATGAATACATCACTCAGGAGATTGAATGACTGGATCTCCCGGATCCTCTCCTCTCTGGAAAGTATATAATCACTTCCCGGTTTTGTTTTGTCTGCATTTACCATAAG
Source organism: Candidatus Mediterraneibacter quadrami (assembly GCA_019120575.1). Taxonomy (GTDB): domain Bacteria; phylum Bacillota; class Clostridia; order Lachnospirales; family Lachnospiraceae; genus Mediterraneibacter; species Mediterraneibacter quadrami. The sequence goes on from DWUU01000021.1 coordinate 52,759, forward strand.
CACAGCCTCCTTTTGAAAATGTGATGCAAAGAGACTGCTCTGGCCGCTTTCTTAATAAAACCGCATCCGCTAATCTCTCTGCCGTTAATAGGGAATTAAAAGCATTGAGATTTTCCTGAATGTAACAGAATAATGGATGCGGCTGACGCCGCCTTAGAATCAGACATGCCGGAAATATAATGCTTTTACATATGATAGCACATGCGTGAAGAAAAAGCCAGATAAAAAAGAAAAGGCCACTGTATTCCGATTAAGAAATACAATGACCTGTGATTAATAGTACTTTCTTATTCTTTCTGTTCTCCAGCCACTTCCGCAGCGATCTCCCGGATCCGCTCTTCCGTCTCATCCAGAACTTCCGCAATCTCGGCAAAACTCATTCCTCTGGACAGATTCTTCTGCACCAGTCTGCGTAGAAGCTGCCGTTCGCCCTTCTCGATCCCGGCTTCGCGCTCCTGCTGCATATGCCGCTCCTGATCATATTCAAATATACTCATCGCTCTCGCCTCCGCTTTATGCTCCATCAGGAAGTCCCTCAATACATCTTCCTCTATACACTCATTGATCGCGCGGTCCACTGTCGCCATTTTTCCTGGTTGTTCCTATTCCTTCTGTTCTCCAGCTACTTCCGCAGCAATCTCCCGGATCCGCTCTTCCGCCTCATCCAGGACTTCCGCAATCTCGGCAAAACTCATCCCTCTGGACAGATTCTTCTGCACCTGTCTGCGCAGCAGCTGCTCTTCGCCCTGGTGCCTTCCCTTCTCGATCCCGGCTTCGCGCTCCTGCTGCATATGCCTCTCCTGATCATATTCAAATATACTCATCGCTCTCGCCTCCGCTTTGTACTCCATCAGGAAGTTCCTCAATATGTCTTCCTCTATACAATCATTGATCGCGCGGTCCGCTGTCTCCATTTTTCCTGGTTATTCCTA
>DWUU01000022.1 GCA_019120575.1 Candidatus Mediterraneibacter quadrami
GAGTATCGATGATGTTGATACGATGCTCGAGCGCACCCGGCTTCGGTTTTGTCTTCTCTTCAAGAGTCCAGTGACATGTCGTAGCGGCTGAAGTGATCGTGATACCACGCTCCTGCTCCTGCTCCATCCAGTCCATGGTGGCAGTACCTTCGTGAGTATCACCGATCTTGTAGTTAACACCGGTATAGTAGAGAATACGCTCTGTCAGCGTTGTCTTACCCGCATCGATATGCGCCATGATACCGATATTCCTGGTTCTGTCTAATGGATATTCTCTTCCAGCCATAATTACTCTCCTTAATATGGTAGTTCTTCGAGACCAGGCTCGATAATACCTTGCCAAGTGTTCACTGCATCGCCAGGTTCCGAAGAACAGGCTTCGCACTAGATTCGATAATACCTCATCAAGTGCTCTAGCCTTTAGAAACGATAGTGTGCAAACGCCTTGTTTGCCTCTGCCATCTTGTGCATATCCTCTTTTCTCTTTACAGCGCCGCCTGTGTTGTTTGCAGCGTCGAGGATCTCATTTGCCAGCCTTTCTTCCATTGTCTTCTCGCCTCTCTGACGGGAGTACATTGTCAGCCAGCGAAGAGCGAGTGCCTGGCGTCTGTCAGCGCGAACCTCGATCGGTACCTGGTATGTTGCACCGCCGATACGTCTTGCCTTAACCTCGAGAACCGGCATCATGTTGTTCATTGCTTCCTCGAACACTTCGATTGCCGGCTTTTCAGCCTTTGCCTCAACTCTCTCAAATGCGCCGTATACAATCTTCTGTGCTACGCCCTTCTTACCATCAAGCATGATGTTGTTGATAAGTTTGGTAACAACTTTATTGTTGTATATCGGATCCGCTAATACATCTCTTTTCTGAGTATGTCCTTTACGTGGCACGGTCCTTCCCTCCTTAATCATATTTTCCGGTTAAACCGGGATTAATTCATCGGTACTCACATGTGTCTCTCTATGGAATCGTTTAGCATGTGCTCGCGGCCGCGGGACTGTATTCATATAGATGTTCGGCTCGCTAAGCTCGAAAGAACCTCGCTAAGCTCTGCCGAACTAAGTTCGCACTAGGCTCGATAACACCTCGCCAAGTGCTCTACTTAATCCGCAACCTTACGATAATCATAGTTCTGTTTGTGATACGATATTTAACACTTTAGTTACTTTTTAGCGTCTTTCGGTCTCTTAGCGCCGTATTTTGAACGCGCCTGACGTCTCTTTGCAACGCCTGCCGTATCCAGTGTACCACGGATGATGTGGTATCTTGTACCGGGCAGGTCCTTAACTCTACCGCCGCGGATCATAACAACGCTATGCTCCTGCAGGTTGTGTCCTTCGCCCGGGATGTAGCTTGTTACTTCGATTCCGTTGGAAAGACGAACTCTGGCGATCTTTCTCAGAGCTGAGTTAGGCTTCTTCGGTGTAGCAGTCTTAACAGCTGTGCAGACACCTCTCTTCTGCGGTGAAGATGTGTTCGTCGCACGCTTTTTCAGAGAGTTAAATCCTTTCTGAAGTGCCGGTGCTGTAGACTTTTTCTCAGAAGTCTGACGTCCTTTTCTAACTAACTGGTTAAATGTTGGCATTCCTTTTCACCTCCTATGAATTATTCGTTTCCCTGCCGCTTATGCGAAAGGGGGCTGCGGATCATCTTGTCGATATCCTTTTGGGCGCACAAAAAGAGCAGTGCCTTTTCGTGCACGCTAAAATAGTTTATTACGTTTAAATTGGGATGTCAAGGGATTTTACACGGATTTTATCAGAAAAAGGGCGGATATCCCGCAAAAACCGGATATCCGTCCCCGTTTATACTCTTACTCTTCAAAAAGCGGCGTGGAAAAATACCGTTCCGCCGTGTCCGGCAGCACCGTCACGACCGTTTTCCCTTCGCCCAGCTTCCGCGCCAGCTTGATCGCCGCCGCCACATTCGTGCCGGAGGAAATGCCGCACATAATGCCTTCTTTTGCCGCCAGGTCGCGGGACGTCTGGATCGCCTCTTCATCCGTCACAATGCAGATGTCATCGTAGATCTCTGTGTTCAGGATGGCCGGGATCAGGCCGTCGCCTATGCCCATCTGAAGATGGGTGCCGATGGATCCGCCCGAGAGGATGGCCGCATGCTCCGGCTCCACCGCCCAGATCTCCATGTGGGGATTCTTCTCTTTGAGCACCTCGCCGATGCCGGTGATGGTGCCGCCGGTCCCGATGCCGGAACAGAATCCGTCGATCGGGCAGTCCGCCTGCTCCAGGATCTCGATCGCCGTCTGTGACCGGTGCACCGCCGGGTTCGCCGGGTTCTCAAACTGCTGAGGCACGAAGACCCGGGGATCTTCTTCTGCCATCTTAAGCGCCGTATTCAGGCACTCCTCGATACACTCGCCGATATTGCCGGCGTCGTGGACCAGGACCACCTCCGCGCCGTAGTGCTTCATCAGTTTGCGCCGCTCCTCGCTGACCGAATCCGGCATAATGATCCGGGTGTGGTATCCACGCACCGCTCCGACAAGCGCCAGGCCGATGCCCTGATTGCCGCTGGTCGGCTCTACGATGATGGTATCCTCTCTGATCAGGCCCTTTTCTTCTGCGTCGCGGATCATATTGTAGGCTGTCCTCGTCTTGATGGAGCCGCCCACATTGAGTCCTTCAAATTTTACAAGGATCTGCGCGCTGCCCGGCTCCGCCATGCGGCCAAGCCGGATCAGCGGCGTATTTCCCATTGCTTCAAGAATATTATTGCAGATCACTGTTGTCGCCAAACCTTTCTGAAACTGAATTAATATGCTCTTCCCCAGTATACCATGTGCTTCGCCGGTTTCCCGCAGCATACGCACACATCGGAGAGATGTTCTTCCTCCATCGGGATGCACCGGGATGTCACGCCGCCGGTCTGAGCCTTGATCTCATCCTCGCACGCTTCCTCTCCGCACCACATGGCTTTCACAAATCCCTTCTTATTCTGAACCGCGTCTTTCATCTCATCCATGGTGGTCGCTTCGCTGATGTGGTCCTCAAGGAATGCTTTCGCCTTCGCATAGAGGTCTTTCTGGATCGTCTCAAGGATCTCGCCCAGCTTCGTGGTGATCTCGTCGATGTTAACCACAATCTTCTCTCGTGTATCGCGGCGAACCACTACAACCTGGCCGTTTTCGATATCCTTCGGTCCGATCTCAATACGGGTCGGGATGCCCAGCATCTCCTGCTCGCTGAACTTCCATCCCGGGCTCTTCTCGGAATCATCGATCTTCGCGCGGTAGCCTGCCGTCTTCAGTACGTCGAGCAGTTCGTTCGCCTTGTCGAGCACGCCTTCCTTGTGCTGTGCGATCGGGATGACCCTCGTCTGGACCGGCGCGATCCTCGGCGGCAGCACCAGACCGCTGTCATCGCCGTGCACCATGATGATGGCTCCGATGATTCTGGTGGACAGGCCCCATGACGTCTCATATACGCTGTGAAGCTCATTGTTCTTATCCGCATATTTGATGTTAAATGCATCCGGGAACGCATTTCCGAAGAAATGACTGGTCGCGGACTGCAGCGCCTGGCCGTCGTGCATCAGTGCTTCGATAGTGTAGGTGTCCTGCGCTCCGGCGAATTTCTCACTCTCTGTCTTGCGTCCGGCAACAACCGGAATCGCCAGGTCTTCCTCTACAAAGCTCTTGTACACTTCCCACATCATCTTTGTGCGCTCTTCCGCTTCCTCATAGGTTGCGTGGATCGTGTGGCCCTCCTGCCAGAGGAACTCTCTGGAGCGGAGGAACGGTCTTGTCGTCTTCTCCCATCTCAGCACGGAGCACCACTGGTTCCATACTTTCGGCAGATCGCGGTAGGACTGCACGGTCTTGCTCCACACATCGCAGAACAGTGTCTCGGATGTGGGGCGGATGCAGAAGCGCTCCTGCAGCGGCTCCATACCGCCGTGGGTTACCCATGCCACCTCCGGCGCAAAGCCTTCGATATGATCTTTCTCTTTCTGGAGCAGGCTCTCCGGGATCAGAACCGGAAGATATACATTTTCCACGCCTGTATCTTTAAACCTTTTATCAAGATCCGCCTGGATGTTCTCCCACAGGGCGTATCCGTTTGGCAGATAGTTCAGGCATCCTTTTACGCCTGAGTAGTCGCACAGCTTTGCCTCACGGACAACATCCGTATACCACTGCGCGAAATCTTCGTCTCTTGAAGTGATCGACTGTACCAGTTTCTTTTCCTTAGCCATCTTCTCTTCTCCTTTATCCTATTCTTAATACTGCTGATGCGTTCTCCTGTGCTCAGGGCCCGGCCGCGGGCCGTCACTATACAGCAAACAAGAACGCCGGGACATCCTCATGCCCCTCATACAAGGGACCGGATATCCCGGCGGTACCACCCTAATTAACCAAATGCCATCCGTTCTATACGGAAGCCCGGTTCTCTCTTTCGTCCTTAACGCGGACCGCACGCTGCATTTTCATGCAGAAGCTCCCGGGCCGGTTCTGTATGTTCCATGCACAAGGCTCGCACCATCCGCCTTCTCTCTGCAGCATTTCTTCATATATACTAATCCCGTTCATCGCTGTTCGCAACTGTGATTTTAACCGATAACATCCCGCATGTCAACCCATGCCGGCTTTACCCGTGCGGCATCTACCCGCGGATCTCCAGCAGCTTCGCCTTAAGCTCCTGCTCCATCTCCCTCAAGCCCTGCTCCGCCTCGGCGCGCTTCTGCCGGCCTTCCTGCTGGATCTGCATCACTTCATCCAGCGTGGAGATGAGGGATTCGTTGGTCGCCTTAAGCGTCTCCATATCCACAATGCCCCGCTCGGATTCTTTCGCCGTCTCCACGGTCGCCATCTTCAGCTTCTCCGCATTCTTCCGCAGAAGTTCATTGGTCATGTCCGTCACTTCCCGCTGGGCCGCGGCCGCCTGGGCGGAATGTTCCACTCCGAGGGCGAGCACCATCTGGCTCTTCCAGAGCGGGATCGTATTGACGATGGTGGACTGGATCTTCTCCACCATCTGCGTGTCATTGTTCTGCACCAGACGGATCTGGGGCGCGGTCTGGATAGAGATCATCCGGGTCAGTTCCAGGTCATGGATCTTCTTCTCAAACCTATTGCACTGATTATCCAGATCCTTCGCCGCCTGGGCGTCCTCCGGAAGCCCTGACGCCTCAGCTCTGGCGAGAAGTTCTTTCAGCTGCGTCCCCCGCACTTCCGCCAGTTTCTTCTTCCCGGCGAGGATGTACATAGACAGTTCTTTAAAATAGGTCAGGTTCAGTTCATACATCTTATCGAGGAGCGCCGTATCTTTCATAAGCTGTACCTGATGCTTTTCAAGCACTTTTACGATCTCATTGACGTTCGCCTCGGCTTTGGCATACTTCGCCTTCATAGACTCGATCTTGTTGGACGCCTTTTTAAAGATCCCGAAGATGCCTCCCTTCTCCTCGTCTTCGTCAAACCCTTTCAGCTCTGTGACAACGTCGCTTAACAGGCCGCCCACCTCGCCCAGATCTTTGGAGCGCACATTGTCAAGCGCATCCTCTGAGAAGTCCGCCATCTTTTTCTGGGTCCCCGCGCCGTACTGGAGCACCATGGCGGAATTGGTCAGATCGATCTGCTGTGCGAATGCGTCCACCATCTTCCGCTCTTCATCTGTCAGAATACTCTCGTCAAGCGCCGATTCTTTCTTTTCGGCTTCCACCGGCGGCTGTTTCTCCTCCGGCGCCCCGAACGGGTCCAGTGTCAGTGTGGGAGCTGTGCTTACATCCTGAAAATCATTGTTCATCCTGTCTTCCTCCGTTTCTGAATCCTGTGTCTGATCTGTTTTCTGTCAAAACCGCCTTCTGTCACGGCTTTCCGCCTGTACTCTTCAGGCCGTCCTCTGTCAGTCCTTCCTGGGCCAGCATAGTCTCCAGCACGGAGATGTCCGAGGACAGATCCCACGCTGTATCCTGGAACAGGTCGTCCAGCAGTTTTTCAAATGCAACATTTAATGTATCGATCGTTTTTTCGATCTCCTTCTTTGAGGAGATGATATTTTCCCCCTGCACCGGCTGGGCGTCCAGATCCTCATACGCATCCAGCAGCTTGACCGTTGTGGGCAGGTAATATTCCATCAGCTTCCGGATATCGTCGACTGATTCCGGATGCTCCTCCACCCGGTCAAAGATCCGGTCCACCAGCATCTCCATCCGGGAGATCTTCGCCGAGATCTCTTCGCCCGGGATCGCGTCATTGGCCGCCCGGATCTTCTTCACATACTCATCCCCGGCCTGTACGACCTTCTGCACCTCCGGGGAAAGCTTTGAGAATTCCTGACGCTGCCGCTCTGCCGCCGCATCCCGCTCCGCTTTCTCCCGCTTCGTCCGGTCCATCAGGTCCTCATACTGCTGATAAGCTTCTTCGCTGGTCATCAGGCAGGACTCCTGTTCATCCAGATGTCCATGGATGAACCAGCCTTTGCGGATCATTTTCTTCAGGTCCTTTACCACCGCTTTCACGGAACGCCCGGTCTTCTGCGCCAGCTCCTTCACGTCACAGTATTCCCGGTCTTCCAGGGCTTTCACATATTTTCTGAAACGTCCCACAGAGCAGGCCATATTCGTACCGGCCAGCGCCATCCCGACAAAAGCCAGGCCGAAGAGCCCGAAGACCGCCATCCCGGCTTTCAGCGCGGTACTCCAGCCTGTGACGGCCGCCCCCAGTCCGAGGAAGAGCAGGAACGCCAGCGCGCCCGCCGTAAAAATGTATCCGGTCACCGCGAGGAAGATCCCGCCGATCCGCGCGGACGTGCCTTTCAGGTAGAGCAGCTTCTTCGCCGGCGTCGCCCCGCCCTGACGGTCAGCTTCCCCCGGTGCCGCATGCTGTGCGCTGCTATTCCCTCGTACACTTGAGCCGAATACGCTCTCCATATCCACGCCTGCCGCCCCTCGTGCCATATTGTCATCCTTCTGTCGGTACCATCCGCCGGTTTTCACGCCCCGGGACACACTGTCCATAGCTTTCCCGATAGTATCCGACACTGTCTGATTTAATCTGCTGAAGTCCTGACTGTCCACAGCATTCTGAATTGTCCTGCGGATCTCGTCGCCGAACCGTTCCCAGTCATTATTGATCATATCCAAACCCTCTCTTCATGCGCCGTCTCATGCGTAAAAGACTTGACCTCAAAATCATTCTGTATGATAATCAGTTTATCCGTCAGACATGGAAAAGTCAAGAAAACACAGGACATCAGAGGAGTTTGTTATGCGCCCGGAAATTGATTCCATTATCATATATGAAGACGCGCACATCATCGTCTGCCGTAAGCCGGCAGGCATCCCGACACAGACCGCCCGGATCGGCACGCCGGATATGGTGTCAATGCTGAAGACCCACCTTGCCCCCTCGTCTGAGGGCGAACCTTATCTCGCCGTTATCCACCGCCTGGATCAGCCGGTGGAAGGACTGCTCGTGTTCGCAAAAACGCCTGCTGCCGCCAGGGAACTGAACCGGCAGCTCACCACGTCCGGATTCGGGAAATATTACCGGGCCGTTGTGCAAGGCGTCCCGGAGCCGGCCGAGGGCACGCTGGAGGATTATATGGTAAAAGACGGGCGCACCCACACATCGCGGATCTGTGATAAAAATACACCCGGCGCAAAATCCGCCCGGCTCCACTACCGGGTAGAGAAGATTTACAGGGATTCCGATCCGGCCACCTCACTGGTAAAGATAAAACTGGATACCGGCCGGCACCATCAGATCCGCGTCCAGATGGCCCACATCGGATGCCCGCTTGCGGGCGACCGGAAGTACGGGGATCAGAAAAGCACAGGTCATCTCAGACTCTGCGCCTGCCGTCTTGAATTTATACATCCTGCCACACAAAAAGACATGGTGTTTGAACTGTCTTAAAAACCGCCGCACCTTATCAGGCACGACGGTTTTTACTCTTCCATATTCACTTTTCCCTTTTATACGGCTTACGACGCCGCTTCGACTTTACATCTCATCCACTACAGCCAGCTCGTCCTCTTCCAGCGCTTCCTCGTATTTTCCGAGGATTGTTGTCTGAATCCGCTCCCTCGTGGCGGTGTTGATCGGGTGTGCGATATCACGGTATTCGCCGTCCAGTGCCTTCTTGCTCGGCATCGCGATAAAAAGTCCTTTTTCTCCTTCGATGACCTTGATATCGTGAACAACGAACTCGTCGTCGATCGTGATCGATACCACGGCTTTCAATTTCCCTTCTTTCGCAACTTTGCGAACACGTACATCTGTGATCTGCATATCCCAGGTCTCCTTTCTCTATTGCATTACTTCCCGGGGCCTGTTCTTATCAGTCAAAATACTCATAATGCATATCGTTCATTCTTTTCAACTACAACTTTCACACCATTTTCTCCGACGTGCCTTGTGTTCGCCCTGATGGTATCACGGCTCTCTACGATACAGTTCTCAATGTAAGTATTGTCTCCAAGGTATACATCGTTCAGAATAATGGAATTCTTTATCACACAGTTATTGCCGACAAATACTTTTTTAAAAATCACGGAATTTTCCACTGTTCCGTTGATAATGCTTCCGCTGCCTACAAGGCTGTTCTTCACGACCGCGCCCGGGTTATATTTTGCCGGCGGCTGGTCGCTGACCTTTGAATAGACGCTTGGAAGCTCTCTGAAAAAGTAAGTGCGCACTTCCGGCTTCAGGAAATCCATATTCGTCCGATAATACGCGTCTACTGTTGAAATGTTGCTCCAGTAACTGTTTATTTTATAACCGTATATCTTTTTCAGGTTCTTATACCGGATCAGGATATCAGTTACAAAATCATGTCTCTCTTCCTCCGCACAGTGTTCGATCAGATCGATCAGCTGTCTTCTGCGGATCACATAGATGCCGGTGGATACGGTATGCGAATTCGCCACCATCGGCTTTTCCTCAAATTCTTCGATCCTTGCGGACTCATTCATCCGGACCGTGCCGAATCTCGTGGCGTCCTCGTTTGATCCGAGTTCCTTGCACACAACGGTAATGTCCGCCTTCTTGGCAATGTGGTATTCCAGGACCTTGTTATAATCCAGCTTGTACACCGCGTCGCCGGATGTAATGATCACATACGGCTCATGGCATTTCCGCAGGAAATCCAGGTTCTGGTAAATGGCGTCCGCCGTTCCTCTGTACCAGTATCCGTTGTCAGCGGTGATCGTCGGCGTAAATACATAGAGGCCGCCCTGTTTTCTTCCGAAATCCCACCACTTGGATGAATTCAGGTGTTCATTCAGCGATCTGGCATTGTACTGGGTCAGCACGGCAACCTTCTGGATATGGGAATTCGTCATGTTGCTCAGTGCAAAATCAATGGCGCGGTAGCTGCCGGCAACCGGCATGGCCGCTACGGCTCTCTTCTGAGTCAGTTCATGCATCTTCCTGCTGTTTCCGCCCGCTAAAATAATTCCTACTGCTCTCATACCCGGTCACCTGCCTTTATCAGTGTCTCGCCGCTCTCGAGCACGCCGTTCACATAGTCTTCTTCAGTTGTCACACCGCTGACTGCGGTATTTTTCCCGATCTGTACGCCGGACGGGATCACAGAGTTCTCTCCGATCGTCGCCAGGCCGCCGCTGTAAATGTTCGGCTTGTACTTATTCGGCGCATCGCTTCCGATGCCGATCACAACATTGTCGCCGATCTGCGTATCCTCTGCGATGATGGCTTTCTCGATCACACAGTTCTCTCCGATCGTCACGCCCTGCATGATGATGGAATCACGGATCACGCTGCCCTTTCCGACGGTCACGCTGCCGCCCAGGACCGAGCTGTGCACCTCGCCGTAGATCTCGGAACCGTTGCTGATGATGCAGCGGTCCACCACACCCTGCTCCGCGATATACTGAGGTGGAATATTCGCGCTGTTGGTGTAGATCTTCCAGAATTCTTCATACAGATTGAATTCCGGGATAATGTCGATCAGCTCCATGTTCGCTTCCCAGTAGGAGCTTAATGTTCCCACGTCTTTCCAGTAGCCGTTATACTCGTAGGCAAACAGCCGTCCGCCATTATCATGGCAGTACGGGATGATATGCTTTCCGAAGTCGCAGTGCGGCTGATCTTTCAATTTTATAAGCGCCTCTCTGAGCACCGGCCAGCTGAATATGTAGATGCCCATGGAGGCAAGATTGCTGCTCGGATGCTCCGGTTTCTCTTCGAACTCTTTGATCCGGCTGTCACCGTCTGTAACAACGATGCCGAACCGGCTCGCTTCCTCGATCGGGACCGGCATGGCGGCAATCGTCACATCCGCCCTGTTCGCTTTATGGAAATCCAGCATCACTTCATAATCCATCTTATAAATATGATCGCCCGAAAGAATGAGCACATAATCCGGATTATATGTTTCCATATAGTTCAGGTTCTGGTAGATCGCATTCGCAGTTCCTGTATACCACTCACTGTTTGAGCTTTTTTCATAAGGCGGCAGGATGGAAACCCCGCCTACATTCCGGTCGAGATCCCAGGGGATTCCGATACCGATGTGGGTGTTCAGACGCAGCGGCTGATACTGAGTCAGCACGCCTACCGTATCAATTCCTGAATTGATACAGTTGCTTAAGGGAAAATCAATGATCCTGTATTTCCCGCCAAAGGCCACTGCAGGTTTGGCAACCTTCGCCGTCAGAACCCCAAGTCGACTGCCCTGTCCGCCCGCCAACAGCATGGCAATCATTTCCTTTTTGTACATTGCGTCACCTCATTTCTGGTAATATGCGTTTATTATACCATATATTTAATTTTTTTGAATAATTATTTACAATTTTTTCTTTCTTTTTTTGATCTTTTTATTGATTTCGCACAAAAAGAACTTCTTTTAATTTTCCTTATATATAGTATAATATAGTAAGCCGAAATATTTTATGACTGATAAACCATTAAAAAACAGAGAAGAGGAATTCCTATGTACAGAATTGATTTCCATAAACCGATCCACATCCACTTCATCGGCATCGGCGGGATCAGCATGAGCGGGCTGGCCGAGATCCTCCTGGAAGAAGGATTTACCGTATCCGGCTCAGATTCCAGAGAGTCTGCGCTGACGAAGAAGCTGGAATCCGAAGGCGCCCGGATCGCATACGGACAGAAGGCGGAAAACATCACACCGGATATCGACTGCGTGGTCTACACTGCAGCCATCAACCGCGCCAACCCGGAACTCATCGAGGCGGTCGCGCAGAAGATCCCGATGCTGACCCGGGCGGAGCTTCTCGGGCAGCTGATGACGAATTACAAAATGCCCATCGCCGTATCCGGCACCCACGGCAAGACAACGACCACATCCATGATCTCCCACATCCTTCTCGCGGGCGATCTGGATCCGACCATCTCCGTGGGCGGCATCCTCAGAGCGATCGGCGGCAATATCCGCGTGGGCGGTTCGGAGACATTTATCACGGAAGCCTGCGAATATACGAACAGCTTCCTTCACTTCTTCCCGAAGATCAGCGTGATCCTGAACATTGAGGAGGATCACCTTGATTTCTTCAAAGATCTGGAGGACATCCGTCATTCCTTCCGCCAGTTCGCGGCACTCCTTCCGGAGGACGGCACGCTGGTCATTAACAGTGATATAGACGACTATGCGGAGATTTATGAAGGACTGAAATGCAATGTCATTACCTACGGTTCCGCGCGGGGTTCCGACTACAGCGCCAAAAATGTAACCTATGATGAACACGGACATGTCGCTTTTGATCTTCTGAAGCACGGGAAACGCACAGATCACATCACCCTGTCCGTGACCGGCGATCACAACGTATCCAATGCCCTCTCCGCCATCGCGGTGGCGGACCTGCTCGGCATTTCCATGGAGATTACGAAGAAAGGGCTTCTGTCCTTCTCCGGTACAGACCGCCGGTTTGAATATAAAGGAGAATTCAACGGCGTCACGGTAATCGATGATTACGCCCATCATCCGACTGAGATCGAAGCCACGTTAAAAGCTGCGAAACACTACCCGCACGAAAAACTGTGGTGCGTATTCCAGCCCCATACCTACACCCGCACCAAAGCCTTCTTCCATGAATTTGCAGAAGCGCTTTCCCATGCGGATCATCTGGTCCTGGCGGACATCTACGCAGCCCGCGAAACCGACACGCTGGGCATCTCATCGGCGGATCTGGCGGAAGAAGTGAAAAATCTGGGAACAGACACACATTACTTCCCGTCCTTTGAAGAGATCGAAGCGTTCTTAAAAGAGAACTGCAAAGCGGGAGACCTTCTGATCACCATGGGGGCCGGGGATATCGTGACAGTGGGCGAAGACCTTTTAAAATAGGCTTTACAGAAGTTATCCACAGGTTTTACACAGAGTTATCTACAAAAAAGCGGAAGTTACCCACGAAAAAATTCTTTTTAACCCGCCGGTAAAATGATATATTAGATTAAGAGCGGAAAGCGGATCGGTCCGGTTCGCTTTCTATTTTACACTTTACGACCGGGAGAAGAAGAAATCATGAAGACTTTAACATTGAAAAATAAATTCCAGACGAACGCGACGCTGCTTCCAAATGATTTTATCGACAACTATATGGCCGGTGCGAACGGAGAATTTGTGAAAGTCTACCTTTTCCTTCTCCGTCATCTGGACGACCCCTGTTCCTCGATCACCATATCCACGATCGCGGACTGTCTGAACAATACAGAGAACGATATCCTGCGCGCGTTCCGCTACTGGGAGGGGCAGGGGCTTCTCCGCACGGAGCGGGACGCCGACGGAAAGATCATCTGTCTCGAACTGCTGAAGAACGCAGCGCAGAGTCCGTCAGATGACACGCCGGCATCTGACAGCACGCCGGCATCCGTGTCCGCGTCCGCCGCTCTGCAGGAGATCCGCAGGGACGCCCCCCGCAAAGTGGCCGAGATCGATCAGTTCCGCGCACAGAAAGAGATCCGTTCTCTTCTCTTTATCGCAGAACAGTATCTGGGGAAAACGCTGACTCATTCAGAAATGGACGCGATCACCTATTTCTATGATACGCTGCATATGTCCGCGGATCTCATCGAGTATCTTCTGGAGTCCTGTGTGGAAAGCGGGCACAAGAGCATGCACTACATACAGAAAGTCGCATTTTCCTGGGCCGAATCCGGCATTGAGACCGTCGCGCAGGCCAGAGAGGAGTCCATGCTGTACAGCCGCAGCTGCTATACGGTGCTGAACGCATTCGGGATCAAGAACCGCGGCCCGGCCGCTTCGGAGATAGATTACATCCGGAAATGGACTGAAGAATACGCCTTTGCCCCGGATCTCATCGAGGAAGCCTGCCGGCGCACGATCATGGCCACCCATCAGCCCAGCTTCGAATACGCGGATTCCATACTGGGCAAATGGCACGACCGGGATATCCGCTCCCTGAATGATGTCGCTCGACTTGATGAAGAATATCAGAAGGACCGCGCCGGCGCGGCGCGCCGTCCCGGACGCCCGGCAACGAAGAATCACAATAACTTCGAACGTCGCAGCTACGATATGGATTCTCTGGAAGAGAAGTTGTTAAACAGTAATTAAAGGAGCATATCCATGGCACTCACAAACGCACAATACTATTCGATCATGCGGCAGTATGAACGCACACGGCTCAAAAACCACGACATCCAGACCGCACGTTATGAAGAAGTCTGCAAAAAGGTTCCCGAATTCCGGTCGATTGACGAGTCGATCTCCATCATGTCGGTCCAGTACGGGAAACGGCTGCTCGACGGAGATCCGGGCGCGCTCGACTCCCTCAAAGAAGAGCTTGAGATCCTGCGCAGCAGCAAACAGAACCTGCTTGTATCCGCCGGTTTCCCCGCAGATTATCTGGAGCCGGTCTATACCTGCCCGGACTGTAAGGATACCGGATACATCGGCAATCAGAAATGCCACTGCTTCCGCAAATCCGTGATCCATCTGCTGTACGATCAGTCCAATATGAAAGAATTCCCGACGGATGCAACCTTCGGGAATTTCAAACTTGATTTTTATTCAAATTCACAGTATGATAAGACGACCGGGCGTTCTGCCCGCGCAATGATGGAGGACACGCTGAAGATCTGCCGGAAGTTCATCGACAACTTCGGTCATGATTTTCAGAACCTGTTTTTCTACGGAAACGTGGGCGTGGGGAAGACCTTTCTCTCCACCTGCATCGCCCGTGAGATTATGGAGCGCGAATACTCTGTCATCTATTTTTCTGCGCCGCAGCTTTTCAACATCCTGACGCAGAACAAGTTCGAAAAAGACAACAGCAACGCCCGGAACATGGCGGATTATATATACAACTGCGACCTGCTGATCATCGACGATCTGGGAAGCGAATATACAAGCGCTTTTATCGCGGCACAGTTTTTTACCTGCCTGAACGAGCGGCTCATACACAGAAAATCAACGATCATCTCAACAAATCTGTCGCTGGATTCCATTGCGGATCTCTACACAGAACGCGCCTTTTCCCGGATCACCAGCAACTACGCCCTGTTGAAGATCATCGGCGATGATATACGTATCAGGAAAAAGTTAAAACAAAGGGAGGAACATTAATGATACGCCGAACAGAACGAATCTTGGAGAACATACCTGTAGGAGGTCTCGGCCTTATCGCCCTGACCGGCTGTGAAGACCTTGGGAAAAAGGTGGACGACTACCTTGTAAAATGGCGCCACGAAACAGCGCATGAATACCGGGATGACGCCGCATTCGCGGGATACGAACGCGATACCTACATGATCAGTGCGGATGTTCCGCGTTTCGGATCCGGAGAGGCCAAAGGAATCCTCCGGGAATCCGTCCGCGGAAAAGACCTGTACCTCATGGTGGACGTATGCAACTACAGCGTAACCTACTCACTGACCGGTCAGACAAACCATATGTCCCCTGACGATCATTTCCAGAATCTGAAGCGCATCATCGCCGCAGTCGGCGGAAAGGGACGCCGCATCAACGTCATCATGCCTTTCCTGTATGAAAGCCGTCAGCACAAGAGAAGCTCCCGTGAGTCTCTTGACTGTGCACTGGCTCTGCAGGAACTGGTTCGCATGGGCGTGGAAAACATCGTCACATTTGACGCCCACGACCCGCGTGTACAGAATGCCATCCCGTTAAGCGGGTTCGAAACCGTTTCTCCCACCTATCAGTTTATCAAAGGGCTGCTGCGCACGGTCAGGGACCTGAAGATCGACAGCGACCATATGATGGCCATCAGCCCGGACGAGGGCGCGACCGGCCGCGCGATCTATCTGGCCAATGTCCTCGGGCTGGATATGGGTATGTTCTATAAGCGCCGCGATTATACACGGATTGTGGACGGCCGCAACCCGATCGTGGCTCACGAATTTCTCGGCAGCTCTGTAGAGGGCAAAGACGTGATCGTCATCGACGACATGATCTCCTCCGGCGACAGCATTATCGACGTTGCCAAAGAACTGAAGCGGAGAAAAGCAAACCGCATTTATGCAGCCGCAACTTTCGGTCTGTTTACGAACGGCCTGGAAAAATTTGACAGGGCGTATGAGGAAGGCATCATCTCCGGCATCCTGACCACAAACCTGATCTATCAGACGCCGGAGCTTCTGTCCAGACCTTACTATATCAACTGCGACATGAGCAAATATATTGCTCTCATCATTGACACGCTGAACCACGACGGGTCCATCAGTGCGATCTTGAGCCCCAACGAAAGGATCCAGCATGTCCTTAAAAAGTACAGAAACGGAGAGCCGGTATAACCAGCTCTCCGCTGTTTTTATACCGGTAATGACATCCATGAAAAAACAGATCCTCAAAGAAACCTTTTATACCGTGCTGCTTCTGGCTGCTGCAACCGGCATCTCCTTCGGTTTCTTTTATCTTGGAAACAAAAATATAGCGAATATCACGGTGACATATACACTGGCGCTGATCCTCACTGCGCTCTATACATCAGGCTATCTGTACGGGATCATCGCCAGCCTGTTCTGTGTCATCGCCGTGAACTATTTCTTTTCCTATCCGTATTTTAAAGTGAATTTCTCCCTTCACGGATATCCTGTTACCTTTTTCGGGATGCTGGCAATCTCGCTCATTACGAGCACGACAACCACCGCCCTGAAACGGCAGCGGCTGGCCATCGCGGAACGCGAGAAAGCCCTCGCAGAAGCCGACCGGGAGAAACTCCGCGCCAACCTGCTGCGGGCGGTATCCCACGACCTGCGAACACCGCTGACGAGCATCATCGGCTCTTCTTCCTCCTATCTGGAGCATTATCCGGAATTTTCCGAAGAAGAACGCACCGAGCTGGTCGCCAATATCCGGGAGGACTCCCAGTGGCTGCTGAACATGGTGGAAAATCTGCTCACGGTCACCCGGATCAAGGATCAGGAGACGGACCAGGTCAGAAAATCTCCGGAAGTGGTAGAAGAAGTTGTCTCCGAGGCCATCCTGCGGCTGCGCAAACGGCTGCCGGATATCCGGATCCATGTAAACATGCCGGAGACATTTCTCATGCTCTCCATGGATCCGACGCTGATCGAGCAGGTTCTGATCAATCTCCTGGAAAACGCGTTCATCCATTCCGGGAGCAGCGATCCCATCGACCTGACGATCTGCG
The DNA here is from genome assembly GCA_019120575.1 of Candidatus Mediterraneibacter quadrami. Lineage (GTDB taxonomy): Bacteria > Bacillota > Clostridia > Lachnospirales > Lachnospiraceae > Mediterraneibacter > Mediterraneibacter quadrami. The sequence goes on from DWUU01000022.1 coordinate 16,583, forward strand.
ACCTGCCGGACGCCGTATCATTTCAGGTAAAGGACTACGGCAAAGGAATCGACGAAGTTCAGATGCCGTATATATTTGAGGGACAGCAGCGGACCTCGGACACGGCGGACGTACATAAAGGCATCGGGATCGGCCTGTCGATCTGCAAAACGATCATCCAGGCCCACGGCGGAACGATCACTGCGGCAAACCATCCTGACGGCGCAGAATTCACGTTCATACTTCCAAAAGAAAAGGAGGATCAGATCAATGTCTAAATGCACGATCCTGATTATCGAAGACGAGAAAAACATACAGACCTTCATGGGAAAAGTATTAAAACAGCACGACTACCGCGTCCTGAGCGCCGACAGCGGCGCGCAGGGGCTCGAGGTCATCCGCTCCCAGTGTCCCGACATCATCCTTCTGGATCTCGGGCTGCCGGATATGAACGGCGACGATATCATCCGGGAAGTCCGTACATGGACAAGCACACCGATCATTGTCATCTCCGCCCGGACTGCCGAAAAAGACAAAGTCCGCTCCCTTGACCTGGGCGCGGACGACTATATCACCAAACCTTTCGGCACATCCGAACTGCTGGCGCGGATCCGGGCGTCTCTGCGGCACAGCAACCGGCTTCGCACAAATGATCCGCTGTATGTGCGCCCCTATAAACACAAAGGGCTGGTCCTTGATTTCTCCAAACGGCTTCTGACGATCGACGGCCGGGAGATCCATCTGACCCCCATCGAATACAAGATCGTCGCCTGCCTGGCGCAGAATTCCGGAAAAGTCATTACATACGCCTCCATTCTGTCCGACGTCTGGGGCCCCTATGCGGACAGCGACAACAAGATCCTCCGCGTGAATATGGCAAACATCCGCCGGAAGCTCGAAGCCGACCCGGCGCAGCCGAAATACATCTTTACAGAAGTGGGCGTCGGATACCGGATGGCTGAGGACGAAGAAGGCTGACCACCGCCGGGGATTATCCCCGGCTGATGGTCAGCCTGTTATTTTAAGACGGCCAATCTTCAGTTGATTGGCCGCCTTTTCAGACATAAATATTATTCTTCAGCATCTCCGGCTTCTGTCTCTTTCTCAGACACTTCCGCCTCTGACGCTTCTTCCTGAATCTCCGCCTCTGACGTTTCCGCCTCAGCGGCTGCTTCTTCAACGCCCTCCGGATCTGTATCCAGATCCAGTTCGTCCTCAAGCTCCAGCTCCTGCTCAAGGTTCGCGTCTGTATTGAGCTCAACCTCACGGTACTTCTTCATACCCGTACCTGCCGGGATATGTTTACCGATGATGACGTTCTCTTTCAGACCTGCAAGGTGGTCTACCTTGCCCTTGATCGCAGCTTCTGTCAGCACCTTCGTCGTCTCCTGGAAGGATGCGGCTGACAGGAAGGAATCGGTCGCAAGGGAAGCCTTGGTGATACCGAGCATGATCTGCTCGCCCACAGCCGGCTCTTTACCTTCCGCCTCAAGCTGTCTGTTCTCGTCTTCGAAGTCAAGGACGTCCACCATAGTTCCCGGAAGGAATTCTGAATCGCCCTTCTCCTCGATGCGGACTTTCTTCAGCATCTGACGCACGATAACCTCGATATGCTTATCGTTGATATCTACACCCTGGAGACGATATACACGCTGTACCTCGCGGAGCATGTAGTCCTGCGCTGCGCGCAGACCCTTGATCTTCAGGATATCATGCGGGTTCACGCTACCCTCTGTGAGCTCGTCTCCGGCCTCCAGGATATCGCCGTCCTGAACCTTGATTCGTGATCCGTACGGGATAAGATATGCCTTGGACTCGCCTGTCTCGTCGTTGGTAACGATGACTTCGCGTTTCTTCTTTGTATCGCTGATGGTCGCTTTTCCGGCAAACTCTGTGATGATCGCAAGACCCTTCGGCTTTCTCGCCTCGAAGAGCTCCTCGACACGGGGAAGACCCTGTGTGATATCGTCGCCGGCCACACCGCCGGTATGGAACGTACGCATGGTCAGCTGGGTACCCGGCTCACCGATGGACTGCGCCGCGATGATTCCGACAGCCTCGCCCACCTGTACAACCTCTCCGGTCGCCATGTTCGCGCCGTAGCATTTCGCGCAGACGCCGTTCTTGCAGCGACAGGTAAGGATCGTCCGGATCTTCACTTTCTTCAGCGGTTCACCGTTCTCGTCCACACCTTTCTTCATCACACGCTCTGCACGGCGGGGTGTGATCATGTGGTTCTTCTTCACAAGGATGTTGCCGTCCTGATCTTTGATATCCTCGCAGGATACACGTCCTGTAATACGATCCTGCAGGCTCTCGATCTCTTCATTTCCGTCTGTAAACGCATGTACATACATGCCCGGGATCTCCTCGTCCGGACCCACGCAGTCTGTATCACGGATGATCAGCTGCTGTGATACATCGACCAGACGTCTGGTCAGGTAACCGGAGTCGGCTGTACGCAGCGCCGTATCGGACAGACCTTTACGCGCGCCGTGAGCGGACATGAAGTATTCCAGTACGTCCAGACCTTCACGGAAGTTGGACTTGATCGGCAGCTCGATGGTACGTCCTGTCGTATCAGCCATCAGACCGCGCATGCCGGCAAGCTGTTTGATCTGCTTGTCAGAACCACGGGCTCCGGAATCTGCCATCATGAAGATGTTGTTATATTTATCCAGACCGGAAAGCAGCGCCTCTGTCAGCACTTCATCGGTTGCCTTCCATGTCTCTACGACTTCTTTGTAACGCTCTTCTTCCGTGATGTAACCACGTTTGTAGTTCTTTGTGATCTGATCCACGGTATTCTGAGCCTTCTCGATCAGCTGCGGTTTCTCCGGCGGCACGGTCATATCGGAAATGGATACGGTCATGGCCGCTCTTGTGGAGTATTTGTAACCGATGGCTTTCACGTCATCGAGCACCTCGGCTGTCTGAGTCGCGCCGTGTGTATTGATGACTTTCTCAAGAATCTGCTTTAACTGTTTCTTTCCTACATGGAAATCAATCTCTAGCTTCAGCTCGTTGCCCTCAATCTCTCTGTCCACAAAACCAAGGTCCTGCGGAATGATCTCGTTGAAGAGCAGGCGTCCCAGCGTCGCATCGATGGTTCCCGTCTTCACAGTGCCGTCCGGCATGGTCTTTGACACGCGGACTCTGATCTGTGAATGCAGGGTGATATATCCGTTCTCGTAAGCAAGAATGGCCTCGCTCACGCTGCGGAAGAACATGCCCTCGCCCTTCGCGCCCGGCCTTACCTGTGTCAGATAGTAGATACCGAGGACCATATCCTGTGAAGGAACGGCCACCGGACCGCCGTCTGACGGTTTCAGCAGGTTGTTCGGTGAGAGCAGAAGGAAACGGCACTCTGCCTGAGCTTCCACGGACAGCGGCACATGAACCGCCATCTGGTCGCCGTCAAAGTCCGCATTGTAGGCGGTACATACAAGCGGATGAAGCTTGATCGCCTTACCTTCCACAAGGATCGGCTCAAATGCCTGGATACCCAGTCTGTGCAGCGTGGGGGCACGGTTCAGCATAACCGGGTGCTCTTTGATCACTTCCTCGAGCACATCCCACACTTCCGGCTGGAGTCTCTCCACCATCTTCTTTGCATTTTTAATATTATGCGCCGTCCCGTTTGCAACCAGTTCTTTCATCACGAACGGTTTGAACAGCTCAATAGCCATCTCTTTCGGAAGACCGCACTGGTAAATCTTCAGTTCCGGTCCCACGACGATAACGGAACGTCCGGAATAGTCGACACGTTTTCCGAGCAGGTTCTGACGGAAACGTCCGGACTTACCTTTCAGCATGTCGGACAGGGACTTGAGCGCACGATTGCCCGGACCTGTGACCGGACGTCCGCGGCGGCCGTTGTCGATCAGCGCATCCACCGCTTCCTGGAGCATACGTTTCTCGTTGCGCACGATGATGTCCGGCGCGCCCAGCTCCAGCAGTCTCTTCAGACGGTTGTTTCTGTTAATGATTCTTCTGTACAGGTCGTTCAGGTCAGACGTTGCGAAACGTCCGCCGTCCAGCTGCACCATCGGACGCAGATCCGGCGGAATGACCGGGATCGCAGTGAGAATCATCCACTCCGGACGGTTGCCTGACTCGAGGAATGCCTCCACAACTTCCAGTCTCTTCACGATTCTTGCACGCTTCTGGCCTGTGGAATTCTCCAGCGCAGCCTGAAGCTCCGCGCACTCCTTCTCAAGATCAATGGCCTCGAGAAGCTCTTTGATGGCCTCGGCGCCCATTCCGACACGGAACGCGCCGCTGCCCCATTTATCTCTCTGCTCCTGGTACTCGGCTTCGGACAGAATCTGCTTATTCTGCAGATCGGTCTCGCCTTTGTCCAGTACGATATAGGATGCAAAGTAAAGGACTCTCTCCAGTGTTCTCGGGGAGATGTCAAGGATCAGTCCCATACGGCTCGGGATGCCCTTAAAGTACCAGATATGGGATACCGGAGCCGCCAGGGCAATGTGTCCCATACGCTCGCGGCGCACGCTTGACTTTGTAACTTCAACGCCGCATCGGTCGCAGACCACGCCTTTGTAGCGGATCTTCTTATATTTACCGCAGTGACACTCCCAGTCCTTGCTCGGTCCGAAGATCTTCTCACAGAACAGGCCGTCCTTTTCCGGTTTCAGCGTTCTGTAGTTGATCGTCTCCGGTTTTGTAACCTCGCCTCTTGACCACTCCAGGATCTTTTCCGGTGAAGCCAGCCCGATCCTGATCGCATCAAATTTTAACGGCTGATATTGTTGTTCATTATTGTTCGGCATAGATTCGGCTCCTCCCCTTAGTTCTCATCGTCATCGGAATACTCGTCGAATTCGATCTCATCGAAATCGTCCTCTTCCGGTTCCTCTGGTTCAACATTCTCCAGTTCTCCGTCTACAAATTCCTGCTCTGTATATCCGTGAGCCCCGAAGGATTCATCGTCATCGCGGTACTTTCTGTCGCCCTCGATAATGTGGCGCAGATCGGTCTCGCCGTAATCCACATTTTCCATGATCTCGACTTCTGTGTTGTCGTCGCGGAGAACACGGACGTCGAGCGCCAGTGACTGCAGCTCCTTGAGGAGTACCTTGAAGGACTCCGGAACACCCGGTTCCGGGATGTTCTCGCCTTTGATGATGGCCTCGTATGTCTTCACACGTCCGACTACATCATCGGATTTTACGGTCAGGATCTCCTGCAGGGTGTAAGATGCGCCGTATGCCTCCAGCGCCCACACTTCCATCTCTCCGAAACGCTGGCCGCCGAACTGGGCTTTACCGCCGAGCGGCTGCTGCGTAACGAGGGAGTACGGGCCTGTGGAACGTGCGTGGATCTTATCGTCAACAAGGTGATGGAGCTTCAGGTAGTGCATGTGTCCGATTGTAACCGGGCTGTCGAAGAACTCCCCGGTGCGTCCGTCTCTTAAGCGGACCTTTCCGTCCCTGGAGAGCGGCACGCCCTTCCACAGTTTCCGGTGCTCTCTGTTGTCAGAGAGGTACTGGAGCACTTCCGGGAGCAGCTCTTCGCCATGCTTCTTCTCAAACTCATCCCACTCAAGGTTTACATAATCGTTTGCCAGGTCGAGGGTATCCATGATGTCAACCTCGTTCGCCCCGTCGAATACCGGTGTGGATATGTTGAATCCGAGCGCTTTTGCCGCAAGGCTTAAGTGGATCTCAAGCACCTGTCCGATATTCATACGTGACGGCACGCCCAGCGGGTTCAGCACGATATCCAGCGGACGTCCGTTTGGCAGGAACGGCATATCCTCTACCGGAAGCACACGGGAAACGACACCCTTGTTACCGTGACGTCCGGCCATCTTGTCTCCGACGGAGATCTTTCTCTTCTGCGCGATGTAGATGCGCACTGCCTGATTTACACCCGGTGACAGTTCGTCGCCGTTCTCTCTTGTAAATACTTTCGCATCTACCACGATGCCGTACTCGCCGTGCGGCACTTTCAGGGAGGTATCCCTTACTTCTCTCGCCTTCTCGCCGAAGATCGCACGGAGCAGTCTCTCCTCCGCCGTCAGCTCGGTCTCTCCCTTCGGAGTCACCTTGCCGACCAGGATGTCTCCGGCACGGACCTCCGCACCGATGCGGATGATTCCGCGCTCATCCAGATCTTTCAGCGCATCATCGCCCACGCCCGGGATATCTCTTGTGATCTCCTCAGGTCCGAGCTTCGTGTCTCTTGCCTCTGCCTCATACTCTTCGATATGAACAGACGTATATACATCATCCTGGACCAGTCTCTCACTTAAGAGAACCGCATCCTCGTAGTTGTAGCCTTCCCACGTCATGAAGCCGATCAGCGGGTTCTTACCCAGCGCCATCTCGCCGCCGGATGTGGACGGACCGTCTGCGATAACCTGTCCGGCCTCAACCACGTCGCCCTTGTTGACGATCGGTCTCTGATTGTAGCAGTTGCTCTGGTTGCTCCGCTGGAACTTGGTCAGCTTATAGGACTGCTTCGTTCCGTCCTCGTGACGGATCACGATCTCTTTGGATGTGGAACTCTCAACGGTTCCCGCCTGCTCTGCGACTACGCACACGCCGGAGTCCACCGCCGACTTCACTTCCATACCTGTGCCGACAACCGGCGCTTCTGTGGTAAGGAGCGGCACAGCCTGGCGCTGCATGTTGGATCCCATCAGGGCACGGTTCGCATCGTCGTTCTGGAGGAACGGAATCAGAGCCGTCGCCACGGAGAATACCATCTTCGGGGACACGTCCATGTAGTCGAATTTATTTCTTTCATATTCCTGTGTCTCTTCACGGTATCGACCGGACACATTCTTATAAATGAAGTGTCCTTCCTCGTCCAGCGGCGTATTCGCCTGAGCCACATGGTAATTGTCTTCCTCATCCGCTGTCATGTAGACTACTTCGTCCGTTACGCGCGGATTCTCCGGATCGGACTTGTCGACCTTGCGGTACGGCGCCTCAACGAATCCGTACTGGTTGATCCTTGCGTAGCATGCAAGGGAGTTGATCAGACCGATGTTCGGACCTTCAGGCGTCTCGATCGGACACATTCTTCCATAGTGGGAGTAATGTACGTCCCGCACCTCGAATCCCGCACGGTCTCTGGAAAGACCGCCCGGTCCCAGTGCGGAGAGACGTCTCTTGTGGGTCAGCTCGCCCAGCGGGTTGTTCTGGTCCATGAACTGGGACAGCTGGGAGGATCCGAAGAACTCCTTCACTGCCGCCGTCACCGGCTTGATATTGATCAGGGACTGCGGAGAAATGCCCTCCTGGTCCTGTGTCGTCATACGCTCGCGCACGACTCTCTCCAGTCTGGACAGACCGATCCTGTACTGGTTCTGGAGCAGCTCGCCCACCGCACGGATGCGGCGGTTGCCCAGATGGTCGATGTCATCGTCATTTCCGATGCCGTATTCCAGATGGATATTATAGTTAATGGATGCAATGATGTCATCCTTCGTGATATGCTTCGGGATCAGGTCGTGGATGTCGCGGCGGATCATGCGCTTCATCTCATCGATATCGCCTGCGGCCTCCTCGATGATGCCTGCCAGGACAGGATAGTATACCTGCTCTGTCACGCCCACTTCCTTCGGGTCGATGTCCACAACAGCCTGAAGATCCACCATCATATTGGAAAGGATCTTAATATTCCTGGACGCGTCCTCGCCCTCTACCCACAGGTGGGTCACGGCCGAATTCTGGATCTGGTCCGCGATCTCACGGGTGATCTTCGTGCCTTTCTCAGCCACGGTCTCGCCGGTCAGCGGGCTTACCACGTCTTCCGCAAGGATGCGGCCGTTCACACGATTGCGGAGCATCAGTTTCTTATTGAATTTATAACGTCCGACCTTCGCCAGATCGTAGCGTCTCGGATCAAAGAACATGCTGTTGATCAGGCTCTCCGCACTGTCCACTGCCAGCGGCTCGCCCGGACGGATCTTTTTATACAGCTCAAGAAGACCCTCCTGATAATTCTCAGCAGTGTCCTTTCCAAAGCTTGCAAGGATCTTCGGCTCCTCGCCGAACAGCTCGGTGATCTCAGCGTTCGTACCGATGCCGAGGGCGCGGATCAGCACTGTGATCGGCACTTTTCTCGTACGGTCTACACGCACATAAAAAACGTCATTGGAGTCTGTCTCGTACTCAAGCCATGCGCCCCTGTTCGGGATCACGGTTGCGGAGTAGAGTTTCTTACCGAGTTTATCATGGGCGATGCCATAATAAATGCCCGGTGAACGCACCAGCTGACTGACGATGACACGTTCTGCCCCGTTGATCACGAACGTTCCCGTCTTGGTCATCAGGGGAAGATCACCCATGAAGATCTCATGTTCATTGATCTCATCGGTCTCTTTATTGTGGAGCCTTACCCTTACTTTCAGGGGTGCCGCATACGTCGCATCGCGCTCTTTGCACTCATCGATCGAGTACTTCACATCGTCTTCGCACAGTGTGAAGTCCACAAATTCCAGGCTCAGATGGCCGCTGAAGTCTGAGATCGGGGAAATATCGTCGAACACCTCTTTGAGTCCTTCATCCAGAAACCACTGATAGGAATCCTTCTGAACCTCAATGAGATTGGGCATCTCCAATACTTCCTTCTGCCTGGAATAGCTCATGCGGAAGCTGTTTCCGGTTTTAATTGGACGGATCCTGTTTTTCTCCATTGACGTTTCACTCCTCTTGTTAATCTATACAGATATGAAAAGAGCCATGTGACAGCGATTTTTGCGCTTTATATGGCATAGCTTTCCATAATAGTGCATTTTTTACTATATCACATAACTCTTTTTATTGTCAACACGTATTTCACATAAAACCAAAAGACCGCGGAAGTCTGAACTTCCACGGTCCGGTGTTTCATCTCTGGTTGAGGATGATCGCTTTCTGTCAGCCTTATTATTTAAGGTTAACCTCTGCTCCCTGCTCCTCAAGTTTAGCCTTGATCTCCTCAGCCTCAGCTTTGGAAGCGCCCTCTTTAACTACCTTCGGAGCGTTGTCTACGAGATCTTTAGCTTCTTTCAGTCCAAGACCTGTAACCTCACGTACAACCTTGATTACTTTAACCTTGGAAGCACCTGCAGATACAAGCTCTACATCAAACTCATCTTTCTCCTCAGCTGCTGCAGCTCCGTCTCCGCCTGCTGCTGCAACTACAACGCCTGCTGCTGCAGATACGCCGAACTCTTCTTCACAAGCCTTTACAAGCTCGTTTAACTCTAATACTGATAACTCTTTGATCGCTTCGATCATCTCAGCTGTTGTCATTTTAGCCATTTTTAAATCCTCCATTTTTATTCATACTTTGATCTTCCGGGCTCTGCCCGTTCTGTTCATTTTTATCAGGCGCATTTATCGCCGCGCCCGCCGCACTGATTACTCAGCCGGTGTCTCTGCTGCTTCTGCTGCCGGTGCTTCTGCAGTCTCAGCTGCCTCTGCTGCCGGTGCCTCAGCTGCTGCCTCCTCAGCCGGAGCAGCCTCTGCTGTCTCGCCGTCTTTCTCAGCGATCTGCTTGATAACACGTGCGAAGTTTGCAATCGGTGACTGCATACTTCCAAGCAGTCTGGAGAGAAGTTCTTCTCTTGACGGGATCTTGGACAGTTCTGTAAGTCCTGCCACGTCATAGACAGTTCCTTCTACTACGCCGCCCTTGAGTTCCAGAGCCGGAGCATCCTTAGCGAACTTGCAAAGGATCCTTGCCGGTGCAGTCGCGTCATCCTTGGATACCGCGATCGCGCTCGGTCCTTCCAGACAGTTGTCAAGGCCTTCGAACTCAGTTCCTTCAAAAGCTCTCTTCATCATCGTGTTCTTGTATACCTTGTACACGATGCCCGCTTCTCTGAGCTGCTTACGAAGCTCTGTATCCTGGGCAACTGTAAGTCCGCGGTAGTCTACAAGCACAACTGACTGAGCGTCTTTGATCTCTTCTGTGATTGCCTGTACGATCGGCTGTTTTAATTCAACTTTTGCCACTTTCTGGTACACCTCCTTGTTTATTTTGCTGCAACAGTTCAGCCATCAGGAGTGGCCGGGACGATTTATGCTTGCATAAAAATCGTCCCACGTCATTCCTGATGAGCTGAGCGCCTGTCAATGAGTAAAACAGCGGCGCAAGCCGCAGTAAGCACAAAGTGCGGTTTTACGAATGGCGCGTGCTGAACTGTTACAAAATGAGCGTACTGCCAAAAAAACCTCTGTATCCAAAGACACAGAGGTTTGTAAATTCATACTTGCGTAATAAACTTAACTTTCCTCGGTAGGCGTTCACAAACTTACGCTTTACAGCACCTACTGTCTTCGGCAGTTGCTAATATAAATTAGCACAGCGGCATAAATTTGTCAAGCATTTTTTCATCACTTTTTCCGCCTGTGCAAAACCGGCGCGCCATTTCTGGCACGCCGGTTCTTTGTCTTTTTATCTTTTCAATTATGCAAGCTTCAGAGGATTAACCTTTACGCCCGGGCCCATTGTAGATGTAAGAGTCACGCTCTTCAGGTACTGGCCTTTAACAGCTGCCGGTCTTGCCTTGTTGATTGCATCGATAAGCGTCTGGAAGTTGTCCGCTAACTGCTCTTCGGTAAAGGAAGCTTTACCGATCGGTACATGGATGATGTTTGTCTTGTCGAGTCTGTACTCGATCTTACCAGCCTTAATGTCGTTGATCGCCTTTGTTACGTCCATTGTAACTGTTCCGGCTTTCGGGTTCGGCATAAGGCCCTTCGGTCCGAGCACACGTCCGAGACGTCCTACAACGCCCATCATATCCGGTGTTGCAACTACAACGTCGAAATCCAGCCATCCTTCGTTCTGGATCTTCGGGATCAGCTCGTCGCCGCCTACGAAATCAGCGCCTGCTGCTTTCGCCTCTTCTGCCTTTGCGTCCTTAGCGAACACAAGGATGCGGACTTTCTTACCTGTTCCGTGCGGAAGTACAACCGCACCGCGGATCTGCTGATCTGCGTGACGTCCGTCACAGCCTGTTCTGATGTGAGCCTCGATCGTCTCGTCAAATTTTGCCACTGCTGCTTTCTTAACAAGTGCCACTGCTTCTTCTTTGTCGTAGAGGTTTCCTCTCTCGATCAGTTTCGCAGCTTCGATATATTTCTTTCCTCGTTTCATTTTACAATAACCTCCTTGTGGTAATGGCGGGAACGTGCCCCTCCCACTTCTGTTTCATAGCTTCTGAAAATTAATCTGCTACCACGACACCCATGGAACGGCATGTTCCTGCCACCATGCTCATCGCAGCCTCTACGGATGCTGCATTGAGGTCCGGCATCTTCATCTCAGCGATCTCCTGGAGCTGAGCCTTTGTGATCGTTGCAACTTTGTTCTTGTTCGGCACGCCTGAACCGGACTGGATCTTGCATGCTTTCTTGATCAGAACCGCTGCCGGCGGTGTCTTTGTAATGAAGCTGAAGCTTCTGTCATTGTATACAGTGATGACTACCGGGATGATCAGGTCGCCCTGGTCTGCTGTTCTTGCATTGAACTGCTTTGTAAACTCAACGATGTTTACACCGTGCTGTCCAAGTGCAGGACCTACCGGCGGTGCCGGAGTCGCCTTGCCGGCCGGAATCTGTAATTTGATATAACCTTCTACTTTTTTTGCCATTTCAATTACCTCCTTGTGGTACTCGCGGGGCCTGGCCCCTCCCACTCATCTTTAATCCATTTTCTTCACTTCTGAAAAACCAAGTTCAACCGGTGTCTCACGGCCAAACAGCTCTACATTGATAGACAGGCTCTTCTTCTGCTCGTTCATGCTCTGAACAACGCCGACTGTGCCTTCCCACGCGCCGCTTAAAACAACAACCGTATCGCCCACGCCGAAGTTGACGATCACATTGTCTTTCTTAATGCCGAGATTCTCCATCTCGCTGTCCTCCAGCGGAACCGGTTTGGATCCCGGGCCGACGAATCCGGTCACGCCGCGGGTATTTCTCACCACATACCATGTGTCATCGTTCATGATCATATGGATCATCACATACCCCGGGAACATCTTGCGCTGTACCGCCTTCTGTATATTTCCGCGAAGCTCCGTCACTTCCTCCATGGGAACGCGGACCTCCAGGATCTGGTCTTCCAGATGACGGTTCTCGATCGTCTTATCAATGTTCGCCTTTACCTTGTTTTCATACCCTGAATAAGTATGAACCACATACCATTTTGCTTCTGACATAAAATCACCTTTCTGCTGCGGTCAGCTATCGTACCAGTAAGTCGATTCCGTATTTCAGGATAGCGTCTACGACCGCGATCACTGCTCCGAGCACTACGGAAACAGCGATAACCGCCGTGGTCTGTCTTGCAAGTGTCTTCCTGTCTGGCCAGATGACTTTCTTAAACTCTGCCTGAAGTCCCTTGAACCAGCTCTTCTTCTGAGTTTTCTGAGTCTTTGCCTTGTCACTCATTTGTCCACTTCCTTCCGACGGCTACTTTGTTTCCTTGTGCAGTGTGTGTGATTTGCAGAATCTGCAGTACTTCTTGGTCTCCATGCGTTCCGGATGAGCTTTCTTGTCCTTCGTCATGTTGTAGTTACGGTTTTTGCATTCCGTACACTCCAGAGTAATTCTTGTGCGCACAACTTCCACCTCGCTTTTAACATATTCACAACGTGTTGCTGATGGCTGCGAAAACCATCAAATTTTAGGCATAAAAAAAAGACCTACTTCCATTCGCCGTAGTAGTATACCACGGCGGACGGATGTAAGTCAAGGTCTTATGCTTATTTTTCATTTTTCTCCGGTTTGCCGCCGGCATCCTCATCAAGCTCCGCTCCGGTCCTCAGATCCCGGTTCTGTTTCTTCAGGCGCCTATACACGCTTGTTCTGAAAAGCGTATAAACGACCGATACGATCGGGATGAAGATCAGCATGCCGACGATGCCCATCACATTGCCGCCGATCGTAACCGCCGCCAGCACCCAGATGGACGGAAGGCCGACCGACGCACCCACCACCTTCGGGTAGATCAGGTTGCCCTCGATCTGCTGCAGGACCAGGAATACGATCACAAAGATCAGCGCCTTGAGCGGATCTACCATTAATATAAGAAACGCACCGATCACGCACCCGATAAATGCGCCGAAGATCGGGATCAGCGCCGTAAACGCGATCAGCACCGCAACCAGCAGCGCGTACGGCATGTTGATCACCGTCATCACAATAAAAAACATAAATCCGAGGATCAGCGCTTCCACGCACTGTCCGGTGAGGAAGCTGGAAAATGATTTCGCGGTAAGCGTGCACACTTCCAGACACCAGCCGACACGTTTCTCCGGCATGAACGCATACATTACCTTTTCCACCTGCACCTTCAGTTTTTCCTTCTGCAGCAGTACATAACAGGAGAATACAAACGCGATCACAAATGTGGTCAGGCCGCTCACGATCGAACCGATGGCCGTAAACGTTGAGTTCAGCACATCGCCCGCACCGGTCTGGACAAATACCATCGCCCGGTTCAACAGCTGATCAAGATTCAGGTTCAGACTGTTGAGCCAGCGGCTCACCTCGCTGTTGTCCTTAAACAGGTCTTCCAGAAAACGCTGGGCGTCCGGGATGAACATCCGGATCGTCCGGCCAAGCGACAGGATCGTCTCCGCCAGTTCCGGGATCACGATAAACATGACCAGTACGATGACCCCGATCACGATCGCGATGGTCAGCACCAGGCTCACCGGTCTTGCGAGCTTCTTTGCCGCTTTCTTCTCTTTCAGATATTTATTGTGGAAAATCTTCTCCTCCAGAAATGTCATCGGCACGTTCAGCACGAATGCGATCGCGCCGCCAAGCAGGAACGGGAAAATGATCCCGAACGCGAACCTGATCCACCCGAAAATAATCGCATAATTCCAGAGCGCGATCAGGATCACGATCGTAAAAAGGATCAGCCGCCTCAGCTGTTTTACACTCTTATCATCTAAATTCATAACTCCTCCGGCATTCTGTATACATAAGATAAATCATCTTCTCTATCTTATCACATCTTCCGGATGTATCAAGGGGAGATTGTGAATTTACCGATTTCCATAAATTTTTCTCCGGTGATCGTCTCCTTTTTATAGAGATAATCCGCCAGTTCATCCAGCTTGTCCCGGTTTTCCGCAAGGATCTGTTCCGCCTTTCTGTGCTGTTTCTTCACCAGCTCCACGACCTGCCGGTCGATCTCGGTCTGGGTCTCCGCCGAGCAGCTTAAAGATGTGTCGCCGCCCAGATACTGATTGGTCACAGTCTCCATGGCAACCATATCAAAATCTTTACTCATGCCGTACCGGGTGATCATGGCCCGGGCCAGCTTCGTCGCCTGCTCGATATCGTTGGACGCCCCGGTGGATGCCGAATGGAATACCAGTTCCTCCGCTGCCCTTCCGCCGGTCAGCGTGGCAATCTTGTTCTCCAGTTCCTCCTGGCTCATCAGATAATGATTGCCTTCTTCTACCTGCATGGTATAGCCCAGCGCGCCCGAAGTACGGGGAACGATGGTGATCTTCTGCACCGGTGCGGAATGGCTCTGCATGGCCGCCACAAGGGCGTGGCCGATCTCGTGATATGCGACCACTTTTTTCTCCTGATCGGTAAGGATCGCGTTTTTCTTCTGATAGCCCGCTATAACGACTTCAATACTTTCCTCCAGATCCGCCTGAGTGACGAAGTTCCGGTTCTGGCGCACAGCCCGGAGCGCGGCTTCATTTACGATATTGGCAAGCTCCGCGCCGGATGCGCCGGAGGCCATCCTTGCGATCGCCTGGAAATCCACACTCTCGTCCAGCCGGACTTTCTTTGCATGAACTTTCAGGATCTCCTCCCGGCCTTTCAGATCCGGCAGCTCCACCGGCACCCGCCGATCAAAACGCCCCGGCCTTGTGAGCGCCGGATCCAGCGACTCCGGGCGGTTGGTGGCCGCCAGGATGATGACGCCGTTGTTCGTCTCGAATCCATCCATCTCGGTGAGCAGCTGGTTCAGCGTCTGCTCCCGCTCGTCATTGCCACCCACCCGGCCGTCACGTTTCTGGCCGATTGCATCAATCTCATCGATAAATACGATGCAGGGAGCTTTCTCCTTGGCCTGCCGGAACAGATCCCGGACTTTCGAGGCGCCCATGCCGACGAACATTTCCACAAATTCCGAGCCGGACATAGAGAAGAAGGGCACATTTGACTCGCCCGCCACCGCCTTTGCCAGCATCGTCTTGCCGGTTCCGGGAGGACCCACGAGCAGGATGCCTTTCGGCATCGACGCGCCGATCTCCCGGTATTTCGACGGGTTATGGAGATACTCCACGATCTCGGACAGATTCTCCTTGGCCTCATCCTCACCGGCCACGTCGGAGAACCGGATCCCTTCGGAAGATTTCACATAGATCTTGGCATTGCTCCTGCCCATGCCGAAGATCATCGAATTGTCCCCGCCCGCCTTATTCATCAGCTTACGGGACATATACTGGCCCAGTCCGATGAAGATGGCGATCGGAACGATCCAGGACAGCAGGAACGCCAGGATCGGCGACTCCTGTTCGATGATCTGTCCGGAGAATTTCGCGCCCGCATCATGCAGCCGGTCGGTCAGCCCCGGGTCATCCACCATACCCGTCTTATAGATCGCCGTATTGTCCTTATCCGTAAATACGATCTCATTATCCTGCTGATTGATCTGTACCTGTCCGACCTTCTTTTCAGCAGTCATATCCATAAATGTGTCGTAGCCCACTTCTTTTACCTGCCGTTCCGCCGCCCAGGGCACGAACAGGAAATTGATCAGAAGCAGGGCCGCAAGCACGATAATATAATAAAAAACGAGCGGCTTCTTCGGTTTCTTTACTTCATGCATAGTATCTGTTCCTTTCTCTTTTCAACTGCCGCTTTGCCGCGGCTGATTTATCACTCCGGCTGCTGTCGTTCCATCGCGTCAAGCGCCGAGATCAGCGCCTGCTGCATGGCCAGTGTGGCAAAATCCATCGCATACTCTGCGTAGAGCAGAGCCGCCTCTTCCTCATCCTGCGCCGGCGTATTCTCCTCACAGTGCACATCCTGTGCGAGTCCTTCCAGCAGTTCCCCGGTTTTCTTCCGGTAATCAAGCTGCGCTTCAGCGAGTTTTGCAACCGCCCCGGAGCGGCTGGATCTGGCTTTCTCCTCCAGAAGCAGTTCATTTTCCCTGTATTCATCACATGCTTCTTTCAGCACCGTCCGGATCCGGTCACGCCCGCCCCGTTCACAGGCAAGGATGCGGCTTCGGAGTTTTCCGTACTGTTCTTCCATCTCATATAATTTCACAGCGAAAACACTGTCGTCTGTTCTCATCACACGGACCTCCTTTCAATATGATCAAAACATGCCCGAGATTCATCCCACACTTGATATATAGCAAATAAAAAAGCACTTTGCGACTCTCAATTTTCTGATTCTGTACTTACAAAACCGCGATTCTGTCAAAAAAACTGACAGATCGCGGATAATGTAAAGACACACAAGGGAGATTATAAGCAACAAAAAAAGAACCGGCAGATAGTAATCCGCCGGTTCCCGTTTTTTATTATTCCTGATTTCCCGGGAACACTTTCCCGGTTATAATCCGCTCAATCTGATAGAGCACGCGCTCTTCGTCCACTTTCCCTTCTTCCATGCATTGCACAAGGACGCCCACCATCCCGCACGCATAGAACCGGAACATGATCTGCATTTCTTCATAGCTGACCTGCACCTCCCGCGGACGGCTCTGGGCCATCTTCTCCAGATAAACCGCAACCGCGTCCACCATCATCCCTTCAATCTGATACCACTTCCGGGAATCTACCAGACGCTTCAGCTTTTTCCTGTGTTTCTTCACGAACTGGAGATACGCCAGCAGCGCATTGATCCGCTCGGATTCGTTCAGGCTCTTTTCCAGAAGTTCATGTGTCGCCCGTCTGAAGGTCCACTCCAGGACATCCATAATGTCATGGAAGTGATAATAAAATGTCTGTCTTGAGATCTGGCACGCTTCGATCAGTTTTGTCACTGTGATCTTGTCCAGATCTTCTTTTTCAAGCAGTTCGGAAAATGTATCCGCGATCTGCGTCTTCATATCTTTCATCTGTATACTTCCCCGCTGTATTATATAAACTCAATAAAAAACATACTGCTATTTTATAATACATCATACCGCGAAACAAGAGAAAAAAGACATCTTCCGCATTTCGCCTACGCTTCCATCCATTTCTGATACAATTCTTCCACTGATGCAAATATATAATCCGGACCGTATTGATATTTTTCCGCTTCTTCTTTTGTAGCTTCCCCTGTAAGAACAAGAGCCGTCTCCACCCCTGCACTGTATCCGCAGAGAATATCTGTATACAGGCGGTCCCCCACGATCAGCGTCTTTTCTTTCGGATAATGGTTCAATTTCAACGCTGATTCGACCATGGCGGTTCCGGGCTTTCCCATATACTGCGGCGTCCGCTTCACTGCATGCTCCAGCATCTGACAGATAGCGCCGCAGTCCGGTACGTACCCGAATTCAATCGGGCATACATAATCCAGATTCGTAGCAATATAGCCCACTTCCCGTGTGCTGAGGATCTGACAGGTATCCATGATCTTTTCATACGTCAGCTGATTGTCATAAGAGACAAGCACGCACGCAATCTCCGGATCCTGGCAGTCAACCGTAACGCGTATCCCGTTACGCTTTAATTCTCTCATCAGGGATTTTGTCCCCATTACATAGATCAGTTTCCCCTCGTAATGTTGCTTCAGATACTGTACAGTTGCATACGATGCAGTTATAAAGTTTGTATAATCTGTTGCTATCCCCAGCTTCTGAAAGGAACGAATGTAATCATCTATCCCCCTGGTCGAATTATTTGTGATGAAAACAAACTGGCCGCCTGACTCCTTCACCGCCTCCAGGAATTGTTTCGTACCGCTGATAAGCCGTTCGCCAATGCACACCGTGCCGTCTATATCCAGCAAAAACAGCCGCTTATCCTTAAGCATTTTCCACCCGCTTCCTCACACGCAGAGCCACATCAGGATAATTCGTTATAACCGCCTCCAGGTCTTCACGGATAAACCGCTCCAGGTCTTCCTCCCGGTTAACTGTCCAGACACGGACTTTCAGCCCGCTTTCACGATATTTTTTCATAAAGTCTGACATATACATATGATATACGGCAGGATGCAGCCCAGACACGCCCGTATCCTTCGCATATTTTTCCACTTCAAGAGGCACATCGCTGTACAGGTAGGCCGTCTCTGCCTTTGCATTCAGACTGCGGATTTTCTGTACACTGTAATGATTAAAAGAGGAATAGACAACCCGGTCTTCCATCCCGGTTTCTCTTACGATATCCAGTGTCTTTTTCTCTATATCCGGATACCAGAATATCCCCGTCTTCAATTCAATATTCACCTGCATCGTTCCCGACTTCATATATTCCAGCACTTCTCTCAATGTAGGGATCCTGACCCCGCGATAACGTTCCATCCCGTTGTGAAAAGAAAATCCGTAAAGTTCCTGCAAAGTGTAGTCCCGGACAAATCCTTTTCCCGTGCTGGTCCTGTCGATGGTTTCATCATGGATCACCACGACTTCCCCGTCTTTTGTCAGCTGTACATCAAGTTCGATCCCGTCCGCCTCCTGCTGCCGGGCCAGTTCAAATGCCGGCATCGTATTTTCCGGAGCATATCCGCTGGCTCCTCTGTGCGCAAATATTTTTGTCATGATCAATATCCTTCCCGTCAGATTCTAAAAGCCGCCGGATCAGTTCGGCGGCTTTACTTGTATGGTCCATTATAACCATTTTTTATTCATTTACAAGATTATACTCTTCAATAGATTTATTAATGGAATCCGCCATACCCGCAACAGCTTCATCTGCCGTCACTTCTCCATTAAGCATGCTCTCGATCTCAGACTCAACGGTGGCTCTTGCCTCTGAGAATACACTGAGCAGTGCTCCCACATACTCCGGCGAAGAATCATGCAGCTGGTCGATCGCCGTCTGGAACTGCGGATACTGAGCGATATTATCTTTGAACACCTGCTCCTCCTGTGCCGCTGTCGTCACCGGGAAATACCCTGTCTGTGCATTCCAGTATGCCTGTGACTCCGGAGAAACAAGGAATTTCACGAACTCCCATGTAGCTCTCAGCTTCTTCGGATCCTGATTGTTCAGCGCCCACAAAGATGCGCCGCCGATTGATACGCCGCCCTGGTCACTGTCTTTCACTGACGGGAAGTAAGCTGTTCCAACCTCGAATTTACCGTTTACATCCTGAAGGATCTGTTTAAGAGAAGCTGTTGATGCCAGCGTGATCGCTGATTTCCCTGCGGAGAAATCGGCAAGTCCCGCATCGCCGCCTTTTCCCACGACCGGAGCATATCCCTTATCATTCAGAGATTTCCATGCATTAAGAATATTTGCCGCGCCGCCGTTCTCATCGAATGCAACTGCCGTCGCCGCAGCTTCTCTTCCGTTTCCATTGTTCGCATAATCAAGCCCCTGCTTTCCAAGAAACTGCTCAAAGAACCATCCGTAGATGGATAATGACATGACTTCGCCTGCTCCGCCTTCGTTCAGGAGCTTGTCGCCAATAGCCTCAATCCCCTCAAGGCTGGTCGGGATTTCCGTTATCCCCGCTTTCTCAAATATATCTTTATTGTAATACATCAGCGGTGTGGATGAATTGAACGGCATGGAATACAGCTGGTCATCGATTGTATAATACGCGGCCAGGTTCGGCTCGATCTGCGAGAGATCGTAATTGTCCGCATCCACCATCTGCTGCATCGGAATGATCCAGCCGGAATCGATCATAAAGCGGGTCCCGATCTCATATACCTGCACCAGATCCGCACCCATGGAACCGATCTGCGCGCTTCTCAGTTTGTTAAGCGCATCATCGTATTCACCCTGGAACTCAGATACTACTGTGATGCCCAGCTCATTCTGCTCGTTGAAGCGCTTTACCAGCTCATCGATCGCCTGTCCGTTCACACCGCCCATTGAGTGCCAGAATGTGATCTCTGTGCCGTCCACCTCGTCGGCTCCTGCCATCTCTACGGTCTCTGCCGCCGCGCCGGTTCCTTCACCTTCCTGCGCGGCTGCCTGATCCTCCAGGCTCTTTCCGCCGCATCCTGCGAGCAGGCCGACTGTCATAACTGCCGCCATTAAAATTGATACAACTCTCTTTTTCATCTTTTTTCTCCTTTAATCTTCAACTTGTCTGTTACTGATCGTTCTATGTAAACTTATCCTTTTACCGCTCCCGAGAACATACCGCGGATCAGCTGCTTCTGCCCTACGATAAAGATCGAGATCGACGGGATAATGATCATGACAACGCCTGCGATCATCATCGTGATCGACTGGGAATCCACACTGTTCAGCATACTGATCCCGATCTGGACCGTCCTCATATCATTGGATCCGGTAACAAGCAGCGGCCACATGTACATATTCCATGCATTGATAAAGGTGTAGACCGCCATTGCCCCGATCGCTGATTTGGTCAGCGGGAGAAGGATCTTCACAATAAACCTCAGATTGCCGCATCCGTCCAGCTTCGCCGATTCATACAGTGATTTCGGAAAAGTCATGTAAAACTGACGGAACAGGAATATTCCCATTGCAGAGGTCAGATACGGAATGATCAGCACCGGATAAGTGTCCAGCATTCCCAGATTTCCCACTGTCAGGTAGTTGGAAATGATCGTCGCCTCGCCCGGAACCATCATGGTTGCCATAACCAGCATAAAGAGGATTCCCTTTCCTTTAAATTCAAGGAACGAAAATGCAAACGCCGCCAGCGAACATGTAATGATCTGCCCGACTGTGATACATCCCGCCATAATAAATGAGTTCAGAATAAATCTCAGCAGCGGGACATTTGTAAACGCATCTGCGAAATTCTGGAGTGTCGGATGCTGCGGAAGAATATTCAGCTCTGTAGTGAACAGTTCTCCGGACGGCATAAATGCGATACTCACCGCATAGAGCAGGGGCAGGAGGATAATAAAAGCCATCACCACATTTCCCGCCAGAAGCCCGCCTGTACGAAGCCGCCTTCTTGTCAGGGCCTTTGCATTCATCCGCTTCTTCAGCGCCAGCAGTTCTTCTCTGCTGATCGTATTTCTGGGCGAAACCGCCATCGTATCTGTCTGGCTCATCAGTAGCTCACTCCTTTCTTTTCAATCCGGAACATCACAAGGGTGATCAGCATTATGATAATAAACAGGATCACGGACTGTGCCGCTGCACTGCCGAATCTGTAATTGAAAAATGCATCGCGGTAGATTGAATACACAATTACATTTGTCGCCTCATCCGGACCGCCTTCCGTCAGGATCTTGATCTGTCCGAATGACTGGAACGCCTGGATAATATTAACCACCAGCGTATAAAACATGATCGGAGAAAGTCCCGGCAGCGTCAGACTGAAAAACTTCTGCACACTGCTCGCACCGTCTACGGATGCTCTTTCATAGATCGTCTCGTCAATGTTTCCAAGTCCTGCCGAGAAATACAGGAAATTGATCCCGCTGTTCAGCCAGGCTGTCAGGATCGCCACACAATACAGCGCTGTGTCAGGATCATTCAGCCAGTTAATATCCAATCCCAGCAGCTTATTTACAATGCCGACTGTCGGATGCAGCATGATCTGAAATACCATTGCCGCAGAACTGGACGCGATCGCCATCGGAAGCGCATAAGACGTACTGAAAAACCGGATGCCCGGGAACGCCTTATTACACAGCACTGCCGCGATCAGGCCCAGCAGCATGCCGCCTACTACAACGATCACCACAAAGATCAGCGTAACTTTCAGACTGTTGCGGAAAGACTCCGAAGCCAGCAGATCCATATAGTTCTGCAGCCCCACAAAAATCTTCGCCTGCCCCATCTTATCCGTCAGGAAAAGACTCAGGAAAATCGTCTTAAAAAACGGATAAAAGAGGAATACCGCAAACACCAGCATACATGGTATAAGATAAAAATACGGTGTGATACTTAACTTTTTCTTCTGGGTATTCATGATCGCACCTCCTCTGCATAAAACAGATTTTCTTCCGTGTCACTGTCAAAAAGATGGATCCGCTCCGGGTCAAAATACAGGCGGACCGCTTCACCTGTGCGCGTTTTGTTCTCCGGTTTCATACGCGCCGTATGTGATCTTCCCTGCTCATCAAAGTAAAGGAATACTTCCGCACCAAGCAGTTCACGGGCTGTAATGATCTCAGTCATTCCCTCGGTCGCTTTTTCAAAGCCCTTTTCTGCCGCTTCTTCTTCCGTATAAATGTCTTCCGGACGGATGCCCAGTGTCACTTTCCGGTTCAACGCTTTCAACTTCGCCATCTCTGCGCGATATCCGTTCAGTTTCACCTTGCGTCCGCTGTTTCTGTCCCCGATATGCACTACGATTTCCCCGGCCTCCTCTGCGACTTCCGCCTGAAAGAAATTCATAGCCGGCGATCCGATGAATCCTGCCACAAACAGATTGGCAGGATTGTTATAAAGTTCGATCGGCGCTTCCACCTGCTGCACGATCCCGTCCTTCATAACCACGATCCTTGTACCAAGTGTCATGGCTTCTGTCTGGTCATGCGTCACATAAATGATCGTTGTTTCAAGTTCTTTATGAAGTTTTGCCAGTTCGATCCGCATCTGCGCTCTCAGCTTCGCATCCAGATTAGACAGGGGCTCATCCATCAGGAAGGCCTTCGGCTTCCGTATAATGGCGCTTCCGATGGCTACCCTCTGTTTCTGTCCGCCGGACAGCGCCGCCGGTTTCCGGTCCAGAAGATGCTCGATCTCCAGTGTTCTCGCCACTTTATGTACCCGCTCGTCAATATCTTTCTTCGGAACTTTCCGGATCTTCAGAGCATACGCAAGATTGCCGTACACGGTCATATTCGGATACAATGCATAGTTTTGAAATACCATGGAAAGCCCCCGGTCTTTCGGCTCATAATAATTGCACAATTCACCATCGATCCACAACTCACCGTCACTGATGTCTTCCAGTCCCGCGATCATCCTAAGCGTCGTGGATTTCCCGCAGCCTGACGGTCCGACAAAGATGATGAATTCCCTGTCCCTGATGTCGAGATTGAAATCTTTCACTGCAAAGCTGCCTTTTTCAAACTCTTTGCACACATTTCTCAGTATAATCTCTGACACGGTCTCTCTCTCCTTTCATTTATCAGCGTCTTCCTGTTTCTTTTCTACATGTCCTTCTCAAGCACGCAATCGATATTTTAAATAATTCCGAAAAACACAGCTATCATTCTTGTAGAAAACTTACGTGAAGAAACGGTAAACAATTGTGTTAAAATGTAAAATACAAAAACCTTCTGTACCTGCCTGGAACACTCCGGAATTCCGGAATTTCCGACAGATACAGAAGGTTTCCCTTCATCGTCTGTATAAAATATATTTTTTACAGAATTCTTACATTCCTACTGTCCCAGCGTCGCCATCATGACAGCCTTGATCGTATGCATGCGGTTCTCCGCCTCATCAAATACTTTGGACTGCGGGGATTCGAACACTTCGTCCGTCACTTCCATATCCGTGATGCCGAACCGTTCGCCCATCTCTTTGCCGACTTTTGTCTTCAGGTCATGGAATGCCGGCAGGCAGTGCAGGAAGATCGCCGTATCCTTCGCATTTGCCATAACTTCCTTCGTCACTTTATACGGGGAGAGTTCTCTGATCCGCTTCTCCCATACCTCGTCCGGCTCGCCCATGGATACCCACACATCCGTGTAGATGACGTCGGCGTCTTTCGTTCCTTCTTTTACGTCGCTGGTCAGCGTGATCGTGGAACCGGATGCCTTTGCATACTCCTCGCACTGGGCCACCAGCTCCGGGTTCGGGAAATACTCTTCTGTCGTGCACGCCACGAAATCAAGTCCCAGTTTGGAGCATGCCACCATCAGGGAATTGCCCATGTTGTAGCGGGCGTCTCCCATATAGACCAGTTTCAGTCCTTTCAGCGTCCCGAAGTTCTCACGGATAGTCAGCATATCGGCCAGCATCTGGGTCGGGTGGTATTCATTCGTCAGGCCGTTCCACACCGGCACGCCGGCATATTTCGCCAGTTCTTCCACAAGTTCCTGGCCGAAGCCGCGGTACTCGATGCCGTCAAACATCCGGCCAAGCACGCGGGCGGTATCCTCGATGCTCTCCTTCTTGCCGATCTGGGAGCCCGTCGGGCCGAGATAGGTCGTGCCCATGCCCATGTCATGCGCCGCCACTTCAAATGCACAGCGGGTCCTGGTACTGTCTTTCTCAAAGATCAGCGCCACATTTTTCCCATGCCAGTTGTCCACCGGCTCGCCGTTTTTCTTTTTTGCCTTTACTTCCGCCGAAAGGTCGATCAGGTAAGTGATCTCCTCCGGTGTAAAATCTTTTAATGTAAGAAAATTACGTCCTTTTAAATTCATGATCTTATCCCTCGCTCTTCTGTATGAAACATGATTTATTATACATTCCCGCTTACGGGAAATGCAATACCCGCGCATATATTTTCATATAAAAAGACAGAGCCAGCTTCCATGCTCTGTCTTTTGTTCCGATCTATTTTCTTCTCTGCCTGCCCGCTTCAAACATCAGAACGGCCGCTGCCACCGCAGCGTTCAGCGATTCCGCTCTCCCGCACATGGGGATCAGGATCCGCCGGTCCGCGCATGCGGCCACTTCGTCCCGCAACCCGTTCCCCTCATTCCCAATGAGGAACGCGCAGCCGGTTGTATAATCCTCCTCATCATATGCGCGTTCACCGGCGAGATGCGCGGCATAGACGAGGATCCCTTCCTTCTTCAGCTCACCGATGGCACCCGGCAGGTCCTCCACATAAAGGAACGGCATCCTGAGCACCGCGCCCATGGTGGAGCGCACCACCTTCGGGTTATAAATATCCACGCAGTCACTGCTCAGAATGATCCCGGTCACCCCTGCCGCCTCCGCGGTGCGGAAAATGGTCCCGAGGTTGCCCGGGTCCTGCAAATTATCCAGTACGAGCACATGGGCTTTCGCCGGCTCTGCGCCGAGGATATCCGGCATGCGGTAGTCTCTGCGTTCCACGACCGCCAGGATCCCCTGGGGCGTCTTCGTCCCGGACACATGGTCGAATACCGGGTCCGCCAGGATCTCCGTCAGCCCGGCCCTTTTAAGCCCTTCCGCTTCCGCCGCATTTTTCTTCGCATAACTTTCCGACAGGTAGATCTTCCGGATCTTCCCCTGCCATGCAGGATCAGCCGTCAGTTCCCCCGCCATCCGCGGTCCTTCTATCAGAAATACGCCCGCTTCGTCTCTTGCCCGGCTTTTTTTCATCAGCCGGACCAGTTCTTTCACCTGCGCGTTGGCTGTACTTGTGATCATCAGCGTTTACCTTTCCTTGCATCAAACTTCTGCAGAATATCATTTGCTCCGATCATGATCAGGATGGCGTTCTCCGGCAGCGGCTCCATCGGGTCAAATGTAACGTCAACCTGTTTGTTGATGATAATGCCGACCACGTTGATGCCGAAGCGTTCACGAACGCGGAGCTCCGCAAGACATTTGCCCTGCCACGGTTCCGGCACGACCGCTTCGACCATGCTGTAATCGTCGGACAGCTCGATCCAGTCGGAAAATTCCTTTGCCACCAGGTTCTTCGCCACGCGGCTGCCCATCTCGATCTCCGGATATACGACCGCGTCCGCACCCACTTTCTTCAGGATCGTGCCCTGAAGCTTATCTTTTGCCTTCGCCAGCACCTTTGGGATTCCCATGTCCTTGCAGAGCATGGTCGCCATAATGCTCGCCTCAAAGTTCTCGGAAACGGCCACGACCGCTCCGTCCAGATTCCTTCCGCCCAGCGCTTCCAGCGCCTCCGGGTCGGATACGTCCGCCTTCAGTGCGTAAGACACCTCCTCTGAGATCTCCTGGATCTTCTCAGCGGAATCATCCACCACCAGCACATCCGCGCCCATCTTCTCCAGTGTCAGCGCCACGCTCCATCCGAAGCTTCCCAGTCCAAGTACTGCAAATTGTTTACTCATTTTTCTGTTCTCCTGTTTTTATTATTGTTATTATAAAGAACCATTTCTTTTCAAATGCATCACGTTTAGCCGAGCATAACCTTCTTCTCCGGCAGTTCGCGGAACTGAGCGCTCCTGTGCGATTTGCCGGCAAACACAAGGGCCATGGTCATCGGTCCGATACGACCCACATACATGAGGATCATAAGCACCACATGGCTCGCCCGCGTAAGGTGCGGCGTCAGGTCCGCCGAAAGCCCGACTGTACCGATCGCCGAGGAGGCTTCGTACATCAGGTTCAGGAACTCGGCCTGCGGATCGAAGATCGACATGGCCGCAACCGCTGTCAGCCAGAATGTAAAGGTGATCATCGTGATCGTCAGCGCCGACCGGATGCTTTCCATCGCCAGTTTCCGGCCAAAACATTCCGTATCCTTATGCCCTCTCAGGACCGAGATGACGGTCAGGGCAACCAGCGCGAAGGTGGTCGTTTTGATACCGCCCGCCGTACCCGCCGGGGAACCTCCGATAAACATCAGGATACAGCCCAGCAGCCGGGAGCTCTCCGTCAGCCCCGACTGGGACACGGATGCAAATCCCGCCGTACGCGTGGTCACCGACTGGAACGCGGAAGCCAGCACCTTCTCCGGTACGCTTAAGTCCGCCATGGTCTCCGGGTTATTGAACTCCAGCAGGAAATACCCAAGCGTACCGCCCAGGATCAGAACCGCCGTCATGAGCAGGACGATCTTGCTCTGAAGACCGAGCCTTGTGAAGATCCTTCGTTTCGCGCCGCTCTCACCCGCACCTTTCTTCGCCGTCACGAAGATGTCATGCCACACCGGGAATCCGAGACCGCCCATCACGATCAAAAACATGGTCGTCAGGCTCACCAGCGGCGAATCCACATACTGCATAAAGCTGGTGGAACCGATAATGTCGATCCCGGCGTTGCAGAAACCGGAGATGGAATGAAACACCCCGTACCAGATCCCTTTTGCAAGACCGAACTCCGGCACAAATTTAATTGAAAAAAGAACTGCTCCGATCCCTTCCACGATAAACGTTCCCCGGATAATCCGGATGATGAACTTCACCAGCCCGGAAAGCGTATCGAGCCCGTAGGCCTCCTGGATCAGCACCCTGCTCTTCATGGAGATCTTCTTGCCAAGCAGCAGGAAGAAAAGCACCGTGCAGGCGATCACCCCCAGACCTCCGATCTGGATGAGAAGCATAACCACGATCTGTCCGGCCAGCGTAAACTGTTCCGCCGGAATGACTGTAACCAGTCCGGTCACACACACGGATGTGACAGATGTAAAAAGCGCATCGATAAATGCAATCGGCTGCCGGTTGCAGAATGGCAGCCACAGGATAAAGCCGCCCAGAAAAATCACCCCGAAGAATCCGAGCGCCACGATCTGCATCGTGTTCAGCCGCACTCTTCTGGGGCTTTTATCTCTCCTGTCCATAATATCCTCCCAATTCAAGAAAACGAATGTACTGACATCCGTTTCGCATTGCATTGCTATATTAGCACAGGGTTATGAAATATTCAATTTACTAAACACATTATAAACGGTTTTCAGCGATTTCTTTGCAACTTCTTAACTCCCCGCCTGACCCGGATCTGTTCCGGCACAGGGATCCGGATTCCGCTAATAGACCTTCTCTATCTCTCCCGTGATCCCGTACTCTTCGCGGAAAACCGCCAGATCTGCATCGTTCCGGATCAGCATGACCTCCTCAAACTTCCCGTCGTCAAAGTGTCGGAAGCCCGCCACCTGCTCCCCGGTGCAGATGCTGCAGCGGAGGACCGGACGGCAGACGGACGGATCATACTGTCTGGATGATGACATTTTCTTCTTACGGTGAAACATGATGGCCTCCTGTTCTACATCTGCTTCCGCACAACCGCGTATTCATCCCCGTTCCTGTAATACGGGCACTGATAATATCGGTCTGACATAATCCTCACATAATCATCTTCATCCATATTCATATCGCACAGATATGCGCCATACTCATCATCATATACATAAAAAGCGCATGTCTCGCAGCTTACCCGTTCTTTCTTCTTCAATTTCAAATGCTCCTTGTTTCTTACTCTTGCAGAGTATTATACCACGTGCGCAGAGAAGGAAGCGCTGCGAAGCAGCATTTACTTCTCAAGCCGTGGCTTGCCGGTATAATCTCCGCGCAGCGGAGCAGCCCGGGACCGGGCTGGATTACACGTATGTGCAACCATTATACCACGTGCGCAGAGAAGGAAGCGCTGCGAAGCAGCATTTACTTCTCAAGCCGTGGCTTGCCGGTATAATCTCCGCGCAGCGGAGCAGCCCGGGACCGGGCTGGATTGCACGTATGTGCAACCATTATACCACGTGCGCAGAGAAGGAAGCGCTGCGAAGCAGCATTTACTTCTCAAGCCGTGGCTTGCTGGTATAATCTCCGCGCAGCGGAGCAGCCCGGGACCGGGCTGGATTGCACGTATGTGCAATCATTATACCACGCGCTGTGTATATTTAGCGAACAAAATGCAAAACCTATCTCCAGCACTTTCCTGTGCTAAAACATAAATTTCCAAAATCTCAAGGAGGATCACCATGGACGAACAGACCAGAAAACTGCTGGAAGAATGCTGCTCCGGCTGCCGGATGGCCATTGAGAGCTTCAGGCAGGTACAGGAATATGTAAAGGACACCGGCTTAAAGCAGCTGATCCACACTTACACGGAGAAGCACTGTCAGCTGGAGGAAGAGGCCGCCTCTCTCCTGAAGGAATCCGGCAATCCGGAGAAATCTCCGGGCATTATGGCAAGCGCCATGTCGCACTTTACCACGGATATTAAACTTACGCTGAACAGTGACAATACACAGATCGCCAAACTGCTCATCGACGGATGCGCCATGGGCATCAAGACGCTCGGGGAGAAATCCCACCAGTACGGCCAGGCCGATAAAAAGGCGGTCAGCCTGACAGACCGGATCATCCGCACCGAGGAAGATCTGATGAAAAAGCTGAAAGATTTTCTGTAATATTGTATTTCCCGCTCCTTTTCATGTATAATGTGCAGGAAGAAAAGGAGTATCGGAATTATGCTGAGATCATATATCGCTTTCGATGTGGAGACAACGGGGCTCAATCCCCAGGAAAATGAGATCATAGAGATCGGCGCTTTGAAGGTGCGCGACGGCAGAGTGGCCGAACGGTTCATGGAATTCATCAGACCGTCCGCGCCCCTCGCCCCCGCCATCACAAACCTCACCGGCATCACCGATGAAATGGTCGCCGGCGCCCGGCCAAGGTGCAGCGTCATTGCGGATTTTCTTGATTTCTGCGAGGATGACGTGCTGATCGGGCACAATGTCATTTTTGATTACAGCTTTATGAAATGCAGCGCCTCCGCAGAAAATCTTCCCTTCGAAAAATCCGGCATCGATACGCTGAAGATCGCCCAGAAAGTACACAAAGATCTTCCCTCCAAAAGCCTGGGCAGCCTGTGCGACTATTATCATATCGAAAACAGATCCGCCCACCGGGCTTATCACGATGCCCTGGCCACAGCCAAACTGTACCAGACGCTGGCCCATCACTTCGAGGAGAAGGACCCGAAGCTCTTTAAGCCTGTCCAGCTTACATATAAGATAAAGAAGCCCCAGCCCGCCACGCCCAAACAGCTCACGCTGCTGGACAACCTGATCCGCAAAACAAAAACTGAAGTCATATGGGATGCAAAGACGCTTACGAGGAGCGAGGCATCACGGATCATTGACCGGCTTCTGAAAAAGTAACATAATAATCGAGCCCTGCATGGATTCCATGCGGG
The DNA here is from genome assembly GCA_019120575.1 of Candidatus Mediterraneibacter quadrami. Lineage (GTDB taxonomy): Bacteria > Bacillota > Clostridia > Lachnospirales > Lachnospiraceae > Mediterraneibacter > Mediterraneibacter quadrami. The sequence goes on from DWUU01000022.1 coordinate 46,410, forward strand.
GCTCATTTTATTAATCAACCTATATTTTACTGTGTTCTCAGTTCTGCGTTCATCTTCTTGCCAAGCTTCTTCATCACCTGGTTTGCCGCGCTCTCGATCTCCTGGGAAGTCAGTGTCTTCTCATCGGATCCGATGGTCAGCCTGATGGTCACGGATTTCTTGTCAGCCGGGATCTGTTTTCCTCTGTATTCATCTACAAAGGAAGCATCCTTAAGAAGCGCGCTTGCTTTCTTCTTACCCATGATCGCATCGTAAATGTCATGCCATGCCGCATCTGTGTCAAAGAGCATCGAGATATCGTAATCTGTCTCCGGATACTCGGCAAGATGCGTAAACTTATTTGTTCTGGATTTGAGCGGTTTCAGCTTCGTTGCATCCATCTCAAACAGCATGACAGAAAGATTCTTGATGCCGCATTCCATGGAAACTTTCTTTGCGACCAGACCCATATCTCCGATCTTCTCATCGCCCAGATAAATGTTCAGCCATACCACATTGTCCGCCCATACCGGCTTCTCTTCTTTTCTGAACTCACAGGCTTCCATGTGCGTATACCGCGGCATATTTTCAAGGACGCCTTTGGCCTCTCTGAACAGCCTGTTCACGTCCTTAACACTGCTTGCGAAAGCTGCGCCGATGTGTCTGCGCTGCTCCGGAAGAGACTCCGTTGCATCATATACAGAAGTATAGTTCTTATCGAAGAATACCTGCGCCTCTTCAAAGATCGCAAAATCATTGTAATAGCGCTCATTCTTCACGACAGCCTCGCACAGGTTCGGGAGCAGGGATGAACGGATATATCCCAGGTCCGGCGCCGGCGGGGTTGAAAGCCGCAGGATGCCGTCCGTGTTCTGAAGGACCGCATTTACGAATACATCATTCATCCACGGATAGGTGTAAATCTCCTGCATGCCGCAGCGGATGGCCAGATATTCCTTAATGCTCCTGACAAGGGTCTTGTCTTTCTGATTGATCGCGCCGGTAAATGAGGTTGTGAACTCGGTCGCATCGAAATTGTCATAGCCGTACATTCTGGCAACCTCTTCCATCACATCGTCCTTGATGGAAATGTCGCCGGTGGAACGCCAGGTCGGCGCGGTCACATGCATGTTGTCGCCGTCAATCTGCACGTCAAAGCCGAGCTTCTCAAGTTTGCCCTGGATCTCATCATTGGTCAGATGTTTTCCAAGCCGCTTCTCAAGCCATGCAAGGCTTACATCGATCTGCGCGCGCTCCAGTTTCTTCACATAGTTATCGCAGAATCCGGTCACTTTCAGTTCCGGATAGAGCTCTTTGAAATACTGCATGGAAAGGGCAAGCGCCTGGTCGCACCGCTCCGGATCAATGGCTTTCTCATATCTGGATGAAGCCTCGGTACGGGTGTCATAGCGAAGCGCCGTGCGGCGGATGCCTGCCGCTTCAAAGTTGGCAACCTCCAGGATCACCCGCTCTGTTTTCGGCAGGATCGAGTCTTTTGCCCCGCCCATCACGCCGGCAAGCGCAACCGGTCCTTCAGAGTCTGTGATCACCAGATCGTCGTCGCAGAGCGTAAGTTCATTGTCATTTAACAGAAGAAGCTTCTCGCCCTCCGAAGCGTGCCTTACTAGAATGTGATCGGAAATATTGTCCGCGTCAAATGCATGGGTCGGGTTGCCCACCGCGAGCATGACATAGTTTGTAATATCCACAAGGGCGTTGATCGGACGCATGCCCGCTTTCCAGATCCGGTTCTGCATCTGATACGGCGAAGGCTTTACACTGACGCCTGACATCTCCACGCCGATGTATCTCGTACATCGGTCCGGAGAATCGATCTCAACCCGGAAGTCAGACTGGACGTCCGTCTCAAACGGTTCGATCTTTTTAAGGGGCAGGTCGTAAAGCGCCGCGATCTCACGGGCGATGCCGTAATGTCCCCAGAGGTCCGGTCTGTTTGTCATTGATTTATTGTCAATCTCCAGAAGGACGTCGTTCATATCCAGCGCATCCGCCAGCGGCGTACCTGCCGGCACGTCAAAAGCAGACAGATCCAGGATCTCCGCCTCCTGCTCTGCCGGGAAGAGTTCGCCCAGGCCGATCTCTTCGGAAGCGCAGATCATACCGTATGACTCCACGCCGCGGAGTTTGGAATTCTTGATCTCGACCGGCTCGCCTTCCCCGTGCCAGCGGACGATGGCGCCCGGGCAGGATACCGCGACACGCATGCCTTCTGTCAGGTTGATGCCGCCGCAGACGATGTCTTTGATCTCGCCGTTTCCGATATCTACTTTGCACACTCTCAGTCTGTCCGCATTCGGATGCGGCTCGATCTTCTCGATCACTCCGACGATCATATGGTCAAAACGGCGTGCAAGATATTCTACATCCTCCACTTCGACGGTGGACATGGTCAGGTCGTACGCCAGTTTTTTCAGGTCCGCATCTTCCGGGATATTCACATAATCCTTGATCCATGATAATGATAACTTCATTTTCTCTCTCCTTATCTAAACTGTTTCAGGAATCTCAAGTCCGCGCTGTGGAACAGCCGCACGTCATCCACGCCGTAGCGCATCATGACAAGTCTGTCCAGTCCGATATTTACATAGAATCCCGTATACTCGTCCGGATCCAGGCCTGCCGCCCTCAGTACATTCGGGTGCGGCGAACCGCCCGGCATAACTTCGATCCAGCCCACGTGCTTGCATACGCTGCAGCCTTTGCCGCCGCACACCTGGCACTGCATGTCGATCTCAAATCCCGGCTCCACGAACGGGAAGAAACCGGAACGCATCCGCACCGGCACGTCCGTTCCGAACACCTTGCTGAGGATGCTCTTGATCAGGACTTTACCTGATGTAAATGTGATATCTTTGTCAACGATCAGCGCTTCATACTGGAAGAAGGCTCTCTCGTGATGGGCGTCGGTCGTCTCATTTCTGTAAACGCGTCCCGGATACACGAAACGGTACGGCGGTTTGTGCGTCTGCATATAGCGCACGCTTCCGCCTGTCAGGTGCGGGCGCAGGCAGAGCTTCTCATTGGTGCTGCCGCTGTCATGTCCTTCCAGCCAGTAGGTGTCCATGCTCTCGCGGGCCGGATGGTTCGGCGGGAAGTTCAGTTTATCAAAGGCATACATTTCGCTCGTGATCTCATCTTCCTCAAAGATCTCAAATCCCATCGAGCGGAATGCATCGTTCAGGTCATAGCACATCTGTGTGATCGGATGCAGGCCGCCGCCGGACGGCAGGAGTCCCGGAACGGAGCAGTCAAAATCCGCAGACACTTCCGAAGCCTTGAGCTTCAACTCCACCCGCTTCTCATCGATCCGTTCCTTCACTTCATTCTTAGCCTGATTCAGAAGTTTTCCCATCTCAGGACGAAGAGCCACATCCAGCGTCGGGATCTCTTTCATCAGAAGGCTCAACGCCCCCTGCTTCCCGATATACGCGCTCTTCACATTCTGCAGCTCGTTCTCACTCGCCGCTTCAGAAACCTTGTTTTTTGCTTCTGATAAAATACCGTTGATTTTATCTTTCATTACGCTTCTCCTTTCAATCCGTGTAAGGGGTTCCTGTAAAATAAAAAACACCGCCACCTGTTATTTCACAAATAACAAGGGACGATGTTGATCGCGGTACCACCCTATTTCAGGACAGATCCTCTGCCCTGCACTCTTCCATGTGCAATCTTCTGCTGCACGGGCATCCGGCTTAACGCACGGGGCTTTTCGCCGGAGAGCTCCTATACTGAAACTTCGGGGAGATTCACGCAGGATGCTTTCAGCCGGTGACATCCTGTCTCTGATCCGCTACGCCTTCCTTACTCACGTATATTCACAGCTCAAAAACATAAGTATTATTGCATATATTCTGTCATCTGTCAAATAAAGTCTTGCTCTCTATTGACATTTATCTCTGGTGTATATATACTGTATATATAGATATATACAGTTAAAATTCAACGCAACTAATAACATCAATACACATAACTCAATTACAAATGAAAGGAGGTCCCGCCATGACGCCATTGCTTGAAGTCAGCCATCTCGACAAACAGATCGGCGCCCTGCACCTGCAGGATATCTCTTTCACGCTGGACCCCGGCTATATCTTCGGACTGATCGGGCGAAACGGGGCCGGCAAGACATCCCTCATCCGCACGCTCCTGAACCTGTACCGCATGGATTCCGGAAGCGTTACTGTAGACGGCTGCCCCATGAGCACCATGGAGCGGGAGGCCAAAGACCGGATCGGCTTTGTCCTTGATGATTTTCTCTTTGAGGAGCGGATGACCCTCTCCGCCAACGGCAGGCTCTTCGGCGCATCCTACACCGGATACAGCCACGAACTGTTCCTGAAGTTCTGCGAACGGTTCGGGCTGGACCCGAAGCAGAAGGCCGGGCGCCTCTCCCGCGGACAGAAGACCCGCTTCCAGCTGGCATTCGCCCTCTCCCACCAGGCAAAGCTGTACATCATGGATGAGCCGGCAGCCGGGCTGGACCCGCTCTTCCGGAAAGAGCTGACCGGTTACATGCAGGAGCTGGTGGAGGACGGCACAAGGAGCGTCCTCTTCTCCACCCATCTGACCTCCGACCTGGACCAGATCGGGGATTACATCGCCCTTATCGACGAGGGTCGGCTCTGCTTCTGCATGGACAGGGAGAGCCTGCGCGAACGGTTCGTCCTCCTTCGGGGAACGGAAGCGCAGATTCGCGCCCTGCACAGTCCGAAGATCCTTTCCGCCGTGCATGAGCCTTACGGCAGCACGGCGCTGGCCGAATATCCGGACGAAGCGATGACTGCCGGGCTGGAAGCTTCTGCGCCCACCCTGGCGGAACTCCTCTTCCATCTGCAGAAAGGAGGGTGCATCTCATGAAGAAGCTTGCCATTTACCGGTTCCTGTATGCGCTCCGCCATAACCTTCCGGTACTGCTCCTTTATCTGGCCGGCGGGTATCTGCTGAGCAGTATACTGTTCACCTTTACTATTAGAACTTTATTCGGCGATTATGTCTGGCAGCACAATATCGAACTCCCGGATCTCTCCGCCCAAAGCGAGCGGAAAGCCCGGGTGCAGGAACTCCTTTACACCGTCATGACCGATAATTACAACCTTCTCCTGTGCGAGGCCATGCTGGTCCTGCTGGTCGTGGTCTGGCTCATCGCCCGGAGACTGCCGCTCGCCCTGCCGAAAGCACTGTACGTCTGTCCGGCCGGGCCCCGGGAGAAGCTCCGTTACCTGCGGATCTACCTGACCGTAAAGGCGGTCTTCCTGGCGCTCCTGCTGGCGGCCCTGACCCTCTTCTGGACCGGGACGCTGATCCTGCCGGCCCCTGTCCTGGCTGTCCAGGTCAGCCTGACCGTCTTTACTGTCATTGCATTCAGCCTGAACCCGGATCCGGGCAACCGGAAGGAAGCGCTGAAAAAATGTCCCGACAGGGTCACGGAAAAGAGCAGCCAGACCGTTGTGAACGTCTACTGGAGCGGGCTTCTGCTCCTGGAAAACACGGTTTTTTACGCCTGCATGTACGCCCTGCCTTCATTTGGCTGGCTCACGGCCGCATGCTGGATCCCCGCGCTGCTCATCAACATCTGGATCGCGAAGAAGCACCTCACGCCGGTGCTTTGCACCATGCTGGATTACGAGAAAATCTATTACCCGCTGCCCGACGACGGATCCGCCGGGCCGCAGTAAAAACGGGAAATTCACATAAGGAAGTCTGATATGAAGATCTTTATCAATGAGAACAGCCCCCGCCCGATCTATGAACAGATCATGCTGGCGGTACAAAATTCCATCGCGAACCGGGAACTTGCTTCCGGCGATATGCTTCCCTCCATCCGTTCCCTCGCCCGGGAGCTGGGCATCAGCGTCATCACCACCAAGCGGGCGTACGAGGAACTGGAGAAGCAGGGCCTGATCTACTCCGAACAGGGGAAGGGCTTCTTCGTCAGCGAGGTGAACCAGAACCGGCTGATGGAGGGACGGCTCCGGGAGTACGAGCGGCGTCTGCGCGATATGCTCGGGGAAGCACGGGAACTCGGCCTGTCGCCGGAAGATATCACGGACATGGTCCGGATGTTCTGGGACAAAGGAGGTGATCCGAAATGACCACATTTTCATGTATCGATATAACCCGCCGGTACCGGCACTTTCTGCTGGACCATGTATCTTTTACCATGGAAAGCGGATATTTCTACGTCCTCGCCGGTGTGAACGGCTCCGGCAAGACGACCCTGCTGGACTGCTTAAGTGGCACAGCCCTGTCTTCCGCCCCCGGTTTTACCGGCGACGCGCGGCTCGGCGGCCTGTCGCTGAGGCAGGATCCGGAAGCCTTCCGCCGCAGGATCGGATACATCAGCGAGAAATGTCCCTTCTTCACGGAAGCGTCTGTCGCGGAAAACGGCCTGACCTACGGCGCGTTCTACCCGGACTGGTCCGTGAAGGAATATTCATCCTGGCTGATGCGCCTGGGTGTGGACGCATCGAAACGGGTCTTCCAGCTCTCCAAAGGAGAATTCATGAAGATACAGATCTGCTTCGCCCTGGCCCATCACCCGGACTTTCTCTTTCTGGATGAGCCGCTGGAAGGATTCGACCCGGTATTCCGCAGGGAATTCCTGGAACTCCTGGGTGAACTTCTGGAGCATGACATGGGGATCCTGCTGTCCACCCACATCACCGAGGATGTGGATCGGCTGGCGGATTACGTCCTCATCCTGGAAAACGGCCGGCTGGCCGCCAACGCCACGAAAGAAGAACTGAGCGACCGGTATGCCTCCGTCTCCGGGACTGCCGCCCCGCACATCCGCGATCTGCTGGAACTGGAACACCGAAAAGAAGGAGGTGCGCCATGAAAACCGCAAAAGACCAGAAAATTAATTATCTGAAATATGAAAAAGAGCACCGGAAGCCGGCCATGAGCCGTGTCCTCACGGCCGCCTGCCTGCTCTGGATGTTCATTACCGCCGCTGCGGAGGCGTCTTCCGCGTCGCAGGCATCCCTGGCGCTCCAGTCGGCGGCCGCAGCAGGAACGGCACAGACATTCACGATGAACACATTCCGGTACGTGGTCCTGTTCACCATTGCGGCCACCGTTCCCTACAACGACCTCTTCTATATCAGTGAGCAGGGAAAAACGGTTCCTGTTCTGTCCAAATACCGGTTTGCGCCCGTGGATATCAGAAAAATGCGCCGCGCAAAAACATTTCTGCTCCTGCGCGGCGCGGGTTTCTTCTATATATGCAGCCTGATCATTTATATCGCCACAGGCCTTGGCTATTTCGGCTCAGGCATCCCACTGCAGATGCTCATGCCCCGGTTCGGGTTTGCCCTGCTCTTCTCAGTCTGCCTGACTGCCGTGATGCTGGTCAGCGAGCGGATCCGTTTTCAGCTTTACGCTTCACAAGCTCCTTCCCGGACGTAACCACGATGGTCACGCCAAGCACCATCAGGAGCACCGCGACGATCAGCTGAAGGCCTTCCACCATGAACACACCTGTCCCGGCTGAAAATGCTTTGACCAGCGAGATGAACCGCTGTACCAGCGCCGTGAATGTCACGATCAGCATGATCACGAACGGCGGAACCAGTGTCTTCAGGGTCCGGCCTGTCACCTTCAGGAATACGCAGAGGGTGATCAGAACCAGCGCGCTCAGCAGCTGGTTGGCGCTTCCGAACAGCGGCCAGATATTGGAGTAGCCCACCTGTGTCAGGATGTAGCCGAATACAAGGGTGATCACCGTTGCAAAATATTTGTTGCAGAGCACTTTTCTCCAGCTCTCGGCGTGCTCCATATCATCCGTGCTGAAAAGTTCCTGGAAGGACATCCTTCCGATACGGGCCACGGAGTCCAGTGTTGTAAATGCCAGCGCGGACACGCACATGGTCATAAAGCTCTGCGCCACATAGACCGGGATGCCGAACATCTCCAGGAATCCGGCAACGCCAGAGGAGAAGATCTGGAACGGGGTTCCCACGGCCGCCGTGCCGTCCGCCGCTGCCGCCGCGCCCGCCACACAGAGGGCGATGACCGCCAGAAGGCTTTCCAGCACCATTGCGCCGTAGCCGACTTTCAGCATATCCTTCTCATTGGAGATCGTCTTTGAGGACGTTCCGGACGATACCAGGCTGTGGAATCCGGACACCGCACCGCAGGCCACCGTCACGAAGAGGATCGGGAACAGCGTCCCCAGGCTCTCATTCTGGAATCCTGTGAATGCCGGAAGGTTCATCGTCGGGTGGGCGAATACAAGGCCCAGCACCGCGCCGGCGATCATGCCGGCGAACATGAAGGTGGACATATAGTCACGGGGCTGCATCACGAACCACATGGGCAGCACGGCCGCCAGGAAGATATAGATAAACGCGATATAAACCCACATGTCTTTGCCCAGGATCACCGGGAAATTCATACCGAATACAAAAGCAAGCACCGTGCACACCAGGCCGAAGACCACTTCTTTCCATCCGGTCAGCTGTACCTTATGCTGCACTACGCCGAATGCAACGGCAAACAGGATAAAAAACAGGGAAATGCTTCCCGCCGCACCGTTTACCGTAGCATTCTCTGACAGCGTCTGCACGCCGTCCGTCACCACATAGGCGTTAAATGTATCCGCCACCATATCCGCGAACGCCGCGATGACGATCAGGCAGAACAGCCAGCAGAACCCGAGGAACAGCTTCCGTCCCGCTTTGCCGATGTATTTCTCGATCAACAGTCCCATGGACTTGCCGTCGTTCTTCACACTGGCATACAGCGCTCCGAAGTCTGTCACCGCTCCGAAGAAGATGCCGCCCAAGATGATCCACAGAAGGACCGGCAGCCATCCGAATGCCGCCGCCTGGATCGCTCCGGTGACCGGTCCGGCCCCCGCGATGGACGAGAACTGATGGGCAAATACCGTCCATCCGTCTGTCGGCACATAGTCCTGTCCGTCATTATGAAGGACAGCCGGCGTCTTCGCCTTCGGATCGATCCCCCACTTCTTTGCCAGCCACCGGCCGTACAGCGCATAGGCAGCGATCAGGCACACGGCGGCGATCAGTACGATTACTAAGGTGTTCATAATTCTCCACACTCCTTTTCTGATAGAACAACAGGTTGTAATGATAAGGATCAGAGCCAATACTAACTTTGTTTTTATTTCATAGGAAAGCAATTTCCTATGAAATAAAAAAAGCGCCCTCCGGCAGATCGCTCTGCCAGAAGACGAAATAAATATTCCGCGTTACCACTTCTCTTGCCGGAAACAGCTCCGGCCGCTCATCCCCGTCGTCCGCGCTGCGGATTAACAGGTTTCCTTCTAACGGTGGAATACCGGTCCGGGTTACTTAAGGCTGCGCCTTTCTTCACCCTGACTGCTCGCAGGGGATAGCTCTCACGGTCATGCTGTTCCCTCACACCATCCGGGAACTCTCTGAAAACATGGATATCCTGAAAGTCATGTCCTGTTCTTCGCATTGGCTTATTTCTTAATCCTGTTCCATTATAACTCAGAATTTCCGAATGTCAATAGGAAATTAGAGCATACTCTGTTTTTATTTTGAAAATCAAATCATTTCGTGCATCTCCGATTCACTTCCACTTTGTCCAGGATCCCGTGGGCCGACACTCCCGGATGTGTTACCCGGATCCGGCAGGTCTGCTCCGCAAACTCCGGATCGATCTTCAGCGCCCGCGCGATCTCCTGTACCTGCTGCCCTTTATCCATCCTCTTCAGGATCTGTTCGATGATCCCGAGAAGATCCCCCTCCGGAATATCAGCATCCGCCCCGGACATGCCGGCCGGCTCATGAGGGATATCAAGCCGCTCCACTGCCCACATCCCGTTATTGATCTCCAGTACCGCCATCGTAATATCCTGATGGAAGCGCCGCTTCCCGCAGCTTCCGGGATTAAGATACAGGCGTCCTTCCCTGACCTCTTCAGAATATTTGTGAGAGTGACCGAAAATGATCACCTGTCTGTCCCCCGGATCCTTCGGCAGATCCTTTTTATTGTGAACCATATAGAAGTTCACACCGCCCAGCGTAAACTCCAGATGATGCGGCAGATACTCCGCCCACTCTTTATCATTATTACCTCTGACAATATAGACCGGCGTATCTTCCCCGGCCGCTTCTTTCATCTGATCAACGATCTTCTGCGAATTGATATCTCCCGCGTGGAGCACGGCGTCGCACTCTCCGATCACCTTTATCACTTCCGGCCGGAGCAGGCCGTGTGTATCCGATAAAACTGCTATCTTCATCATATATCCCTCCCGGATCTCTGTGCAGAGATAAGGCCATGATCCCGCCCCGGCTGCACATATGTGCAATCATTGTACCACTTGCGCGCAGAATAAGAAGGTATAAAAAGCATTTCCTGTATCTGATATTTTGTTTATATTTTCTAAATATTCTGTTTATTTATAATTAATTATATTTTTTTCTGATTATGTGTTGACATATCCATTATTATGAGTTATTATAATGACATCAAAAGAACAGAAAAAAAAACAAAGGAGGACGGACCACCGAAAACATAATCGTAACCTAATAATTTAAGAAAAGAGAGGTAGAGTCCAATGGGAAGGTAACATAAAATCCGAAAACACTATTCAGATGAATAGTTTTATATAGATAAAAAACAAAATAAAGGAGGCTAGATCCAATGGATGGAATAAGCTGAAAAATCCACTGTACGAAATACCAACGATACAGTGGATTTTTCATGTCCTGTTTTATTTACAGACAAAACGCCGCATACAGCGGGATTGATTTCATCCCGTCCTCATCTTTCCCCAAATTCCTGGCCGTCAGCCGGACCGCAGTCTCCGGATGATACATGCGGATGTAATGCTTTATTTCAAGAAAAAAATCATTTTAAAATGATTTTTCCCAACAGAAATATCACTCTAAAATGATTTTTTACTAATTTTTATTGCTCAATCCCGTTTTTCTCCGCCTCGAGCCTGCTGATCACTTTCTGCATCTTGAACGCCGCTCTACCGCAGGCCGCTGTTAAAACAGCGATCAGCACAGCGAATCCCCAGGCGATCCCAGTGCCCGTAACCCCTCCGATCACTTCTACCAGAAAGCAGATCAGCTCCAGCGCGATCACGCCCATGAACATCTTCAGTATCTTCCGGTAATGTCCGATCATGGACTCCGTGTCCGTATACAGTTCAAAGGGTCCATCCGCCGCCCGCTTCCTCAGGATGATCCAGAATCCCCAAAGCGCAACTATCTCGATCCCCAGGTCTGTCATCAGTTCCCGATACTCATCGCTGACATGATAGGCGTGGTCTCCAAAGTCGATCTGGTAGATCCACTCCCCTTTCTCGCATCTTTCAAAACTGTAAAATCCGGCAAAAAATCCTTTCAGCGCCCAACCATCCGACACCATCTGATTCAGCCATTTTGTCTCCTGATCTTTATCAAAATATAACCGGAATCTGATCATAACATCCACCTCCTCATGCACGGTCCATCAGGCCCGCATTTCCAAGCAGTTCCGCAAGCCGCGCCCGCTCCGTCTCAAATACTTCTTTTCCCGCTTCTGTGATAATATATTCCTTCTTCTTCCTTGACTCAGTCTCCTGGCTCACCACGCGGATCCACCCGCGCTTCTGCATGGTCTGCAACGCTCCGTAGAGCGTACCCGCCCCGAGACTCACCCGCCCCTTTGTCAGTTCCTCCACTTCCTGGATCACGCCGTATCCGTGATTCGGATGACGTAAGGAAAGAAGGATATAGAAAAAAGCTTCGGTAAGAGGATTATCTTTCTCCGACATAAGACCACTCCCTTCTCGATATATCGTTCAATGATATATTATGATTATAATATATCGCCTTACGTTATATTTGTCAAGAAAAAACGGCAGATATTTTTTAATATCTGCCGCCGCATAAGCACAATGTCGATCATTCCTTATTTTCTTCCTCGATCCTGCATTGATGCTTCCTTGTCTTTCTATCATAATTGATCCCCACAAGAAGGATTTTCCCCCGATAGTCTTCCAGACTTTTACAGTATTCCTTTTCCCGGATCTGGCTGATCGCCGTCTCCGTATCCTGGTTCCATTTCAATTCCACAACGATCGCCGGCTTCTCCGGATATTTTTTTCTCGGGATATATACCATATCCGCAAAGCCTTTCCCCGTCGGAAATTCCCTGTGGACTGTATAAAAAGCCCGCGCCGCATACAACGCAAGAGAGATCGTATAACTCAGCGCATTTTCATCATTATACTGCAGATGCGCTGTTTCCAGATGTGCCTGCTCGATGCCCCGAACGGCCAGACTTTCATTTTTCTGCAGTATTGCGTTTAGTGTATCCGCAGAATCTTTCAGCGCTTTTGAAACCGGTCCCCAGTCCGAAGCAGAAACGGCATTTACATACTCACTGCGGATCTCGTTATTGGGGATAAATGCCGCGCGGTTCTTCTCGTCATACGCCAGATATCCCAGATGGATAAGCAGCGTCAGGACATCATCCTCTGTCCGGAATGTCGTCATATCATTCGTGAAGCTGCCTGTATTTACCGGAACGGCTTCACCTGCGATCATGCTTAACACGTCGTCCCGCAGTCCGTCAAAATTCATATCAATATATAGTTTCAACGCCTCAAAAGACTCCGTCTGGTTCCAGTAATTCGCCACTTTTCCGAACTGCATGCAGTTGACCACCGACCGGGGGCTGTACACCGACAGATCATCACCCAGACTGTACCCGTCATACCAGTTCTTTACTTCATCAGGAGCGATCCCATACCGGTCGCATAGTCCGCTGACTTCATTTTCTGTAAAGCCGACCTGCCCGGCTGTAATATGCTGAAAGCATGTTTGCCGCCATAGATTTGCCAAAACGACGCGGACGGCTTACACAGATGTTCTGCTGCTGGGTATTGATGACTTTATTCGTATACCGGATCAGATCCGTCTTATCCACATAGATTTCCGAATTCAGCGCTCTTATGAAATTGTCATTTGAAGGATTCAGATAACTCCCCATATCCCTGCACCTCCCTGCGTTTTAACTGCCGTTCTGCCGGCTGCATACTCGCCGGCTGTGATCACACTTTGAACCGGTATCCCACGCCCCAGATCGTCTCGATATACTGCGGATGTGAGGTGTCATACTCAATCTTCTCGCGGATCTTCTTGATATGCACGGTCACGGTCGCGATGTCGCCCACGGACTCCATATCCCAGATCTCCCGGAACAGTTCTTCCTTCGTATACACATGGTTCGGATGCCCTGCCAGGAATGTCAGCAGGTCGAATTCCTTGGTCGTAAAGGACCGTTCCTCGCCGTTCACCCACACGCGCCGCGCGGTGGTGTCGATCTTCAGGCCGCGGATCTCGATCACTTTATTCTCCTCCACGTTGCTGCCGATCAGCCGCTCATAACGGGCCAGATGCGCCTTCACACGGGCAACCAGTTCGCTGGGGCTGAAAGGCTTGGTCATATAGTCATCCGCGCCGAGCCCCAGGCCGCGGATCTTGTCGATATCGTCCTTCTTCGCGGACACCATGATGATCGGAGTGTTCTTCTTATCCCGGATCTGCCTGCAGATCTCAAATCCGTCCACGCCGGGCAGCATCAGGTCCAGAATGATCAGGTCAAAGTCCCCGTTAAGCCCCATCTCAAGGCCGGTCTGACCGTCATTGGCCACTTCCACTTTAAAGCTGCTCAGTTCCAGATAGTCTTTCTCAAGATCAGCGATGCTCTCTTCATCTTCTACAATCAAAATACGCTTACTCATCGATCGGTACCTCCTGATATTTTCTGATCACAAAATACATTGTCGTACCAGCGCCCTCATCACTGGTGGCCCAGATATTGCCTCCGTGCTCCTCGACGATCTTTTTTACAATGGAAAGGCCGATGCCGCTTCCGCCCTTGGATGAATTTCTGGATGCATCCGTGCGGTAGAACCGGTCGAAGATGTACGGCAGATCCTTTGCCGCGATGCCCTTGCCATTGTCACCCAGTTCAACCTGGATAAAGTCTCCCACGTCCTTTATTTCCATCGTCACCTTTCCCTGCTCCTTGTCCATGTATTTCAGGGAATTGGAGACGATATTATTGATAACCCGCCTCAGCTGTTCCGGATCCACGATCACCTTGCAGTCCTCCGGCATGGTGTTCCGGTAGGTAAATGCGACGCCCTTTCCGTCCAGCTCCATGCGCAGATCCTCCGCACAGTCCTCAAAATAATCCCGCGCCGAAATGGTGGCGAAATTATAGGGGATCCTGTTCGTATCGATCTTAGAATAAAAGGTCAGCTCGTTGATCAGCAGATCCATCTCGCTGGTCTTATTATATATTGTCCGGATATATCTGTCCATCTTTTCCGGCGTGTCCGCCACCCCGTCCATAATGCCTTCCACATACCCCTTGATGGTCGTGATCGGCGTCTTCAGGTCATGGGAAATATTGCTGATCAGCTCTTTATTTTCCCGGTCGAACCGGACCCGCTCCTCCGCCTGGCTCTTCAGACGCATGCGCATCTCCTCAAAGTCCTGGCAGAGCTGCCCGATCTCGTCGTCCGATTCCTGCCGGATCTCAAAGTCCAGATTTCCTTCCTTTATGTTGCGCGCCGCCTTCTGAAGCCTTGACAGCGGCACGGACACGGACCGGTAGATCCAGTAGATCAGAAGCGCGGTCGTGATAAATACGAGCAGCATATAGAGCTGCAGCACCTCGCCGGCCTCGCCCGGGCCGATGGCGTACACCGCGATGGTCATGAAGATGACCGGCAGGATCATGACGGTCAGAAAAACGATAACCAGTTTTGTTCTCAGTTTCATGGACTGTTCCTCTTTTCCGCACATTATATGCACAAAGTCTGTTACCGGATAAAAGAAGCCGGGCACATACTCAGATGCGCCCGGCACTCTGAAATACCTGTAAATATTTTACAGATATTTCTTTAATGCGTCAACTTTGTCCAGTTTTTCCCACGGCAGATCCAGATCCGTGCGTCCGAAGTGTCCGTACGCCGCCGTCTGTTTGTAGATCGGCCTGCGCAGGTCCAGCATGCGGATGATGCCCGCCGGACGGAAATCAAAGTTCTCTCTTAAGATCTCAACCAGTTTCTCGTCGGACACCTTGCCGGTCCCGAATGTATTTACGGAAATGGATGTCGGATGCGCCACGCCGATGGCATAGGACAGCTGGATCTCGCACCGCTTCGCCAGTCCCGCCGCCACGATGTTCTTCGCCGCGTACCGCGCCGCATAAGCCGCAGAACGGTCTACCTTCGTGCAGTCCTTTCCGGAAAATGCACCGCCGCCGTGACGCGCCATTCCGCCGTATGTATCAACGATGATCTTGCGTCCGGTCAGGCCGCTGTCGCCGTGAGGTCCGCCGATCACGAACCGGCCCGTCGGATTGATGAAGAATTTAGTCGCCTCATCAGTCATGCCTGCCGGGATCACCGCATCAAATACATGCTTCCTGATATCCGCATGGATCTGCTCCTGGGTCACATCCGGGTCGTGCTGGGTGGAAAGCACCACCGCATCCAGTCGTTTCGGCATATGGCTTTCATCGTACTCGACCGTTACCTGCGTCTTGCCGTCCGGACGGAGATAGGGCAGCGTGCCGTTCTTTCTCACTTCGGTCAGTCGGCGCGCCAGCTTGTGCGCCAGTGCGATCGGATAGGGCATATATTCCTCCGTCTCATCGGAAGCATAGCCGAACATCATACCCTGGTCGCCCGCGCCGATGGCATCAATGTCATCCTCAGACATGGTATGCTCTTTCGCCTCCAGCGCTCTGTCAACGCCCAGCGCAATATCCGCCGACTGCTCGTCGATAGTCGTGATCACACCGCAGGTGTCCGCGTCAAACCCGAATTTACCTCTCGTATATCCGATCTCGCGCACCGTATCGCGCACGATCTTCGGGATGTCCACATACGCCTGTGTGGTGATCTCTCCCATAACCATGACCATGCCGGTCGTACAGCATGTCTCACATGCCACGCGGCTCATCGGATCCTGCTCCATCAGCGCATCCAGAATCGCGTCAGAGATGGCGTCGCACATCTTGTCCGGATGGCCTTCTGTAACCGATTCAGATGTAAACAATAATTTCTCCATGTAAACTCTCCTTTCCACCGGGTTCCCCGGCATGACTTTCTCTTCGGACCGTCTGTCATGCGTCAGCCCGGATCTCCCGGCCGCATGAAATAAGAAAGCAGCCCGCACAAGCGGACTGCCGATATTATCATCCCAACAATCCTCTTATTGTTCGATCACTCGCTCAGGTTGGCACCTTCCTTGTCAGGGGTTGCCGCAGCTTCACAGATCCTTTGTATCTCCACTGCTCTGAATAAGAGAAAGTATTCTATATATTTTTGCTACAGTAAGAAACTTTACTATGTACGGTCATAAAAGTCAAGAGAATTTATGGTTTTTTCATTTTTACAGTTCAAAAAAGGATACGGAAAACTCCGTATCCTTCTGCGCATTCCTGATTTCAGCCGACCTTCAGTCTGAACTTCTGGATCTCTTTTTCATTCGTCACTTTCTCAATCACACCGCCGAGGCTTCTGAGCTTCTCATCGAAGCGCTCATATCCTCTCTGGATATACACGATATCATCCACAATGGTGATGCCTTCCGCCGCAAGTCCGGCGATGCACAGCGCCGCTCCGGCTCTTAAATCCGGTGCGCTCACGCGGGCTCCGGAGAATTTCTCCACGCCTTCAATGGTCGCAGAATTGCCTTCCACTTTCGCCTGTGCGCCCATACGCGCCAGTTCGCCCAGATATTTGAAGCGGTTTTCAAAAATACTCTCTGTGATTGTGCTGGTTCCCTTTGCAAGGGCAAGCGCCACCCCGATCTGCGGCTGCATGTCCGTCGGATATCCCGGATACGGAAGGGTTTTTACCTGGGTACTCTTCAGGCGGCCTTTTGCCACAACGCGCACCGCATCGTCAAACTCTTCCACCTCGCATCCGATGTCGATCAGTTTCGAGATCGTCGCCTCGAGATGTTTCGGGATCACATTCAGCACGGTGACATCCCCCCGGGTTGCCGCCGCGGCAAACATAAATGTTCCCGCCTCGATCTGATCCGGAATGATCGGATATTCTGTCTTGTGAAGCTTACGCACGCCTCTGATCTTGATCACATCCGTGCCGGCCCCTCTGATATTTGCACCCATGCTGTTGAGGAAGTTGGCCACATCCACAACATGAGGCTCTTTCGCCACATTTTCCATGATGGTAAGTCCCTCGGACATTGCCGCGGCCATCATGACATTGATCGTCGCACCCACGGACACCACATCAAAATAGAGATGGGTTCCTTTCAGATGTTCTGCTTCTGCAACGATCTTTCCGTGCTCGATATCCACGTCCGCACCGAGTGCGCGGAACCCTTTCAGATGCTGATCGATCGGCCTGCTGCCGATATTGCATCCGCCCGGGAGGGCCACTTCCGCCCTCTTGTACTTGCCGAGCAGAGCACCCAGCAGGTAATAGGATGCGCGGATCTTCTTAATATAGTCATATTCAATATCAAAATTCGCGATTGTGCTGCCGTTGATCCGGACCGTATGTCTGTCCAGTCTCTGTACCACTGCGCCGATCCCGCTGATGGCTTCAAGCATTACATTGATATCATTGACATCCGGCAGATTGTCGATCTGAACAGTTTCGTCCGTCATGATCGCTGCAGCCAGGATGGCAAGAGCTGCATTTTTGGCGCCGCCGATCTCCACTTCACCGACAAGCGGGTTACCGCCCTTGATAATATATTGCTCCATATTGCACCTCGACTCTGATCTTATTATCTTATTTGTATTCCCCTTAGTAATTCAAGTCTGGTATATTTTTGCTCATATGCAATTATTGTAGTGTTCTCCCGGGCTTCTTGTCAAGTTTTTTCCGGGAATACGTCTTCTTTTTATATTTTTTTACCGCTCTGAGCACATTTCCGATGGTATCTTCAATCCGGCAGCCGTCCTCGCATACGGTAATATCCGCGTACTTTTCGAAATACGGAACGCGCTCCCAGTACAGATCTTTGAGCGACTGACCCTCTTTCAGGACTACCCCCCGCTTCTTCGGATTACGGATCCTCCTTTTTATTGTCGGATAGGACGCCTTTAAATATACGATTATTCCGATCTTTTTATAATGCCGCATAGCCTCTTCGCAGTATATCACGCTTCCGCCCGGAGAGATCACGGAATTCTCCGCCTGAAGCGAAGCATTGATCCGGTTCTCGATCTTCAGGAAGCCTTCCTGCCCCTCTTCTGCGATAATCTCACGCAGCAGTTTATGTTCCTGTTCCTGGATCAGCAGATCCCCATCGATAAAATTCATCCCCAGCCGTTTTGCGACTACGATGCCGACCGTGCTTTTTCCGACAGCCGGCATACCGATAAATACAAGGTTCTTTTTCATATTATTTCTCCTGTTGTATGCCGCCGGATCTTCCGCTGTTTACCAGAACCTCCGGCTTCTTCTCCTCTGTCCGCATCTCCGGCGGTAGAGCTCTTCGCAGAGCATCACCCCGGTCAGTTCCATAAGCCGTTCTTCATCCAGATCTTTCTCATGCGCCGCTGCGTTCTCGCAGGCTCTCCTGCACATCAGACGGATCTGCAGCTTATCCGGATATCGGTCATAGATCATACTGTTCTCATATTCCATACGGTCGCACTCCTCCTCCACATAGGGAAGGATCCGCCGCGGCATATCCGGATACAGACTTTTCAGATACTCCGCATCCAGTCGCTCCGTCCGGTCGTCATCATAAGAAAAAGGCATCGGATACGCCATATAATACGGCAGTTTCTCGTACATGCGCTTCTCACTCCCGAAATAGATTTCTCTACGGATACTATATGCGGATACAAAGACAGCGGTGAACGCTCACCGCTGCATAATCAACTGCACTAATAACGGGCCCTCTGCGCACCGGGATCCGGGCTTTCCCGAAGGATCTTCTGTACCTCCAGCCGGGTCTCACCGATCCCGATGATATCATCCCTCTGGATCACAACCGGCTTGTCGATGCGCACGCCGTTCAGATAAGTTCCGTTCCGCGACCCTTCATCTTTCAGATAGAGCTTATCCCCGCGGCGGATGATCGCACAGTGCAGTTTCGAAACTCTGCCGTCTCCGATGACCGGAAGAAACTTCTCATACATGTTTCCCTCCTGGCTGCGTCCGATCCCGACCGCATCATAGAATGTAAAGCTGTACTTATCCCAGCTGTCAATATCTTCCATGAGGATCTTCCAGCGAAGCTTCTGCTTCCTAGCGCGGCGGTCCTGTGCCGGCGCGGCTGCCGCCTGCTGCCTGCGCCTCGGCGGCTCGTCATATTCGTCTTCTTCATCCTCGTCATATCCGCCGCGGCCGCGTCTTCCGCGCGATACGCCTGCCGCACTGTTCTTCTTCATGCCTGCAAATGATACACTGAGCATAAGGATGCATCCGGCGGCAAGTATAAACATTATAATCCAGTAAAACATATTATTTTCACTCCTCTAAGGTTTAATACTACTATACTTTTCTTTCCCGGGCAAGTAAAAGGTCACTTTTTGTCAAAACATGCGGTAGTAAAAGCCCCTTTTCTGTGTTAGAATATGTGTGGTTGCAACGAATTTACAAATGTTTCAGGAGATGATTATGAGTACCGTCCGACCGTTTAAGGGGATCCGTCCCCGCCGGGATCTCGCGGCTTCGATCGCCGCACTTCCCTACGATGTATATAATACAGAAGAGGCGCGCGTTGTCGTGGAGGCCAACCCGCTTTCTTTTCTGAAGATAGACCGTGCAGAAACGCTTTTCCCGGAAGGGATCAACATTTATTCATCCGAAGTCTATCTGAAAGCGCGGGATACGCTGGATGACATGATCCGGGAGGGCCAGTTCGTGCAGGATGAAGAACCCTGCTTCTATATTTATGCCCTGACCATGAACGGCAGGACCCAGACCGGGCTGGTCGGATGCGCGTCCATTGACGACTATGTAAACAACGTGATCCTGAAACATGAAAATACACTGGAGGCCAAGGAGGCGGACCGCATCCGCCATGTGGATGCATGCAGCGCCCAGACCGGGCCCATCTTCCTGGCTTACCGCCCCTGCGATGAGCTGCGCGGGATCATCCGCTCTGTCTGCGCATCGGCGCCGATGTACGACTTCATCTCGGACGACGGCATCCGACATCAGGCGTGGAAGATCAGCGAAGCCGGCACCATTTCACACATTTCACAGCTGTTTGCGGGTATTCCGCATTTATACATCGCCGACGGCCATCACCGGGCCGCCTCGGCCGTCAAGGTCGGGTTAAAGAGAAGGGCTGAAGATCCGGGATTCTCCGGCGACGAGGAATACAACTATTTCCTCAGCGTCCTTTTCCCGGCGGACGAACTGTGCATCTACGACTACAACCGGGTTGTGACAAACCGGAACGGCTGTACATTCGAAGCGTTTCCTGATATGATAAAGGACGGATTTGAGATCAGCGGACCCGCAGACGCGCCCTGCCGGCCTTCTGTTAAAGGTGAGTTCGGACTGTGCTGGGACGGACGGTGGTACCGGATGAAAGCGCGACCTTCCCTGTACAGCGGGGACCCGGTTCATGATCTGGACGTGTCCATTCTTCAGGACCATATCCTGGAACCCGTATTCGGGATCAAAGATCCGAAGAAAGATCCCCGCATCCGCTTCATCGGAGGCATCCGCGGACTGGAGGCGCTGGAACAGGCTTCAAAAGAAACCGGCGGCGTGGCATTTGCCATGTATCCCACATCCATGGATGAACTGTTGTCCGTGGCGGACGCCGGACGGCTGATGCCGCCCAAATCCACCTGGTTTGAACCCAAACTTCGCAGCGGGCTTTTCATCCACCGTTTCTGATGAAAAAGCTTTCTGCCCCGGATTTTCATATTTAAAATATAAGGAGATGTAATTTACATGGAAAGAAATGAGCTTTGCTGGTGCGGCAGCGGCAGGAAATACAAAAAATGCCACATGCCCATCGAGGAAAAAATGATGCTTCACGCAGAAAAGGGCGAGATCGTCCCGACCCGGCAGCTTCTGAAGACGCCGGCGCAGATCGAGAAGATCCGGATCAGCGCCGCGCTCAACACCGCGGTCCTTGACGAAGTGGCAAAGCAGATCCATATCGGCATGAGCACCGCCGAGATCGACGATATCGTGTACCGCTACACCACAGAGCACGGCGGCATCCCCGCCCCGCTCAATTACCAGGGCTTCCCGAAGAGCGTGTGCACATCCCTGAACAACGAGATCTGCCACGGCATCCCGGATGAAAACATCATCCTGCAGGAAGGCGACATCATCAACGTGGATGTATCCACCATCGTAGACGGCTACTTTTCCGACGCATCAAGGATGTTCAAAATGGGGAAAATCTCCGAACGCGCGGAAAAACTGATCCGCGTCACCGAAGAATGTGTGGAACGCGGACTGGCAGCCGCAAAACCGTGGGGACACCTGGGCGACATCGCCGACGCCATCAACAGCCACGCAAAAGCCAACGGCTACTCCGTCGTGGAAGAGATCGGCGGCCACGGCATCGGCCTTGCATTCCACGAAGATCCCTTCGTAAGTTATGTGACCCCGAAGGGCAGCGAGATGCTCCTGGTACCCGGCATGATGTTCACTATCGAGCCCATGATCAACGAGGGCAGCCCGGACTTCTTCGTAGACGAGGACAACGGCTGGACCGTGTACACCATCGACGACGGACTGTCCGCCCAGATCGAATATATGGTGCTTGTAAAAGAAGACGGAATAGAAGTACTTACGAAATAACCCAATTTGGGACGTAGTAAAATTCAATTTTACTACGTCCCAAATTGAGTTTTGCCCTGTCCCTTTTTAAGCATAATGCCTTACTCTCAGTCCGATCCCCATGGATTCGGCCAGATTCCGGCTGGCTTCGATGTCTTTTTCCGGCAGTACGTCCACCACCGTGAACCGTACGTCCGGGATCTTCTTCGCGCATTCTGCGGCAAACTCCAGCATCCCTTCAAATGCATGATCGAATTTCGGCCGGGTCACCGCCGTATACTCTTCCGCTGTCGGCGCGTTCAGGCTAATGGATACGCAGTCCACGACCGCCGCCAGCTCCGGGATAACGTCCCGTCCGTAATAGAGGTTTGCCAGTCCGTTGGTGTTCACCCGGATCTTCACCCCGTACTTTTCTTTTGCATATTCCGCCGACTGGATCAGAATATCGAGCGCACAGGTCGGTTCGCCGTACCCGCAATAGACCAGCTCCTCATATCCGGTGAAATCAAACGCATCCAGCGCCGCGGTTACTTCTTCCAGCGTCGGATCCGTCTTATGCCAGAGGGTATCCGCCGAGTCTCCCACGCTTTCCTGATGGCTGCGGATGCAGAACGTGCACGCGCAGTCGCATTTATTTGTCAGGTTCACATAAACCTGGTTCTTATAAGTATATAAAATGTCCGCCATCTCTGTTTCTCCTTCCGTCTCTCTCCTTACGTCTCTCCGCCCAGAAGCTGCCGGATCCGCACATTCGCATGAGACCGCTCCAGAAGCACCGCCATCGCGTAGAAGAGGGCCGCGCTTCCGCCGGACTGGATCACGCTTCCCGCGACAGACGCAAGGGGCGCCGCAAATGAACCGAAGATCAGTCCTTCCGCCACATAGTACCCCGTCGCAGAGATCACAAGCGCCAGGAACGGCGCCGCGATATTCCGCCGGCACAACAGTTTCCCGTTCTTTCCGGAAAACGGAAGCACAATCAGCATCTTAATGATGACCGTGGCGGGCATCCACACCGGCGCCGTCAGAAGGTCGGCCATCCCGCCTCCGATTGCCGCGGCCGCAAGTGCGCACGGCCGCGGGAGAAATACAGCCGCCAGATAGATCAGGGTGTCCCCGAAATGGATGTACCCGCCGTTCATCCCGTACGGAATATGGCAGATATATGCCGTCATGACCGTGATCATGGCTGCGAAAATCCCGGTTGTAACAAGTTTCACAGTCTGTTTCCGCATCTGATTCTCTCCTCTCTCTTTACACGCCGTCCCCCGTGCCGGATCCCCCGGCATCCGCCTGCCGGTTCTTCTCGCCCAGCATCCACAGATACCGTTCATACTCCACTCCATCATTTCTCGGTACGCCGTCCCGTACCGCGTCTTCGATGGCCCGCCCGATCATGACGCCGGCCAGTTCCATCGCCTGCGCCAGGGCGTCTCCCCGGGCTCTGCCCGCTGCCACGATGGAGGCGAACAGATCGCCGGTGCCGGAATAACTGTCCCCGATAAACGGGAATGCCGAGAAGGAAGTCCCTTCTTCCGTCACGGCAAGGTTTCCCATCATCTCCCGCCCCGTCGTTTCTTCAATATAACGGATCCCGGTAACAACCGTCTCTTTTGTCTTTCCGGTCATCAGTTCTCCGGCCATCTCTTCCGCGGCCGCAATGATTTCCTCTTTGTTCCGAACTGCTTCTGTCAACCGGCAGTCCCGTCCTGTCAGCAGACAGAGCTCCGTAAGATTCGGGGTAATAATATCCGCCCGTTCCGTCAGTACCTTCATCTCCGCCTCCATCCGGGATGTAAATACCGGATAACGGCTCCCGTTATCCCCCATGACCGGATCCACCAGAAGAAATGTATCGTCTTTACAAAAAATATCAAGAAACTCCAGCACCTTGCGGATCTGGTGCTCCCCGGAAAGAAAGCCCGTGTAAATGCCGTCAAAGCGCACGTTCATCTTCCGCCATTCCTCTGTAATATTCCCCATCCGGTCTGTATAATCGTCACAGTAATAGCTGGCATATCCCGTCTGGGCGCTCAGGACCGCCGTGGGCAGCGGACAGGGCTGGACGCCCATCGCCGCCACCGCCGATATGGCGGCCGTAAGAGAACATTTCCCGAATCCGGACAGGTCATTAATCACTGCTATCTTCTTTATCATATCCTGCACTCCTGTCTGTCGCTGATGCGATCTGTTCTGCGGTCAATCTTAGCACTCATCTGGTTGTTCTGAAACAGCCAGTTATTTCATTTTTAACCATGCCAGTTTTTAATCTGCAAAAAAGGACCGTTCTTTTTCAGACCGGCCCCATTGCCTCATACTTATCCGTATATGCTTGTGTCGATCGGCTTGAGCACGATGGCCGAGTGGCGTCCCATATTCAGAACGACCTCGCCGTCTTCCACAATATACTCATCGTAAGCCGTCGTATAACCTTCTTCATATGTATACATCAGACGCTTCATCCGGCCTTCTTTATGAACGCCGGACAGCCACACCGGTACGGTCACACGTTTCAGCTCCTTGCTGTTGTTAAGCACAACCACGATCTGCTCATCTCCCTGGAAACGGGCGTATGCCAGCACATTGTAATCCGCGTGGAGCAGTTTGACCGATCCTTTGCGGAGCGGCTTCTCTTCCTTGTGGATGCGGATCATCTCTTTGTGAAACTCCAGCAGTTCCTGATCTTCACGTCCCCACGGATAGGTCCTGCGGCTGTCCGGATCGGTAAATCCGCACAGGCCGGCCTCGTCGCCGTAGTAGATCGTCGGTGCGCCCACCCATGTAAACTGAACGATCACCGCCTCCCGGAGAACCGCCTTGTTGACACCTTCCTCCGCCGCTTTATGTCCCACATGTTCGGCCCGGCCCACGATGTGGTTCGTCCGGGTCAGGAACCGGGAATGATCGTGATTGGACAGCTCGTTCATGGCCACCTGAAGGGACGGCGTAAGCATGCTCGCCATAAAATGCCGCATCGCGCCGACAAAGTTGTCCGGATTTCCCCACAGATCGGTCCGCCGCTCGTCGCTGTGCTTCTCCATGCCGGTCAGGAACCAGGTCAGCGGCTCCATGAACGCGTCATAGTTCATCACACTGTCCCACTCATCCCCCTGGAGCCAGTCCACGGGATCCCCATAGTGCTCCGCCAGGATAATAGCCTCCGGATTTGCTTTCTTCACCTCTTGGCGGAAGCGCTTCCAGAACATGTGGTTATACTCGTTGCTACAGCCGAGATCGGCAGCCACATCAAGCCTCCACCCGTCCACGTTGTACGGAGGAGAAACCCATTTCTTTCCTATGTTCATTATATATTGCTCAAGTTCCGGTGAATCCTCATACGCCAGCTTTGGCAGCGTATCGTGCCCCCACCATCCGTCGTAACTTCCGTTATACGGCCATGCCTCCGGCCGATCATCATGAAAATGGAAGAAATCATGGTACGGGCTGTCTTCGCTCACATAGGCCCCTTTCGGATATTCCGGACGCTGCTCATAGATCCGTTCCCGGTCCAGCCATTTATTAAATGAACCGCAGTGATTGAACACACCGTCCAGAATCACCCGCATGCCGCGCCGGTGCATCTCCTCGACAAGCCTGATAAAAAGGCGGTTGCTTGCCTCCAGGTTGTCAATGTCACCTGCCCGCTTCTGATATTTCGTCGCATGGACATTGTCCTGCGCGCCCTCCGTCAGCACCTCGCCGCCGTCCTCCACGATCACACCGTAATGGGGATCGATATAATCATAATCCTGTATGTCATATTTATGGTTGGACGGGGAGACAAACAACGGGTTAAAATAGATCACTTCAACCCCCAGGTCCTGGAGATAATCCAGCTTATCCATCACGCCCTGCAGGTCGCCGCCGTAGAAATTGCGGATATCCATGGCCGCCGGCACCTGATCCCAGTCCCGGATCTTCCGGCTGGGCGCCCCGATATAAATATATTCCCCGTCCTCCACGTCGTTGGACGGATCCCCGTTATAGAAACGGTCCACAAAAATCTGATACATGACTGCGCCCTTGGCCCAGTCCGGCGTCTTAAACCCGGGTACGACAGCAAAATTATAATAATCCTCCCGCCGGTCAGACACGCCGCAGCGGTTAAAAAACCAGATCTGTTCGCCCTTCTTGATCTCGAAAGAATAGCGGAACGGCTCTGCATCCAGCTGCCACTCGATTTCATAGTAGTCGAATTCATCCCCGGAAAGAGCCTTCCACATTGTATAGCTTCTGGCGCCGACGAGCAGGCACACCTCCTCCACGTCGTTGTGCGCTGTGCGGAAACGCAGCCGGATCTTCTCATTCTTCTCCGGTTCCGCCGGGATCACATAATCCTGCGTACCGTCACAGAACAGCGCATCTCTGTTCATATATTAAGCCTCCTCTTTTCCCCCGTTTTCAAAAAGCGCCTCAAACTCCGCCCGCGTAATCTTCTCTTTCTCGAGCAGAAGCTGCGCACAGGCATCCAGCACGTCATGATATTCACTGATGATATTGCGCGCCTTCAGATAACATTCATCGATGATCCGCTTTACCTCCTCATCAATGGTTCCGGCCACTTTCTCTCCGTAACCTCTCGACATATGGCCGAAATCCCGGCCGATAAATACTTCGTCGCTGTCATTGTCATAGTTGATCAGGCCCAGCCGTTCAGACATACCGAACTTTGTGATCATGGATTTCGCGATCGCCGTTGCCTGTTTGATATCCTGTGACGCACCGGTGGTAATGTCGTCGAAGATCTCCTCCTCGGCCACACGGCCGCCCAGGGATACCGTGATCTCCTGAAGCATATGCCCCTTCGTGTTGAACATATCATCCCGCTCCGGAAGAGGCATCGTATATCCGCCGGCCCCGCCGGTCGGGATAATGGACACGCTGTAGACCGGTCCCACATCCGGAAGCACATGGAACAGGATCGCATGACCCGCCTCATGGTAAGCCGTGATCCGGCGCTCTTTCTCGGATACGACGCGGCTCTTCTTCTCCGGTCCGATGCCGACTTTCACAAATGCATGCCGGATATCCTGCTGCTGTACATATACCCGGTTGTCCTTTGCCGCCAGGATCGCCGCCTCATTGAGCAGATTCTCCAGATCCGCCCCGGTAAATCCTGCGGTTGTCTGCGCGATCTGTCTGAGATCTACATCCTCGCCGAGCGGTTTATTTTTCGCGTGAACTTTCAGGATCTCCTCCCGTCCGGCCACGTCCGGGCGTCCCACAATCACATTCCGGTCAAAACGTCCGGGACGCAGGATGGCCGGATCCAGGATGTCCTTCCGGTTGGTCGCCGCCATCACGATGATGCCTTCATTGACGCCAAAGCCGTCCATCTCCACCAGGAGCTGGTTGAGCGTCTGCTCTCGCTCATCATGGCCGCCGCCCAGACCGCTGCCGCGCCGTCTGGCAACCGCGTCAATCTCATCGATAAAGACGATGCAGGGCGCATTCTTCTTCGCATCCTGGAAGAGATCCCGGACGCGGGACGCACCTACACCGACGAACATTTCCACAAAATCCGAACCGGAGATGCTGAAAAACGGCACCCCGGCTTCACCTGCCACCGCCTTGGCAAGCAGCGTCTTGCCGGTTCCCGGAGGTCCCTCCAGGAGCACGCCCTTGGGGATCCTCGCCCCCACCTGTACATATTTCTTCGGGGCCTTCAGGAAATCCACGATCTCCTCCAGCTCCTCTTTTTCTTCTTTCAGGCCCGCCACGTCCGCAAAGGTCACTTTGATCTCATTCTGGCCGGCCATCCGCGCCCGGCTCTTGCCGAAGCTCATGGCTTTCGCATTGGCGCCTCCGCTCTGCCGGTTCATCAGGAAGAACAGAAGGAACACTGCCGCCAGCGTGATCATGAGCGGCAGGAGCACCGTTGTCAGCATCGAATCCTCCGGTATGGCCGACATCCCGTAGGCGATGCCGTGCTCATCCAGCAGGCTCTCCACCTTCTCCACATCCGACACATTGACCGTCTTCGTCACGCTGTCGTCCTTCCGCATAAAGGACACCGTACCTGTAGGCACGGCGCTGTTCTGGTCAATGTATACGTCTTTTACATTTTCCGCTTCAACTTCAGACACAAAGTCCGTATATGCTACTTCCTGCCGGTGCACCTGCATCCGGCTCGCCATCCAGAGCGCGGCGATCACGACCAGAACAAACATCAGAATGGTCGAACCGTTCACGCTCCTGTAGTTTTTATTATTGTCCAAAACCGATACTCCTCCTGTTATTCCAGGCCTTCCACCACACCGATGTATGGCAGGTTCCTGTATTTCTGGGCATAGTCAAGTCCATAGCCCACGATGAACTCATCCGGCACTTCAAATCCGCAGTAATCCGCTTTCACATCCTTCTCCCGGCGCTCCGGTTTATCAAGGAGCGTGCACAGCCGGATGCTGGCCGGATTGCGCTTCTTCATAACATCCATCAGGTAATACAGCGTATTCCCCGAATCCACAATATCCTCCACAATGAGCACTTCCTTATTCTCAATCGTTTCGTCAAGATCTTTCGCGATGCGCACCACGCCGCTTGACTTCGTGCCGTCGCCGTAGCTTCCCACGCACATGAAATCCATGGTCACCGGCACGGTGATCCGTTTCGCAAGCTCGCACATAAAGAATACGCCGCCTTTCAGCACACAGATCAGATGAACCTGCTTCCCCGCATAGTCCTCGCTGATCTTTTTTCCAAGTTCCCGGATCCTCTCGTCAACTTTCTCTTCCGGGATCAATACTCTGATCGTCTCTGACATTTGTTCCATCCTCCGTAATTTTTATCTCCAGGATCCGCTCTGTGCTTTCCGTCACATAGTATGCACAGTTCATCCTGTATCCGGGAATCCACACGATCTCCGGACCGTCCGCGATGAGCCACAGTTTATCGCGCTCTTCGCGTGGTATCTTTTCGTTTATAAAATAAGTTTTCAGTTTCTGTCGGCTCCCTGTGTTATCAATTCTCAGATAATCACCCGGGCGCCTTTTCCTTATCGAAAGGCTGTTTTTTATTATATCATAATCAAGCCACTTCGTGTAGCCTTTTTGCGGGATATCCTCCGGCAGCCTGACGTCCCTTTGCTCTATGATCCTGGTGATGATGCGGGGCGCGTCCCCTGACTCCGGAGCCGGTGAAAACCCGCGCCTGCTTTCTGCGGCTTCCCGTCTGCCGATCCGGATTCCCCCGCAGATTCTGTCCGCACAGACGCCGCCCGGCAGCGTCACCATCCGGCCGCTCTGCCTGCCGGACAGAGCGAGTACATCCCGCACATGGACGGCTGCAATATCTTTTTCCGATCCGAGCACACCGGCTATACAGCATTTCACGAGCTGTTTCCGGACCGCCGGATGCTCTGCTTCAAGCGCGGTGATATCCAGGATAAGCCGTCCGCTTTCATCCGTATGCACGCAGCGGTCCCTCGCCTCCTGTGTCTTCTGTTCCAGCAGATCCCACAGTTCCCGCGCCTGGCCGGACAGCTCTGTCAGATGGACCGCTGCAGCGGGATTGACGTCGCGCTCCAGCAGCGGGATCACGCGATGCCGGATCCGGTTGCGCGTATAGATATCCTCTTCATTCGTGGCATCTGTACGCCACTCAGTCCCCTGCTCCCGCAGAAATTCCTCGATCTCCCGGCGCCCGGCCCAGAGAAGCGGACGGATCCAGTTCCCGCGTACCGGCCAGATCCCGCACAGGCCCCGCAGACCCGTACCTCTGGCAATATTCAGAAGAACGGTTTCTGCATTGTCATCCCGGTGGTGGGCCGTGGCAATCTTCGTACAGTTATCTTCAGCGCACATTTTCTCCAGAGCCGCCCGACGCACCATGCGCCCCGCCTCCTCCAGAGATTGTTTCCGTTTTGCGGCGATTAATTCCACATTTTCATGAAAAAGCCTGCATTCCACGCCAAGCCGCCTGCACAGTTCTTTCACATAACGCTCGTCAGCATCCGCATCCGCTCCCCGCAGGCCGTGGTTCACATGACACACTTTCACCGTGAAACCGATCTGCTCCCGCAGCGCACAGAGCACAAAAAGCAGGCATACCGAATCCGCTCCGCCCGATACGCCCGCTGCCACGACATCGTCTCTTCCGATCATTCCCAGCTTCTTTACATATTTCTCTGTCTGTTCCACAAAACGATTCATCATATGTAAACTATAACCAATCCTTCGCCAAAAGTAAAGCGTTCCCTGTCTCCCGCCGCCTACTGCTGTTCGCGCCAGATGCCGGCGGCAAGAACCGTCATGTCATCCGCCGGCTCTCTGCCCGTAAACGCCAGCACCTGCTCCAGCACATGGTGGGCCATTTCTTTCGGATTGCGTATATCCGTCCCCTGGATGATCGTCTCCAGCAGAATATCCTGCTCGCCCGCCGGAAGCGCATCCAGCACCCCGTCCGTGACCATGATGACGAAATCACCGTCATCCAGCTGACGGCTCACCGCATCGATCTCAATCCGGTTCACCACGCCGATCGGCAGGCTGGAAGAGCTCAGGTGCTCGACCTGGCCCCCCTTTTTTATAAATGTGGCGGAGGCGCCTGCCTTCACGATCTCACACGCTCCGGTGTACAGATCGAATATGGTCATATCCACCGTCGAATAACGGATTTCCTCCCGCCCCATCACCATTGCGGCATTCAGCATCCGGATGGCGTCCTTTTCCGGGAAACCGGCCCCGAGCAGTTCTTCCAGAAGTTCGATCACCATCGTGCTCTCCCGGCACGCCGCCTCGCCGGCTCCCATCCCGTCTGAAAGGAGGGCGGCCTGCCTGCCGCCGGGCATGTCCAGCAGCGCGAAATTATCGCCAGATATACGGGCGCATCCCTTGCCGATCCGGGCCGTTCCCTGCATGGTATAGAAGGCCGGGCCCTCCAGACACACGATCGTCATATACTCCTGTCCGATCACCCCGGCGCTCCCGGGCGGAAGAATAAAACTCCGCCCGGTAACATCCGCCGCTGTTTTCAGGATTTCCTTTACCGGCAGTTTCTGTTTCACCAGCATCCGGGCGGTTATATGAATCTCATATTTCCCTTCCGCATTCATGAAAAACCGGATATCCAGCACCCGCAGCTCTTTTTTCCGCAGGGCGGACTCCAGCCTTTTTTTCAATCTTTCATCTCTGTATATGCTTTTCTCAAGTTCCCGGGCCGAGCTGCGGATCATATCTGCAAATGTGTCCATCTGAATCGCGCAGCACTCCCTGCTTCTGGCCATCCGGTTGACCCAGATAATATTCTGACGCGCCTCGTGAAAACCGGACAGCATCTCCCGGAGAAACCTGGGCGCCCTCACGCACCGCTGCATAAGCCTGCGCTTAACTTCTGTGTTAAGGTCATTTCCGTAGTGATCCACCGCCGACAGAATATCGTACCCCATCTGATATGTATGCACAAAGTTCTCGCCCCAGCACCAGCTGCATTTTACACACCGACCGCACACCTTTTCCCGGACGCGGGAAAACATATCCTCCACCTCCTCATTTGAAAAGGCGTCCTTTTTCTCCTCCAGGCGGAGGAAGACCCGCGTCATCCGCTGCAGCGAATCTGCATATTTTTCAATCTGCTCCACAAAAGGACTTTCATGGAGTATCTGTCCTTCATTCATCCGCCTTCTCCCTTCGCATTCACGCAGAAAGACTCCGGGAGAATTCTCCCGGAGTCTTCTTTCGTAATCCGTCTACTCGGACGGTTTAAATACAATCTCATTCGGATCAACAAGGTTCAGCCTGTCCTCAGCCATCTCCTTGATATAGTCATCCGTCTTCACATATTCCTCAAATTCGTCGATCTCTTTTGCGCGGTCTTCCTGTTCCCGGATCTGTTCCTGCAGTTCCGCTTCCTGCGCCTTATACTGTGCATTTTTCGCCTGAAGCCGCATCGATCCGACCGCAAGCATCACCGTCATACAGACGAGCACCGCACAGATCATAAGTATGCTTCTTCTGTACCGGCTCAGTTTCCGGTTCCGTCTGCCCCATCGTGCATCCAGGCCCGGATGTCTACCCTTTTTCATTAATATACCACCCTGCTTATCAATATTTTTATACACCCCGCTAATAAAAATATCTTATCTGTTTTTACCGGACTTTTCAAGTTTTTTCTTAATCTTTGTACAAATTTTACCGAACAGGCTCAGAATTATTCCGGACAGGGCCGCGCCGGCCAGCATCCCGGCTATAAAAAACCACCGGATCCTCCCCTGCGACACCACATAAATCCGGTGAAACATCCACCCGCTGCTCCCGATCCAGAAGAGCAGATCTTCCAGGCCGACCGCCGCCATGCTGTGCGGAACAAGCCTCCTCACGCACCGGAGCAAATGATAAGCGGACAGCAGCACAGCGCCGCTTACAACTGCGTACAGAAAAATATATGCTTCTTTCCCGATTCCGGATATCATAAGCGTCTACTTAAAAAGCCTGGACAGAAAACTGCCGTCCTGCTTCCCCGTCTGGGCAATCCCTGAATATGCGATGCTGTCAATATTTCCGGACAGATCAACCTCCCCCTTTTCCACACTGAGTCGGTTGACGTGAAGATCCGTCCCTTTTACCATCAGCATCCCCTGCTCCGTCTCCAGCAGGATCTCGTTCAGATCAAACGACAGCACGTCCAGAACGCCTGTTACCATGCTGGTCTTCCGGTTATTGAGCACCAGCTTGTGCGGCTTTGCCGTCCGCTGTTCTTCCATCCGCATCCCCTCCCCACATCTGATATATATGTGGGACGGGCAGGATTTATTCCTAGAGATATCTGAAAAGTTCGGATGCCTCTTCTTTCTTTGTCGTATCCTGAAGCTTCAGCACCTCGGCCTTCACAGTCCGCGTGCCGAACCGGATCTCGATCACGTCCCCGGGCTTCACCTGAGCGGACGCCTTTGCCGGCTTGTCATTTACCATGACGCGCCCCGCATCGCACGCCTCATTTGCCACAGTTCTTCTCTTGATCAGTCTGGACACCTTCAGAAATTTATCAAGTCTCATCTGTCTCTCCCTTCTTTGTCTTTCCCCGTCCGTTGCAAAAAAGCACCTGTGATTCCTCATCACAGGTGCCTGTACCGGTCTCTTTATACAAATCCGAAAGGATTAGTTGATAGCATCTTTTAAAGCTTTGCCGGCTTTGAACTTCGGAGCCTTGCAAGCTGCGATCTTCATTGTTTTGCCTGTCTGCGGATTTCTTCCTTCTCTTGCTGCTCTCTCGCTTACTTCAAATGTACCGAAGCCTACAAGCTGTACTTTGTCGCCTTTTTTAAGCTGCTCTGTAACAACATCGATAAAAGCCTTTAATGCTTTTTCAGAATCCTTTTTGGAAATCTCTGCCTGCTCTGCAACAGCTGCGATTAATTCTGTTTTGTTCATGGATAAATTCCTCCTCTTTATTGTATACACATACAATATTCATTCTGTTTTTTAAACGGAAAAGCGCCCAGAACAGGCGTTTTTCCGTCTTTATGTACTGTTATAACGGTTCACGGCATCTTTGTCAAGATTTTTCACCGTTTTTTGAACTATTCTACCATATTCGACCGTTCTTTACGCCATTACCGGCTTCAGCGCCTCCGCCAGTTTCTCTTTCTCCGCTTCCGCCTCTGCCAGATCCTTCCCTAATGTCGTGTAATAGATCTTGATCTTCGGCTCTGTTCCGGACGGACGCACGATCACAGTCTCATTGTTCTCCAGCTTGTAGATCAGAACGTTTGCCGGTGGAAGCCCCGTCTCTTCCGGCTTTGTGTAATCTGTTACAGATACAACTTTATATCCCGCCACCTCTGTCAGCGGATTGTCTCTCAGGCCCTGCATGATGCCGGCCATCTTGTCCATGCCGCTCAGGCCGGGGAATTCAAAGCTGTCCACCTTATTAAGATAACGGCCGTACTGTGCATAGATCTCTTCCATCCTGGCCTTCAGGGAGCTTCCGATGCTTCTGTAGTAGGCTGCCATCTCGCAGATCAGCATGGATCCGATGACTGCGTCTTTGTCACGCACATACGGTCCCGCAAGATATCCGTAGCTCTCCTCAAATCCGAAAATAAAGCGGTCGACCTCGCCTGCAGCCTCCAGCTGTGCGATCTGGTCGCCGATCCATTTGAATCCGGTAAGAACGTTCCGAAGCTCTACGCCGTAATGCTCCGCCACAGCGTCTGCAAGCGGTGTGGAAACAATGGATTTCACTGCAACCGGATTGGCCGGCATGGTTCCCTTCTCAATGCGGCCTGCGCAGATATAGTCAAGCAGGAGTACGCCTACTTCATTACCGCTTACCAGCTCATAGGAGCCGTCCGGGCATTTCATTGCGATGCCCACACGGTCTGCATCCGGATCCGTCGCAAGCATCAGGTCCGCGCCGGTTTCCTTCGCCAGGTTCAGCCCCTGCTCCAGCGCCTCGAAGATCTCCGGATTCGGGTAGCTGCATGTGGTGAAATAGCCGTTCGGATATTCCTGATCCGGAACAATCGTGATGTCCGTCACACCAATGTCTTTCAGGATCTGGGTCACAGGCATCAGACCGGAGCCGTTGAGCGGGCTGTACACCAGTTTCAGTCCTGCAGTCCTGCAGAGGCCCGGACGAACCTGGCGGGACTCGATGGCATCGTAAAGCGCACGCTTGCAGTCTTCACCGACAAAGCGGATCAGTCCTTCCTCAACGCCCTGTGCAAACGGCATGTATTTCGCGCCGTCCAGCACGTCCGTCTTCTGGATCTCCTCGTATACGATCGCCGCCGCATCGTCCGTCATCTGGCATCCGTCCGGCCCGTACGCTTTATATCCGTTGTACTTCGCCGGGTTGTGGGACGCCGTCACCATAATGCCCGCGTTGCAGTTATAGTAGCGTGTCGCAAATGAAAGCGCCGGTACCGGCATCAGGGAATCATAGATCCTTACGTTGATCCCGTTGGCCGCCAGCACGCCTGCCGCCGTCTTGGCAAATACATCGCTCTTGATCCGGCTGTCGTAGCTGATCGCCACGGTCTGTGTGCCGCCCTGGGTCTTCACCCAGTTGGCCAGTCCCTGGGTCGCCTGGCGCACCACATAAATATTCATGCGGTTCGTGCCTGCCCCGAGGACGCCGCGCAGTCCGGCTGTACCGAACTTCAGCGCCACTGCGAATCGCTCTTTGATTTCATCTTCGTTTCCCTCGATTTTCATTAATTCCGGCTTCAGATCCGGGTCTTCCAGATCGGCTGCCATCCAGCGCCTGTACTCTTCCTGATACATTTTGACCACTCCTGTTTTTCTTGAAATTTTTCCGGTGATTTTCCATTAAAAAACCACGCTGAACATAGTCTTAATATATCATGTTTTTGCAGAAACGGCAACCGATCATCCTTAGATCACAACAGAAAATATCTGCTCCAGAAACGCCTGCTTTTCCCCGCACTGACGAAGCACGAGCTGCAGTTTTTCCCGGTTCTTTTCCGGCATCCATGCCTTGTTGGAACGATAATAGTTCCCTGCGGTCTTCCAGTATTTCTCCGGATAGGCCAGCATCAGACCGATATATTCCCGCTCGCCTGCGTCAAGAGGGCGGATGCGCTCATACGCCTCAAGAAGTTTTTGTCCTGTTTTTTGTTTCCATGAATATTTTTCCATGACTTTTCTGAGGAAATAGTAAAGATCATAAACCTGTATCCCGGACTTCATCCGTTCAAAATCTGTCACTGCGATCCCGTCTTCCTCCGCCAGCAGATTATGATAATTACATGCTCCATGAAACAGCCGGCCCTCACGGACGCTCCTCCCGTACAGCGCGGCGCAGCCGGAATTTTTCATCCGGCCGGCCACCTGTTCCGCCATCCCGTACATCCGGTCAAAACTCTCAAGGAACAGATATTCAAACGCGCTTTTCACCGGCCTGCTCCGGATAAACCGGCGGACTTTCTTCAGTTCCCGGTTATGGCGAAGAAGTTCATCCGCCGGATCCGGCGCCGTGCCGGCGATCTCCGGGCAGGCACGGCACAGTTCTGTGATCCGCTCATCGTTCAGACCGTTGTGAAGCCGGGCCAGCTGCGCGGCGGCGCGGAGCGCCTCAGACTCCTGCCGGACATCGCACTCCCGGCCGTCGTACCATTTCTTCAGCATAAATTTGCGTCCGTCCTCCCGGACAGCCAGAATCGATCCATCTGCCGTGAAGACCGGCGTGTCAACTTTCAGATCGCTTTCCGTCTCCAGGCGGCTGAGCACCTGATATAAAAAGAGGGCCCGCTGTTCCGAGAGTTTTGTCTCCCGCAGCAGCATTGCGCCCTCATTCGTATCGCAAAAAAACGCACCCCTTATCCGCCGGGTGCCTCTTACTTCCAGATCATACTTTTCCAATACTTCCAGTTCGTATTCTTCTCTCATGGCTGCCCCCTGTCACCGCCTGTTCTGACTCTTTCTAATCTATGAGGGGGACAGCCATGGTATGATCATTTATTCAGTTTTTCTTTCACATAATCGCACAGAATCTCCTTCCGGTTCCGTTCCGGATCATCAATTACATATTCCAGCAGTTCACTGAGCATGGCCCCAAGCTCCCTTCCCGGCTTCATCCCGAGATTCATCAGGTCGCGTCCGCTTACCGCCAGCTGCCGCAGCGTCACACACTGGTCCTCCAGCAGCGCCTTCCGGTACAGTTCCCGGACTGTGATTATATTTTCAAGCTTCTCCCTTCTGCGGTACGGGCTCTGGGCCTTTACATCCGCCAGCCGGACCGCCAGATAATACGGGAACAGCTCCACCCCGATCCGGTTCATTGCACGGCGCACGTTCTTCGGCGTCGCCTCCATCCGGTAATCGTGATAGCACACCAGCCTGGATACATTTCGAATCGTATCATTATCAAATTTCAGCCGGTGCATGACTTTCCGGGCGATCTCCTCGCTTATCAGGGCATGCCCCTTGAAATGATCCCGGCCGTTCTCATCTGTCGTCTTCGCCTGTGGCTTGCCCATATCATGAAAGAGCATGGTCAGCCGCAGGATCTTGTCCCGCTTGACATTTTTCAGCGCGCGGACCGTATGTTCCGCCACTGTGTATTTGTGATGGGGCGTGTTCTGCTCCACGCCTTCCATGGCGTCCCATTCCGGCAGGATCACTTTCGTGATCCCCAGTTCATATGCATCCCGGATCCGCTCCGGATTCGGCGAAACGAGAAGCTTTACAAGCTCCGCTCGGATCCGCTCCGCGCTGATCTTCTGAAGATTCGGCGCCATTTCCCGCACTGCTTCCGCCGTCTCCGGCTCGATCGGAAAATCAAGCTGGGCGGAAAAACGGACCGCCCGCAGGATTCGCAGCGCATCCTCGGAAAACCGTTCCCCGGGATCCCCCACGCACCGGATCAGGTGATGGTTCAGGTCCTGCATGCCGCCAAAGACGTCGACCAGACGGACTTCATCGTTATAGGCCATTGCGTTGATCGTAAAATCCCGCCTCCTGAGGTCCTCCTCCAGGCTGGTTGTAAAATGCACTTCCTTCGGATGCCGGCCGTCCTCGTAAGTTCCGTCCACCCGGTACGTCGTCACCTCGTAGCTGTCCTTTCCCAGAAGAACCGTGACCGTTCCGTGCTCGATCCCGGTATCCACAGTCCTGCGGAAGATCCGCTTGATCTCCTCCGGCCGGGCGGAAGTCGTGATGTCCCAGTCCTCCGGACGCCTTGCCAGGATGGAATCGCGCACGCAGCCGCCCACCGCATACGCCTCGTAGCCGTGGAACTGCAGGTTATTAATGATCATCAGCACTTTTTCAGGCAGATTTATCTTCATCTGAAACTCTTCTTTCTCATTATTGATAAGCCGCGTTATTCATGGTCTCCGCCCAGGATCTGCTCCTCGCGGCCATTGCAGGTCAGCAGGATCGCCTGCTCCTTCTCTCTGTTCAACCATTGTAATACAGAAGCCAGCCTTTTGTCATCATAAAATGCAAATACATCGTCCAGGATGACCGGGAACGGCTCCTCGAGAAGAACGTCCGCCGCCGCCATCCGGAGCGCAAAAAAGATCTGCTCCAGGGTTCCCCGGCTCAGACGGTCAGCTGGAATCCGCCGTTCTCCGTCCCATACCGTGATCCGGAATCCGTTCTTTGACCTTCCCGCTTCCACGGTCCGGTACCGTCCGTCTGTGATCCGGGCGAAAATATCCGACATCCGGCCGCTTATCCGCCGCTCCATCCCGTCCCCTGTCGCTTTCGCCGCTTCCCTCAGCTGTTCCTCCGCCAGGGCCAGCGCCCGGCACCGCTCCTCCAGCCTGCACCGGCGTTCGCTTTTCCCGGTTTCTTCATACTGCTCCCGGAGATTCCCGCGGCGCAGCTCCCTGTCCCGGTACTCCGCACGGATATGGGCCAGTTCCCCTGCCAGACGGCTGCGGGTTCTCTCCTCATCCTCCGCCGGCACAGCTGCAGATCCCGGAATCTCATCAATACGCTCCGCGCGCCGCGTCGTCCATATCTTTCGAAACAGAATCATTGCTCCTGCGAGCAAAAGCGCGATCCCGACAAACAGTACCGCCTCCTGCATCGCCTTTCCTGCCGGAAACGGAATCCCGGGCACGGCTCCGGTTCCGGCCATCGCCGCGCCGGCCAGTACAGCCACGATCCCGGGGAGGACGGACCGGAGGCCCTGCCCTTTTCCATGCCTTTTTCCCGCCCCGCGCTTCTCCCTCACGTCTTTCTTCTCCGGCTGTCCATCATCCAGTCGTTCCTTCTTCTCCTTATACTCGGCCTCCAGGCGCTGCATATCCCGCTCCAGGTAGGAGATTTCCCGCTGAAGATCCGCGCGGGCCTCATTTTCCGCATCCGTCTCCATCCGCAGTTCCCGCTCCGTCTCCCGCCGCTTCCCGTTAAGGACCTGCAGCGCGCCGCTCAGATTATAGGCGCCGCCTCCGGTCTCATAATAATTCGCCGCGTAGTCCGCCAGCGCCTCAGACAGTTCCTTTCCCGGCTCCGACTTCAGCTGCCCTACCGACACCGTGCTGTCGAACACACCCGGCGTCAGACCGCCCAGCAGCATCTCCAGGTCCCCGTCCTCCACGGACAGTTCCTCACCGTCATCCTCGCAGACCAGGGACGCCCGCCTCGTATAGCGGGCGAAATCACGATCCAGCCTGAACCGCCTGCCGCCGCAAGTAAACCGCATCATACCCCCGTAGCTTCCCGGGTCGTCCCAGGGCTCATACCGCGTAAAATCGTCATTTGCCGCCGCCCGGCCCCGGCCCCGCTCCAGCCCGAAGAGCATCGCGCGGATGAACGCGTGCAGCGTCGTCTTGCCGAACTCATTGTCCCCGCTGATGATCTGAAGCCCCCTGCCCAGATAAAAATGCCGGTCCGAGAGCCTGCCGAATTTTCTGATGTAGAGTTCTGTAATTACCATTGTCCCGTCCTCACTGCCGCCTGCTCTCAAGCAGCGCTTCAACGCCTTCGCACAGCGCCTCATACTCCGTGCTTCCTTCCCGGCATCCCCGGAACCGCCCGATATATCTTCCAAGGATCGTATCGGCATGTTCCGCATAAAGCCGTTCAAAATCATAGGCCGGGCTTGTCTCATCCACGATCTCCAGAATATTCCTGCCTCCGGACATCCGGGATACATCGAACCGGACTTCCGGATCGCGCTTCCCTTTCAGCACGATCTTGTAAATATTCTGGTTGCCATGTTCATCCGTCAGTTTCCAGATATACCTTGCAATACTCCCGGTTGTATCCTCCGCCCCGACCTCAACCGGCAGGTGGATGTATTCTCTTGACGCGCAGGGCATCCATTCCGTGCGCACGCCCTGTCCGGTGATCTCTCCCTTCACATACCCGTGCGGTCCGGTGTCATTCCGGTCCGACGGTTCAAGCGCCCCGGCGTATATGATCCGGTCCCGCGCAAGCACCTGCGGCTTATGGATATGTCCCAGCGCGATATAGTCAAAACCGGCCCCTTCCAGCTTCCGCCGGTCAAAGGGGATATGCCGGTCATCCCCGCCGTGGGCCAGCAGGATCTCATGCCTTCGCACGCCAGTGGCCTGCACAGAGTCATAGAGCGGCTCCGTGATCTCCCGGCTGTGGTAGCTCAGGCCGTACACCGCCGTATCAAGCTCCGGGAAATCGGCGTACTGCATCTTCTCCCCGAAGAGCGGGTACACATTTTCACCCCACCGGAACGTCCGGTAACCGGAATTCTTCCCGATATAATCATGATTGCCCGCGATCAGGACCACCTTCGTATGCGTCAGCTCCGAGAACAGGTAGTCCGCCTCCTTCAGTTCACGCACCAGCGGCTGCCGGTGGAACAGATCACCCGCGATCAGCAGGAGATCCGTCTGCTCCTCCTCACAGACCTCAAGCACATGTTCAAATGTCTCCCACAGTTCCCGCGGACGGCCTTCACTGTACAGCGGCCCCGCATCCGGCCGCGCGCCCAGATGGACGTCCGCAATATGGATAAACCGCATCCTCTTCTCCTCCCCGCTGTAAAAGAAGGAGCGCACGACGGCCGCCATTCATGCCGGTCATCCTGCGCCCGTATTTATCTTCATCCTGCACTTCTTTCTTCTGCACTGCCCTGTGTCGTTTCCCGTCATACCGGCCGGAATTTTCCGTCCGTTTGTCTAGAGCTCGCAGTTATTGACGGTTCTCGGGAACGGGATCACGTCACGGATATTGGACATTCCCGTCAGGTACATCACGCACCGCTCGAACCCGAGTCCGAATCCCGCGTGGCGTGTAGAACCGTATTTTCTCAGATCCAGATAGAAGCCGTAGTCCTCTTCCTTCAGTCCCAGCTCTCTCATCCGGTTCAGGAGCTTGTCATAATCATCCTCTCTCTGGCTGCCGCCGATGATCTCGCCGATCCCCGGCACCAGGCAGTCCACAGCCGCAACAGTCTTTCCGTCGTCGTTCTGCTTCATATAGAACGCCTTGATCTCCTTCGGATAGTCCGTCACGAATACCGGGCGCTTAAAGATCTGCTCGGTCAGGTAGCGCTCATGCTCCGTCTGCAGGTCGCAGCCCCAGGATACCTTGTACTCGAATTTATCATTATTCTTCTCCAGAAGTTCGATGGCCTCTGTGTACGTAATGCGCGCAAAATCAGACGTCGCAACGTTCTGAAGCCGCTCCAGCAGCCCCTTGTCCACGAAAGAATTGAAGAAAGCCATCTCCTCCGGTGCATTCTCCACAACGTAGTTGATGATATACTTCAGCATATCCTCCGCCAGATCCATGTCGTCCGCCAGATCCGCAAAGGCCATCTCCGGCTCGATCATCCAGAACTCCGCCGCGTGGCGCGTCGTATTGGAGTTCTCCGCGCGGAACGTGGGCCCGAATGTGTAAATGCTCCGGAATGCCTGCGCGTATGTCTCGCCGTTGAGCTGCCCGCTCACCGTAAGGCTGGTCTCTTTGCCGAAGAAGTCCTTCGTATAATCAACCGTGCCATCCTCATTCTTCGGCACATTTTCCATATCCAGCGTAGTCACACGGAACATCTCGCCCGCGCCCTCGCAGTCGCTTCCCGTGATCAGCGGCGTGTGCACATACACGAATCCCCGCTCCTGGAAGAACCGGTGGATGGCATAGGCCGCCAGCGAACGCACGCGGAATACCGCCTGGAACGTATTCGTTCTCGGGCGGAGATGAGAAATCGTGCGGAGATATTCGAAACTATGGCGTTTCTTCTGGAGCGGGTAGTCCGGAGCGGACGCCCCCTCGATCTCCACCGTGTCCGCCTGAATCTCAAACGGCTGCTTCGCCTGGGGCGTAGCCACCAGCGTACCGGTCACGATGACCGCAGCGCCCACATTAAGCCTGGACACCTCGGCAAAATTCTCCATCTTATCATGGTATACCACCTGCAGCGGCTGGAAATAAGATCCGTCGTTTACCACGATGAATCCGAACGTCTTCGAATCACGGATGCTGCGGACCCAGCCGCCGACCGTGATCTTCTGGTCGATATATGCTTCCCTGTTCTTAAATAACTCTCTGATCGTTGTCAGTTCCATCTCTCAAACTCCTTATCATTCAGAGCCCCGGGAAGGGCCCGGCTATATTCACTCTCAATAGTATAACACCTGAAAACGCCCGCGTAAACAAAAGATTTCAGCGCAGCCGCCCGCGCTGAAATCCTTTCTACCATCTGTCTTCTTCCCATTTCAGGATATTGCCTGAATCGGCGTCGATCTCAAACTCATACTCCATCCCGTTGTAGAAGATCTCGCCTTCATACACATACCAGCCGTCGTCCCGGTCCAACTCAATGGAAATATTTGACGCCGTTGCGCCTTCCACCCGTGCAAGAGCGATGTCCCGTGCTTCCTCAAGGCTGATCGCAACATCCGCCGTACCGCCACGGCCGCCATTACCGCCGTTGCCGGACTGCGCGTTCTGAGCGCTGTTCCCCTGAGAATTATCCACCGCCTGATTCGAGCCCGTATTATCTGACGTCTGACTGTCATCCGCATTTCCCGACGCCTGGCTCTGCGCGCCCGCACCCTGGCTGTCCTGCCCCGCACGGAGGTCGTCGAGCTCCTGACGCAGTTCATGAATCTCATCCTGAAGCTCCGCCTCCCGCTCGGCCGCCCGCCGGCTGCCGCAGCCGGTGAAGAGCGCCATCGAAAGCACGATTCCTGTAAGTACAATCACATATCTTCTTCGCATAACTGTACGCCTCCTTCCTTCCCGTAACTGTATTATACAGGAAAAAGATTAAAGAAACATTAAAAAAATATCTTTTCGGGACATCAGAAGCCAGTCCCGATGCAGCCGGCCCCTCGGTGTAAAAAAGCAGTTGCTTCGGCTTGAACCGAAGAATTGATAATCCAGGCCGAACAATGGAAAATCCCGGGAATCACTTCCCGGGATTTTGCAGAGGCGCAGACGAGATTTGAACTCGTGCATCAGGGTGTTGCAGACCCACGCCTTACCACTTGGCTACTGCGCCTTGAGTATGAGCACTTGGCGACCGTCCTTTGGTCGCTTACGTGCGATCCATGTCGCCGCCGTTAGCGAGGTCTTCTCGAGCTTACCAGGCGACTGAGTATGAGCACTTAGCGACCGTTCTTTGGTCGCTTACGTGAAAAAGTATACCAGAGTCCGGTCTGTTCGTCAAGGCAGGGCCGGCGGATTTTCCCCGCCGGCCCCTGCCTTTTTTCCATTTAGCTTATCTTCTTTCTTCGCTCCACTCGATGATCTTTCCATTGTCCGCATCGATCTCGAAGTCATATTCGATCCCATTGTAAATGATATCGCCTTCATATTTGTATCTTCCGTCATCGTAGTCGAGTCCGATCCGGATGTCACGCTCCGTCGCCCCGGATACTTTCCCGAGCGCCGTCTTCACGGCTTCATCCCTGCTGACCGCCACATTTGCATTTGCCAGCCGGTTC
Source organism: Candidatus Mediterraneibacter quadrami (assembly GCA_019120575.1). GTDB lineage: Bacteria > Bacillota > Clostridia > Lachnospirales > Lachnospiraceae > Mediterraneibacter > Mediterraneibacter quadrami. The sequence goes on from DWUU01000022.1 coordinate 89,516, forward strand.
CGGTCATCCCGGTCGTCGTTATCCCAGCGTTCCACGTCCGTGCTGATGATCCGTCCGCTCTGAGCGTCGATCTCGTAATCATATTCAGTCTCCGCCGCGTCGAACCTGACTTCATATACGAGCATCCCGTCGTCCCGGTCCGATGTCACCCGGATCCTTGACGCATCCGCTTCATTTACGCCCGCGTCCTTCAGTGCGGTCTGCAGAGCCGCCGCTTTCTGCTCATCCTCTGCGCCCGCCGGCTGGGTGGTCTGCTGCTGCGCCGCCTGATCTGCATTTGCCGCCTCGCTCCGGTCATCCTGCTGATCGTCGATCCGGTCATCCCTGTCGTCATACACTTCTCCGGACTGTACAGCCGCCTTCTGCGCTCCGTTTCCCTGTCCTGTCATCTGCGCCGCCGCGTCTGCATTTCTCTGCGTGCCTCCACATCCTGTCATGATCCCCGCTGTCAGCCCTGCGATTACTGCTAATACTGCTAATTTCTTCATGTTGATTTCTCCCTTCTTATAAGTGAATTTTATTTTGTTTTTGTTTTGTTGATATCACTATAAAGGGAAAAGATTAAACAAACATTAAAGAAAATAACTTTTTTTAATTTTTTTCATTTTCTTCCCGCGCCGGAAAATAAAAGGCAAATTCGCTGCCCTTCCCGGCCTCGCTGGCCACCGACACATCGCCGCCGTGGGCATGCGCGATCCAACGCACCATGGAAAGCCCAAGCCCGGAATGGCTGGTTTCCGTCCTGGAGCTGTCCGCCCGGTAGAACCGTTCCCATATACGGGTCAGGTCCTCCGCCGCGATCCCGACGCCGTGATCCTTCACCCGGCCGCGGACTTCGCCGTCCCGCTCCTCCAGGATCACTTCCACTTTGCCGCCGTCATGACTGTACCGCACGGCGTTGGACAGCAGATTGGACACCATGCGGATATAAAGAGTCTCATCCGCATCCGCCTCCACGCCCGGGCTGATCCGGCTTTCGATCCGGATGCCGCGGCCCGCGCCGTCGGCCAGCATCTGCTGTTCTTCTACGATCATTTCCGTCAGTTCGCTTAAGTCAAGCCGTTCCCGGTGGATGGGCTGCCGCCCCTGATCCGCCCTGGACAGAAAGAGGAGCTGACTGATCATATCCGACATGCCCGCCGCTTTGCGCCGGATCAGCGCAAGCTGGCTCCTCTGATCCTTCGTCAGGCTCTCATCCGAAAGCATGGCGTCGCACTGAGCCAGGATCACGCTCACCGGTGTGCGCAGTTCATGGGATGCATCGGACGTAAACTGCTGCTCCCGCCGGAAGACCTCTTCCAGTTCTTCCAGCATCCCGTCAAACGTCTCCGCCAGCGCATAAAACTCATCCCTGTGAACAGGCGCCTTCCTGTTATCCGCGTCTGTCAGGCCGACCCTCCGGGACAGGTCCGCATCCGACCGTATCTCCTTCACCGTCCCCGTGATCCGGCGCACCGGCAGGAGCACCCGCCGGGTGAACCGGTAGCCGGTCAATGCCGTCGCCAGCACCATCAGCGGGAGAAGGATCAGCGCCAGGCGCACCGTCACCGCGAAGCTCTCCTCCGCATCCGTCACCGAAGTCACGCCTCGCACATACACCGTCAGATCATCCGCAAGCCGGCAGGACATATCATACACATACCATTCCCTGCTGCCGTCCCGGATCGTCCGCATTTCCCCGTTCGAAAACTCCGGCTGCGCGCGGAACCCGTGGGGCAGCCGTCCATAGAGGAAATACATTTTCTCATCATACATGGACAGATAAACATCATGGGATACCGAGTAGAAATCCGAATCCAGCCGGACCTCATCCCCCCGAAGATCAATATTCTCCACACTGTCCTGTACCCGCTGCGTAAGCCTCGACTGAACAGACGACAGCATTTCCCTGCTGCTCAATGAAAACAGGATCGCCAGCGCCGCACAGGTCAGCAGCGCCATAAAAAATGTATATAATAATGTCAGTTTAACTTTCAGTGACAGTTTCTTCATCTCTTCTCCGCTCTCAACACATAGCCCGCGCCGCGCACCGTATGGATCAGCTTCTCATCGTATCCCTCGTCAATCTTCCTGCGCAGATACCGGATATAAACGTCAATCACATTGGAGCCGCCCGCGTAGTCGAAGTTCCACAGATGCTGCTCCAGCCGCTCCCTCGACAGGACGATCCCTTCATTCTGGACCATGTACCGCAGCAGCGCAAACTCCTTGCCCGACAGGCGGATCATTTTCCCGCCGCGACTCACCTCCTGCGTATCCATGTGGACTTCCAGATCCCCCACCCGGTAACAGGTCTTCGGCGTCTCCGCCGGTTTGCGCAGCAGCACCCGGATCCGCGCCAGCAGCTCCTCGAAAGCAAAGGGCTTCACCAGATAGTCATTGGCCCCCGCATCCAGCCCGGCCACCCGGTCCCCGATGCTGTCCTTCGCCGTCAGCAGGATCACCGGCGTGGCGTCATTGCGCCGCCGCATCTTCCGCAGCACTGTCAGCCCGTCCGTCACAGGCATCATAATATCCAGCACCACCGCATCATACTCCGCGCTCTCCAGATACTCCAGCGCCTCCTGCCCGTCGTAACAGGAATCCACACTGTAATGCTCCTCTTTAAGCCGCCCGGCAATGATCCGGTTCAGGTCCTTTTCATCCTCTGCGATCAGTATCCTCATCTTTCATGCCCTCCATACCGTCAATCTGGTATCATTGTATCATCTTGACAAGCCCGAGTACAGATAATATGCTGAAAACAACAAATGAACCGTTCGGATATCCCCGACTGAAATATAAAGAAAGAGATGCACATTTTATGAGAGGAGGACACATATGAATACACTTCGATACCGGACACGGGCAGACTCTTCGCCCAACGGAAAGCCCCGCGTCTATTTCTGCTGTCACCCGGAAGATTTTTCCATTTACTTTGAACCTCTGTCCAGGGAGATCCTGGAACTCTGGGACTGTGCCATCTGGTACATGCTGGAATCCGGAGACATGCCGCTGGAAGACCAGGAAATGTTTACCGACAGCCTGCTGCAGATGCAACTGTTTGTCATCCCGGTTTCCGAAACATTTCTTTTTAAAGAAAGCAGCGCGCGGGTTCGTGAATTCCCGCTGGCCATAGAGCAGCACATTCCCGTTCTCCCCATCCTGGTCGACAGCGGACTGGCGATGGATTTTAACCGGATCTGCGGAAACCTTCAGTTTCTGGACCGCACCTCCTCCGACCCGACGGAAATCCCGTATGCCGAAAAGCTGAAAAAATATCTGAAATCCGTCCTTGTGCCGGACGATCTCTCCCGTAAGATCCGGGCGGCTTTCGATGCCTACGTGTTTCTGAGCTACCGGAAAAAAGACCGGAAATACGCCCAGGAGCTGATGCGGCTGATTCATGAAAACGATTTCTGCCGGGACATTGCCATCTGGTATGACGAATTTCTCACACCGGGCGAGAATTTCAACGACTCGATCCGGGAAGCGCTGGAAAAGAGCCGGCTTTTTGCACTGGCAGTAACGCCGAATCTGGTCAACGAAAAGAACTATGTCATGGACATCGAATACCCCCTGGCACTTCAGAGCGGAAAGAAGATCCTGCCCGCAGAGCTGTGCGCCACCGACCGGAAGCTTCTGGAACAATGTTATGAAGACATCCCCCGCTGCGTAAGCGGCAGCGACAGGGCTTCTCTTTCGGATTCTCTGGTGGATGCATTCCGGGAGATCGCCGTCCGGGAAAACCACAGTTCGCCGGAGCATCTTCTGTTCATCGGTCTTGCTTATTTAAACGGCATCGATGTGGAAGTGGATCATGCGCGCGGCCTCAGGCTCATCAAAGAAGCGGCCGAACAGGGGCTTGCAGCGGCCATGAAAAAGCTGGTTTCCATGTACCGCACCGGCGCAGGCGTCCCTCTGGATCAGGACAGCGCCGTTTTCTGGCAGAAAAAGCTCATCGCCCGGCTCGAAGAACAGTTCACGCAGACCGGCGGCGGATTTGAACCTCTGCTGAACAGCCTGCAGGATCTTGCAATCCTTTATTCCGAATGTCAGAACTATCCGATGGCAAACGAGGCCTGCCGGAAGCTGAAAGAAAAACTGGATGCGGCCGGAAACCGGCTGGAACCGGACGCCATGACGCATTATATACTCTGGTACTACGACCGGCTGGGATCCGGTTATCAGGCCCAGGGACTCCTTACTGAGGCAAAAAAAGCCTTCCTGGAATACGAAAACACTGCCTTTTCATCCGCTCACAAAGACGCCCCGACGCTGAACGATCTCCGTCGTCAGATCATAAGCTGCGACCGGATGGGGCAGCTCCGCCTGACAGAAGGCAATCTGGCACAGGCCCTGCACTGCTTCCGGAAAGGCAAACAGCTCACGCTCCTTCTGGATCAGGCTCTAAACAGCGCAGATTCCCTTTCGCAGCGGTTTGTGATGGGAATCCAGTGTGCCAGAACGCTGCGCCAGCAGGAAAACCTGAGCGGCGCCTTGGAAGAATACGAAGAAGCGCTGGCTCTGGCCAGACGGCTGGCGGACGACGGCTCTTCCAAAACCGCCAGACAGCTTTCCCTCTGTCTGCAGGATATAAGCCGCCTTTATTCTGATATGGGACAGTATCCGAAAGCTCTGGAATATGCGGAAAGCAGTTTCCGGACAGAACAGGAACTGACAGAAAAGGAACCTTCCGTATGCAATCTGCGAAATCTTTCCGTCATCTGCAATCTCTGCGGAGACATCCGGCTGAACGCCGGATCCGTCCTTTCTGTCCCGGATCAGGAAATCCTGGAATACTACCGGCGAAGCCTCGAGATCGACCGGCAGCTGGCAGACCGGACCGGTTCCATGCAGTCCTGGCTGGATCTTTCCCACTCCTGCGATCGCATCAGCCGATTCTTCGGGCTGAGCCGGAAACCGGAAAAAGAAAAGGATTTTCTTGCACAGGCTGTAGAAGCTGCGGAACAGGCGGTGAGCATTTCCGGCGCGCCAGAAGCCAAACGAGCGCTTCTTTCCCATCTGCGCCGTTCTGCCCTTCTCGCTGCCGAAGACCAGGATACCGGCCTGGAGAAATATTACCAACAGAAATACTTTGATCTTGGCCGGCAGATCTATGAGGAGACGCAGTCTCCGGAAGACGCCCTTGTCCTCGCCTCTGAATATCACGATCTTAGCTCCCGGGCTGAGTTGGAGCAGGAATACCAGACTGCGCGGGAATACCAGGAAAAAAGTATCCGGATCCACGAAGAGGCTTTTCAGGGAGATCATTCCTCCGCCAGATATCAGCGTATCCTCGCCAATGCTTACCGCAATATGGCAGAGCTCTGCCAGAATTGTAAAGACATTCCCGGAGAGCGTGAATATCTTGAAAAAGCGCTGAAGCTAGAAAATACGCTGTGCCAGAAGGAACCCCTCCGGGAAAAAACCTCCCTGGCAGCCTGCTGCAGATCACTTGGCGACAATTACTGCAAAGAAGGCGACTGGAATTCAGCGTGGGATTATTACCGGTATTATATCAAGCTTCATGAAACCCAAAAAGACGGACAGTCCGAAGCCGATTTCTACAGCCAGGTTGCGGACACATGGGCACACTGCGCTTACCAGGCGCAGATCTGCGCTCCGCGCTCCCGCTACTGCAGCGCCTGCTATAATATGGCCAGGACCCTGTTCCGGCAGGAGTGCTGCATACGAAAACTCGCCTATGCGCAGGAAAAAGACAACATCGCCCTTTATGACAATCTTCTGCGCGTCTACCGGCATCTGGCGGAGCTTTGTCTGCTTCAGAAAGACCTTCCGCTGGCCAGATACTATGCAGAGTTCTGCTGCAAAATGGCGCGAAGGCTTACAGCGGCATTTCCGCACACGCCGGCATATCTGCACCATTCCCTTCCGGAATATGCCGGCATCTGCATCCGGCTCCTGATGCAGATCTTCTATGACCAGGGAAAACATTTTAAGGAGGAAGAGGACTATGAATATGCCGAAAAGGCATTCGAATCAGCCATCCATTACGGAGAAGTCTTTCTAGAATTGTTCCCTGACGACCTGGACGGCCGAAACCGGCTGGCACTTCTGAACTACGCGTACGGAGATGTGCTGCCGGACGGTTACTACGCATACTATCTGGAGCAGGCACTCAGGCTCTGGGAACAGCTGGCGCAGGAATATCCGGAAGACGCCGAATATGCGCACAACATTCAGATATTGAAAAACATCCTGAAAGAATAATCATGACCACCCGTCAAATGGATAATATTTCGCACGCTTCGCGAGTTCAACAGGGTCACGACCCATAATAAAACAGGGCAGCGGAAGATCCACAGGATCCCGCTGCCCCGTCTCTTTTTTCTTTTCTTTCTCCGTCAGACACTGCAGAAGCGCTTCGTCCGGATGTGCTTTTCCGGTCTGCGCCTTCCTTACTCCACGCGATAGATCCGCAGTCCGATCTCATGGAACAGCGGAAGAATATTTCCAATCGCATCGCGGTCAAGCTGGCGGATATCCTCCGGAAGTTCCTCATAGGGGACAAGATAGGGAGAAACTTTTCCAGCTGCATCCTTCTCCGGTCCGTACTTCCATCCATTGTCCCTGCGCTCGGCCATCCAGTTTTCATGCTCTTTCCGCGCAAGCGCCTCCGCCAGATCCTCCGGGAATGACCGAACCTCCCGTGCCGCATCTCCGGTCCTGGCCGCATACATTCCTGCCGACTCCAGATATCCGAAATACGACCGCGCCTGACGGATATTGGAATATTTCAGATCGTCGCTTAAACGCTCCCAATCCGGATATGCCAGCGGACTGTCCGGATGTTCCGCTCTCCGGGCTTCGTTATAACGTTCATGGATCCGTCTGGAAAGCTGCTCCACATTTTCCAGGAACGGACGGGGCAGCTGCTTCCCGTTGGCACGGATCTCCGACAGCAAAAGTTCCGAACGGGTCGTCGCCGAAACCCGGACGCCGCCCGGAAATACATCATCCAGTTTCAGAAGGCCGTGCAGTGTCCGTGTTTTCTTTTCGGAGAAATCCTCTGCAAGGATTCCCCTGCTGGTAATATAGTGAATCTGCAGAGCTCCGCCTTCCATTTCAATCCGGCTTGCCTCGGCGTGCGTTTTTTTACGGTCTGCGATCCCGTAAGCCTGCCGGTTCCATTCCTGAAGCTCATCGCACAGGATCAGAAGATATGCCAGCGGATGCAGGTACACAGACAACGGCGGAAGCGAAAACGGCGGTTTCTGCAGAACATGCTTATAATAATTGTGCAAAAGGATCGCCGAAGCAGCATCCAGGATCGATTCTTCGTAGATCTTTCCGGAAACGGAAGATTTCTCCGCCATAAACCCGTAATGCTGCATAAGCGCCAGCGCGCTGTAATAACCGTGATCTACATGTCCGCCCTGTTGCATATCCCCGATAAAGCCGGACAGTGTCTTCTCCAGAAGACCGGCCGGCACATGCAGTGTCTCCGCGATGTGGCCGCTGAGCATGGACACAAAATCCAGCGGCTGTTTTCCGACAGACAGAGTCGTCAGACAGGTTTCATCCTGATATCCGATATAGGGACCCGCGTCCCGTTCTCCGTCTTCCAGAACTGTCCGGATAAATTTATGCAGCTGACTGTTCGTAATCTCAACCGGATAACCGATATCATGGAACAGCGCCGCCATCCCCCAACGGAAAAAGAATTCCTCCTGCGTTCCGGAGAAATGCAGCGTCTGCTGTTTTTCCAGATACTGCTCTGCCGCATCCCGGAAACCGGGACTGCTCTCCCAGATCTGTATTCCGAGGAGGAACACATTGACCGAATGTACATAATGATCTCTCTGTTTATCGATCAGAAGCGCGGCATTTTCCTCATACCCTCGCAGGATATCCAGAAGGTCCAGAAAATTATCATCTCCGCTCAGCATCTGTTTGTAACAGTCCAGAAATGTCTCATACACCTCTGATGCGGTCTGCTTTGTATCGTGCGCCGCAAACGCCTGCAGGGCCTCCTTCATGTAAATCCCGTAGCAGTGACTTCCGTCTCTGTCTGCCATCATCTGAAAAGACTGAAAAAAACGGTCGATCATTGTCCTTGTCTCCACATTCACCACCCCCTGTTATTCTGTTATTATCCTTACTCCCACTCGACAAAGCCTAATCAATTTTGTTTAGAGATTATTCTCTGTCATATGCGTGGTGCTTTTGATTATTTGATGTATCCATATTATCCTGCCTATATGGGCTAATGTTATCATTTTGTTATCGGCATTGATAACACTAACTCTGAAACTGCGGATAATGGCAATATGTTTCGTACTCAAATTATAAGCTATTTTGTTAAGAAAATCCACACCAAATAGCTACAAAATTGTCTCACTCTTTTTGCAATAGCCGTTTATATGATACATCCATTCCCAGAGCATCCAAAGGGGCTGTAATCAAAATGGAAAGGACAGCAACCGACAGGACAATTCATCCGACCTATTCTGTTTGATTTTCTGCTTTGAGCGGTTCGGTTATACCTTCACGCTCTGCCCTCTGCATTTACCATCCGGAAGAACATATCTTCGCCTGTATGTCAATATCGGCAAGGTAACTGTTCAAGCTACAGGATGTAAGCGATCAACACAGGTCAGACAGGCTATTTGGGCAGAAAATTTACTGCCGAATGATATCATCTAAAAAATCAGTTATCTCTACGTTGTAAGCCGAGCCCTGGATAAAGGTAAACTTCTCCGTAATGATATTGCATTCCTCTAGATATCCCTCAATTTCCAATTGGAGGTCCTCAATGAACTCGGTATCTTCAAAAGAAAGGCAGTCGCTTTTACTCATAAAAACACCCCGGAATGGTAAAGCAACGGCATCCTCCAGCACCTGATACAGATCGGCCGTCATTCCATCATCCACTCCAACTATAATATACCAAAAATCCGCATGAGGCACAGTCCTCTCTTTCAATTGGCACAAATGAGTTTCCCATACTGTAATCTGCACGTCTTTCCAAAGCAAAACACAGCCGTCCTCCGTGTGTGAAGCCCCGGGGAATCCAGCAAACCGCTCCAGCGTATGTATCAAAGTGGATTTTCCTACACCCTCTGCTCCCAAAAGACAGACAGAAACTGACCGGGCCACTGTTGGCTGTTCTGGTGCGGAATTTTCTGCAGCTTTTTCCTCAGAATTTCCATTAACCTTTGATTTCCTCTTAAACAAACTCATCTCTCATCGCTCCTTCTCTGAATTTTGATCGACAAAGCCTAATCAATTTTTACGGTGCTTCGTTTTATTCGAATTCGATCGTTCCCGTCGGCTTCGGCGTCAGGTCATAGCACACCCGGTTCACGCCCGGCACTTCTTTTGTGATCCGGTCTGTGATGTGCTGCAGCAGGGAGAACGGCACGTCCTCAACCGTTGCCGTCATCGCGTCTTTTGTATTCACCGCCCGCAGGATCACCGGCCACTCAAAGGAGCGTTTACCGTCCTTCACGCCGACAGATTTGAAATCCGGGATCACGGTAAAATACTGCCATACTTTACCTTCCAGGCCGTTCTTCGCAAACTCCTCTCTCAGGATCGCGTCAGACTCACGCACCGCTTCCAGACGGTCTCGGGTGATCGCGCCCAGGCATCTCACGCCAAGTCCCGGTCCCGGGAACGGCTGACGGTAAACCATGCCGTCCGGAAGTCCCAGCGCCTTGCCCACAACACGCACCTCATCCTTGAAGAGCAGCTTCAACGGCTCAACCAGCTCGAACTGCAGGTCTTCCGGAAGTCCGCCAACATTGTGATGCGCTTTCACGCCGTCGCTTTCCAGAATATCCGGATAGATCGTGCCCTGTGCCAGGAACTCGATCCCCTCAAGTTTTCTCGCCTCTTCCTCGAATACGCGGATGAACTCCGCGCCGATGATCTTGCGCTTCTGCTCCGGCTCCTCCACGCCTTCCAGCTTGTCGAGGAAGCGGTCAATGGCATCCACATAGATCAGGTTGGCATCCATCTGATTGCGAAATACCTCAACCACCTGTTCCGGCTCGCCCTTGCGGAGCAGACCGTGGTTTACATGCACGCACACCAGTTGCTTTCCGATGGCTCTGATCAGCAGCGCGGCAACAACGGAAGAATCCACGCCGCCGGACAGCGCCAGAAGCACCTTCTTATCCCCGACCTGCTCCTGGATCTCTTTTACCTGCTCTTCAATAAAAGCCTCTGCCAGTTCATTCGTTGTAATACGGACCATATCGTCCGGACGTTTGTTGTTATCCATCGTTTTATCTCCTTTTCTGTGTGATTGATGAATCGTTTATACTGCTAAGAACATTATAGAAGAAAAATGACGGCCGGGCAACCGCATGTTATCATGCATCTGCATTTCCGGCCGTCTTCTGCCTATTGCAGCTTCAGACTGAGCTGTTCATATTCTCCGGTTGTTTCGGATTTATCCAGCACATAATAAACGCCTTTTAAAACCGGTTTCCCGGTTTTGTCGCCTCTGAGCGGATACGCCCCGCGCTGCAGGAAAAATCTGTTGCCCTGCGCCGTCGGTTTGTCCGTGCCATACTCCACGACAAATAACGGCTTCCCGTTCTTCAGCGTCTGCTGCCCTGCATTGAACGTCCCGCCGTCCATAGCCGACTCAATCAGAAGCATCGCGTCAGACAATCCGATGATCGTGTTATTGCGCTTCATGGCATTTGAAGCATTCCATGTCAGATTCGGCGGAAACTGGGATACAAACAGATGATTCCCTTCATCGAGCAGTTCTTTTACTTCGCCCTTGATTCTGTTTTTCAGTATTCCTTCTACGATCACGAAAACCGTACTTCCGCCCGTCTGAAGCGCTGCCCTGTGGGCCGTAAGATCCACGCCTTTCGCATACCCGCTGACCACCGTAACCCCGGCGGCCGCCAGCTGGCCGGCGGCACTGTCTGTTATCCTTATCCCGGACTCCGACACTTTTCTTGATCCGGTAAAGCCGACGCATTTATTTTGCAGCAGACTGTAGTTCCCCCGATAGAAAAGCACCGCCGGGATATTGCCCTCACTCAGCTTCTTCAGCCCTTCCGGGAAGGCATCCTCTCCCATCCAGCACATATCAACGCCGTTCTGACAGAGCTGTTCCTCCAGGGCCAGCGCCGCGTCCCGGCACTCGTAAATATTCTGCGCCACATCCTGCCTGATCCCGAAAGATCTCATCAGATCCACGCTTTCACACACGTCGCTCAGCGGACAGGACGATGCGTCACTCATATGTTTTATGATTTTCTTCAGCGTCCCGTCCCCGGAACCTCTGGCCATAATAATCCTTAAAACATCTCTGTTGATCATATATTGTCACTGTCCCTTAAAGATTTAACGCATACAATGCCGAAAACGCATTTTACACCCAGCGATTTCAGATACCTTGCATATTCCCACATTGTTGTGCCGGACTGATACAGGTCGTCAACCACAATCACATTTTCTCCGAGCGGCTTCCCTTCAAGGGCAACGCCGTTGTCCTCATATATTTTGTTCCAGACTTCAATCCTTTCTGCTGCTGAAAGCTGTTTCATCTCCGGTTTGCTTACCCGCAGAACCGGTTCAACAAACGGAAGTTCCAGCTGGCCGGATATCTTTTCCGCCATTTTCCATGCAAATTTTTCTTTCCCGGACTCCGTGGCCGGCATCGGTGAAACGCACCAGCTCTCCCCGTTATCAACCGGTATGTACTTACAGCAGGCGGACATTCTGTTTCTTATGACATCACGGTATTTATTCCACTCGTCATCTGTCAGTTCAGCACTGTGATATTTCAGCCGGTACTCAGCCTCACCGGCTTCTGTCCTGTCTTCTCCGTAAACAATATTGAAATCCGAAGCGATGCAGTAATCCAGCTCCCTGTCGAAATTCCCCCGTATATTTTTATTCAGGCCGATCCACAGGACATTATTGACCGCCTCTTCGCCCCATTTTAAAAATTTATCCATGGCTTCCGGATTATACCTGTTTTCCGGAATCCAGAGGTTGCACATCCCCTCACGGGTTTTGCTCTGTTTCCACTTCGTCGGGCTGCAGGCCACAATATCCGGGCAGAAATGACTGATAATACCGGTATATTTTTCATTTACGGATATGTTGTAATCCTGCTGTTCACGCTCATGAACAATTATCCAAAAATCGCTTCTTTTTCTTTCAAATCTGTAGTCCATATCCTGTCTCCTTTTTTGAAACTATTATAACTGAAACTATTATAATCCAAATAGAAAGTGCGGGCAACCGCCTGCTGCAGTTCCCGCACAATTGTTTTCTCCTGTAATGCACCCTTATGCCCTGACGCTTACTGCTCCTGATGCACCACAACCTGCGGGAACGGGATCTCGATTCCGTTCCGGTCCAGCCGCTGCCCGGCGCTACGAGCTGCTCGCCCGCTTCCGGCGGAATATGGTATTCAAACTCTTTCATCATTATCTCTCTTTTTAATGTAGCCGGAGAATTATAGCACTCCGGTGAAGAGGGTTCAATAATTTTACCGGAAAACAGAGCAATTTTACACGTACTGCATTTCTTGACAGAGGCATCGGTAAAATATACACTTATTTCAGATCCGTTTCCGATGCGGGACGTACATTGAATAACCAAAGGAGATATCGACCGAAATGACTCTTGCGGCCCTGAGAGATTATTTAAAGAAAGCAAAGGAAAAATATCCTGTATCAACAGAATTTATAAAGAAATATCAGCAATCCCCGGCAAATAAAAACGGATATGTCTACTATGCCTGGGAATGCGGTCTGACCGTGTGCAAACAGACTGCCGACCCAAACCAGAAGTGGCATTTTCTCGAAGCGTACACCGGATTATTGTTAGCTGATCCTTCTAATAATATTACCCCGTCAACGGACGCCCGGATCATTTATAACCGCATCCGCTGCCCGGAACTGCTGCTGTGGCTGGCTGAAGCGGCCGGGATCAGTCCGGAAAAGGTGCAGGAATGCGCTGACGCGGCACAGGAAATTATCAAAACCTCAGCCGGCAGCCGCTCAAGAAATGCTGCAGGGAACAAAATCCGGGAAATGATTCCGTGGGAGGAGATTGAAAAGGCAATTGACTTATTGTAAGCATCGTAGAGTATAACGTTTCCCTGCTCAACTGTCCCAAATTAATGATGAACAATGCAGACTTCGATCAAAAGTTTCACATCAGAATGTCCATTTGTATCCTTCAAACCATAACGATTACACAAAGCGTGCAGTGCTTCTTGCTTGCGTAAATGATATCAATAAATGTAGAAAATTAACGACTTTAATCATTATTCACGTAGGTATCTGCTTATGATTATCCATATTAAATCTGAAATAATCAAACTGACTTTTACGCAATTCATTATATACTTTAGAAATAATCGTCATTTTCCTCTGCAGCTACTTTCGCAGACATATATTCCACCTATTTCTCAAGTTTCTCATTTAACCATTGTTGCTCAAAACAGTTAGGGAATTATTTCATCTGACTTTTCAAAAACCTTTTTCGTATTACTCAATAATTATGTTTCGATCACGTATCATCTGATTTAACATACTTCTTTCATCATTCATATATTTATATGGTTCTGTTGCCTTAAAGTATAATCCATATATTGTAAGCAGACAATTATACTTCAATCCTGAATGTGCGAAATATTTCATGCTAGGTCTATTCATAGAATATATTAGCTCTTTATCAAATTTTTTATACCATTTATGTATTCCTTCATACAGTGGAACACTAACCCAGCGTAATTCTTCATCCGAGAGTCCAGCTCTCTTACACTTTAAACCGAAATCTATTAAAAAATTTCTAATATACACTAAATAAATCACAGATGTATGTCTCAAACAATATCCCACTTCTCCATGTAAATCATTTAATATACATGAGATTTTACTAAGAGCTTCATAAGAATAGCAACAAGTTGGTGTATATATGTTTTTACCAATATTTTCAGGAATTAATGATTTTTCATCCTCAGTAATACTTAGATTTTCATATTGCGCTAGTATCCCAATCTCTTTCCTTATTTTTGTTATTCCCTCATACTTTTTTCGAGAAAGTTCACTCGTAATTTTCAATTTTTCTGTATAGCGTAATTTAAAATTACCTAAGAAGTGAGTTAATAAAGTAGTAAATAAAGCAACAACAAATGATATAGTTGCTGTTACAATTTTACTTTGATATGTAATAAGAAAATCTTGCATGGTAAATATTTCTCCTCATTCAGATATACGATTACTCCCTAACACCATGTACAATATATAAAATTCACACTGCACCTTAAGAGTCGGAAAATACACTGTTTATACAACTTTCCGACCCTCTGTCTACTATTCCAGATCCTCAGCTAATAACTTGAACCACCTGATTTTCTATGGTTTTTGATGATTTTATTTTTCGTATTGTTTATAACTTCTTTTCGTATTTGTACCGGATTAATTTTAAATCCAAACCAGACCAACCCGAAATACTATCTGCTATTTTAAATAATTTCCTTCGTATGGTCTCTTCATCATATTTTTTACCATATCACATATAATATTTGAATCTAATTTAACATTATCAATATTTTGAAGATAATAACCAATGTTTTCTTCTGTAATACAAGTAGCTCTCTTGCTCAGTCCCATACATGCAATAAAAATTCCTTCATTAGTACAATCATATATGTCTTTATCATTTTTCTTATCATATGTCATATCAAAAGCATTTAAAAACTTAGTAAACGTAGCATCTCCTAAAAATGTATTTA